>CALVAE010000066.1 GCA_944325465.1 uncultured Bacteroidales bacterium | reverse complement strand
TAGCAATGGCGGCAGAGAGGTTCATACAGGTCCTTCTCCCCGAGCACCACAAGTTTGTCACTCTTGGTGAGTCTGTGCGAATGGTTTGCAAGGCTTCCGCATTTAACGCAGATCGCGTGTACTTTCTGGACATCTTCGGCAACTGCCATAAGGGCAGGCATGGGACCGAACGGCTTGCCTGTAAAATCGGTGTCAAGTCCGGCCACGATCACCCTGATACCCCTGTCAGCCAGGGCCTGGGCCACCTCGACAACCGTATCGTCGAAAAACTGCGCCTCATCTATGCCGACTACCTCCACATCGCTGGAAAGCAGAAGCATGCTTGCCGGAGAATCGATAGGAGTTGAAGGAATGCTGTGCAGGTCGTGTGAGACAACCTGGTCATCAGAGTATCTCACATCAATGGCAGGCTTGTAGATCTCTACTTTCTGGTTGGCGAACTGGGCTCTCCTGAGCCTTCTTATCAGTTCCTCGGTCTTTCCTGAAAACATTGAACCGCAGATCACTTCAATCGAACCTGCTTTTTTTGCATTTTCTAAAAACATTTCCTTACTTTTGCAGTTGACGGCTGCAAAGATAGTCATTAATGGCTTTTCCGGGAAGGCAGCCGTGAAGTTTTTATTAACAGCAGCGAAGCATGAGGGGAACCAGAGAGAAAAGGCAGAGGGTCCTTGCCGGGACGGCAATGTCGGATGGAGACGGTCCGGAATATTATGACCGTCATGAAGAGGGCCACAGGACAGGGAAAGGTTATCAGGAAGGAAAGTCCGGCAAGGCGGGGAAAGGCGACGGCAGTCACGGCGGGGGAGTCCCGGGACCGGGAATCCTGTATGTCGTACCGACTCCGGTGGGGAATCTGGATGATATGACTTTCAGGGCTGTACAGGTCCTGAAGGAGGCAGACCTCATACTTGCGGAAGATACCAGGACCAGTTCCGTCCTTCTGAAACATTACGACATTCACGGACGTCTTGAATCCCATCATAAATTCAACGAACACCGCACGGCTGAAATCATCAAGGAAAGGATAATGGCAGGGACCAATGTGGCCCTGATAAGCGATGCCGGTACTCCCGGAATATCGGACCCGGGGTTTCTGCTGGTGCGGACCTGTGTCAATGAGGGGATAGAGGTGCAGACCCTGCCCGGGGCCACTGCATTCGTGCCGGCTCTGGTCAGTTCCGGAATCCCTTGTGACAGATTCTGTTTCGAAGGCTTCCTGCCTGTCAGGAAAGGGCGGCAGACAAGGCTTCAGGAACTCTCGGCAGAAACCAGGACAATGGTTTTCTATGAATCTCCGTACCGGCTGGTAAAGACCCTCGACCAGTTTGCGGAGGTGTTCGGTCCCGAGCGCCGGTGCTCCGTTGCCAGAGAGATATCCAAGAAGTTCGAGGAACACAGGCGCGGCCCCGTCAGGGAGGTGGCCGACTGGTACAGGGAACACGAACCCAAAGGCGAGATTGTCATCATTCTTGCGGGACTGTCGTCACATGAAGGGTAATCCTGTCTGAAACTTTAAATTCTGGTGGAGATGGAAAAAGAGGACAAGAAGGGGAGGCGGTTGCCGGTATCGTTTGTGACCGGGGCCATAGCATTGGTATTCCTCATTGTGGGTTATCAGATTGCGCTGTTTCTCAACAGAGCGGCCATTTCAAGGATACTTTCCGAAGAAGTGTCTACGGATACTGTGTATGTGGTGGACAGGGCACTTGCGGAATCGGTCCTGTCCCAGGATACAGAGGCTGGCAGACACTCTTCCGGTTCCGGGATTGCAGGGAGCGGCGATATCATCGTCAGAAGCTGCAGCCGGGACAAGAAGGACGGAGTGAAGATAGAATCGTCAGCAAGGGGATACAGAATAGATCAGAAGACCGGTGAAAGGTACGGTTCTTCCGCCAGGAATGGTACGGAACCGCGCGGGACAGAAGGGAAAAACAGCAGGCAGGTGGAGAATTTCCGCTTCAATCCGAATACGGTATCGGTCGAGGACCTTCAGAGGCTCGGTTTCTCGGAAAAACAGGCCCAGGCCATAGTCAATTACCGTCTCAAGGGAGGCAAGTTCAACAGGAAAGGCGATTTCGCAAAATCATTCGTCGTCTCCGATTCGGTCTACAGACGCCTTGAACCATACATCGATATCCCTCTGCTGGACCTGAACGCCGTTGATTCCGCGGCCCTTGATGCCCTTCCCGGTATCGGAGGATATTTTGCAAGGAAGATAATCGAACACAGGGAAAGGCTGCATGGCTTCTCCTACAAGGAACAACTGATGGATATCCATCGCTTTGACCGTGAGAAATTCAACGGATTGCAGGATCTGGTGACTGTAAAGGAAGAGACGGCGGAGCCGTATCCGATGTGGACCCTTCCTGAAGATTCCCTGAAACTGCATCCGTATATCGGTTCGTATGCTGCGCACGGCATTGTCCTCTACCGCGAGAACAATCCGGTTGAGGCTTGGACTGTCGAAGGCCTGGAAAAGGCAGGGGTGCTGAAGCCGGAAATGGCTGCAAGACTCGCACGTTGCAGGATTGCCGGCCCATGATTCCT
>CALVAE010000065.1 GCA_944325465.1 uncultured Bacteroidales bacterium | reverse complement strand
CTTGCCGCACCGAAAAACCTCTTAGGCTTGTGCAGGGCATTCGCATCCACACCACCGGAAAGGACCTTGCCAGAAGCCGGCTGTACGGTATTGTACGCGCGGGCAAGACGGGTTATGGAGTCAAGGAAGATCATCACGTCATGACCGCATTCGACCATCCTCTTGGCTTTTTCCAATACCATATTCGCTACCTTGACATGTCTTTCCGCCGGTTCATCGAATGTAGAGGCGACGACTTCCGCCTTTACGCTGCGGGCCATATCAGTCACTTCTTCCGGACGTTCGTCAATAAGAAGCACGATCATATAGACTTCCGGATGGTTGTCTGCAATGGCGTTGGCGATGGATTTGAGAAGTACGGTCTTACCGGTCTTAGGCTGGGCAACGATAAGTCCGCGCTGTCCCTTGCCGATAGGGGTGAACATATCCACTATCCTGCAGGACAAGTCGTTGTGTCCGTTGCCGAGAAGGTTGAACTTGACATCCGGGAAGAGAGGGGTGAGGAATTCGAAAGGTACCCTGTCCCTGATGAATTCCGGGGTCCTTCCGTTGACATATTTTATCTTTACAAGCGGGAAATATTTGTCCCCTTCTTTCGGAGGCCTGATTTCTCCGGTGACTGTATCTCCGGTCTTGAGGGCATTTGCCTTGATCTGGCTCTGCGATACGTAGATGTCATCCGGCGAATTGAGGTAGTTGTAGTCCGATGAACGCAGGAATCCGTATCCGTCCGGCATGATTTCAAGGACACCGGTGGCTTCAACCACTCCTTCAAATTCGATTTTCGGCTGCTGGTACTGCTGGTATTGCTGCTGGCGCTGGTAGTTGTTCTGATATCCGTTGTTCTGATACCCGCCATTCTGATATCCTCCGTTCTGGTGGTACCCGTTATTGTATTGCTGTCTCTGGTCCCCGCCGATGCGATCCCTTTTTCTGCGTACCTGCTGAGGCAGCATATCACGTCCGGATTCTTGAGGTTTTGATTCCTGTTTCTGCTCCTGAACGGTTGTATTTTCCTCGGAGGTCTGCTCTGCCTGAACCTGCTGTTCAGCCTCCTGATTGTCATTCCCTGCCGCAGAGGCCACAGCCTGTTCCTGTTCTGGAACTTCCTGATCTGGAGATGCCGTTTCCTTCTGTTTCGGTTTTCTTCCCGGTTTCCTGCCCTTTGCCGTTTTGGCCTGCTGCTGTGGTTCGGAGGCCGGCTTCGTCTGTTCTGTATTTGCCTGTTCTCCGTTCTGCTCTGCCGTCACGTTCGGATTTTCCGCCGGCGAATCCTTGACGGTCCGTTTCCTTTTCTGTCGGACCGGCTTTTCTGTATTATCTGTTTTTTCCGCCTTGCTTTCAGTATTTGTGGTCGTGCCGTTCTCTGTTGCAGCCTGTACTTGTGACCTGTCCTTTCTCGGACGGCCTCTCTTTTTCTTTTCAGGTGCATTCTGGGCATCGATAACTGCTTCCTGGTCGAGAATCTCGTATATGAGTCCGTCTTTGTCTTTCTTCTTCACATTCTTGATCTTAAGGTCTGCGGCAATAGCCTGCAATTCCTCAAGCTCCATTTCCTTCAGCTCGAAAATTTTGTGCATAGATTGTATAATAAATGAATTAAATGCTGGAAATCGTTGAATACGTCCTGCAAAGGTATAAAAAAAAATGTAAAAACAATGTTATACGGCAAACAGACCGCTCTTTTTTACGTTTTTGAAGAAAAAATATGCGTTTTTTAGAAATTATCCCAGTAACTGTTGCTCTTCTTGAATCTCAACAGGTCAGCCAGTGCGGCTGCGTTGGCGGCAATTCTGAAACTCCAGGATTGCCATGTACCGGTCGGAACCCATGACACCGATATGTTGAAACAGTGCAGATCATACGTGGCACTGAGTTGCGTTGTGGTCATTTTCATGGCCATAAGGTCAAATCCCGTAGTAAGGTTTATCGCAAGAGCCGGTGTGATCTTTACGTTTCCTGAAATGCCCAGCGTCTGGGTATATCTGTGGTTGGTCAGCAACTGGTAGGCTGCAACCGAGTAGGATCTGCTATAGTTGAACGAATAATTGAGATTGACAGACCACGGAGAGTTCGGATTCATGTAATACAGCCAGCCTCCAGGTATGTATTCCCCTGTGACGGGATGATAGTATATCCTTGTGTAGTTGTCGGCAGGGTTTCCTCCGGCCTGCGCGGTACCGTCGTTACCGTTGATCTTCCCTTCTCCTGAGAAGGAGTAGGAAAGCGACAGGCTGGCATTGGTCAGTCTGATCGGCTTGTCCCATCCGTAAACGCTTCCGTTGAAACGGTTGATTGTGGCGTATGTCCTTTCACCGGTAGGCACAACGGCGTACGGGCTGAAATTGAGGTTTCCGCTCACACCGACCTTCCCGAATACCGATGTCGAGAGGGATATTCCTATATTGCTCATATTCAGGGAGTCAGCGAGGAAATTGTATCCGGTATTCAGCGACAGGTTATCGATGAGCTTGATTTTCTTGGTCCCTGTACCTGTCGTATCCTGAAGGTCCCTGACTTTCGCTTCAAGATTGTTCCCTATGGTCAGGCTCATGCTGGCTGTCTGTCCTCTGCCCGGTGCGGAATACAGTTGGCCGGTATAGATATTATAGTCGGTACTGTGTGCGACGCCTTCATTATCCACATAGTTCAGGGTTCTGTAACCGTTGAAATAGGTCGCCTTCTCAGGGCTGAAGGAAAAACTTATGGAAGGGGTGACAACGTGCCTTATGGCCTGTAGTTTATGATGTTTTCCGAACTGGAACAGACCGTAAAGCCTGGTGCTTGCGGAAAGTCCTCCGGAATAGTTGTGGGTCATCCCGAAATGATTGAACATTCCGCTGTCTATTTCTTCCACGCTGTCTGTTTCAGGATTGTATGCCTGCTCCGTCTTGCGGAAGAACCAGTTCATCGAATAACTGATGCTCGGCGTGAAATTGATGTATTTGAACAGGGTGAAGTTCGGCAGTCCGATCTGGAAGTTATGGGTCATTCCGTTCTGCATCTTGTCCCAGAATCCTGGCTGGTTGAATTCCGAAGCCTTGAAATTGATCTTGTTCTGGAGTGTGGTGTTGTAGCCGAGGGAGAAATCCTCGTAGAATTTCTTTTTCCCTACGCGGTTCTTCCTCTTGAACGGATAGAACCTGCTCACCGACAACGTTACGTTTGGAAGAGTGAATGCATACGAACTGTCTCTGGAACTCTGGCTGTGCAGGGCGTTCACGGACAGATTGACTTTCCCTCCCCAGTTCTTGGACCAGGAGATTGAGGAAGAAATCTGGTTCTGCAGGGCTTCTTCCACGGATGTTGAGTTGTATCTGTTGTTTGACGGGCTGGAGAAGTTTACGGATGCACTGAAGGACATTCCCGGATTGGCTTTGGAATCCTGGGAATGGCTCCATCTGACCGCGAAGTTTCTTGTCTGGAAGAAATCCTGGCTTCCTTTTTCTCCGGTCTGGTCATTGGAGTAGGTAAGCGCAAAGTTACCGTTGCACTTGTAGTTGACCTTGTATCTGGAGTTTACGTCCACTGCCCATGATCCGAGGGTGAATATGTCTCCGGTAAGGGAAAGGTCGAAATAGTCGCCTATCACGAAATACATTCCGACGTCCCTGATGAAGAATCCTCTGGATGCCTCTTCTCCGAATGTCGGCATCAGAAAGCCGGTCGCCCTGTCAGGACGTTTCGGAATGAAACCGAAAGGAAGGACCACCGGGAACAGGGGCACGTCCTCGATGACTGGATATGCCGGTCCGAACACCGTCCTTTGTGAGGGCTTTGTCATCACTTTGGCGGCAGTCAGGTGCAGATAGTAATGCGGATGCTCGCAGTCACAGACCGTGTATTTTCCTTTGGTTATGTTGATGGACTGGTCCGGCATCATCTTGATGTTCTGTCCGTGCAGGATACCTTCGGATTCCTGGGTGATCATGTTGGTGATGCGTGCCTTGCGGGTCTCGAAATTATACCGGACTTCCTCCATCGTGTATGTTTTTCCTCCGTCTTCCATAGTAGGCTGGCCTACCCATGCGCCGGTCGTATCTTTCGTTCCTCTTGCATATACTGTCTGCTTCTGCATGTCGTATTCCATGTAGTCGGCTGTCAGTTTCATGTTGCCGTAGGTTACGGAAACGTCTCCGTAATAATATATCATGCGTTTTCCGTTCGAGAAATCCTCTATGATGGAATCCTTTGCCGCAGAGAAGACAGGCTGTTCGAGAGAACTCTTGCTGAGAAGGTTGAGAGAGTCGATCCTGGCTATCGAGTCGGCCCTTGCCGTGGAATCCTTGACAAATCTGATTGAATCCATCACGGCCCTCATCGAATCGGACATCGGCACCGTATCCTGTACCTGTTCGGATTTCTCCACGTTTCTCATCCTGTTCCGTCTGGATCTCCTGTCATCCTGGGAAGATACGGTAAAAGAACTGATTATCGACAGCAGAACCACTATCGACAACACTTTTTCCCAAGAGGACATCCTATTCCCTCGATTCTTCCCTGACATCCCGATACAGAATTATAGTGATGCCAAGAAGGCCTTTATATATGAATTATGATTCATCAGACTAGTTAATAAGCATTTTTTTGCTAATTTTGCAAAATGCAAAAATAAGACTAATTTCAAATTTTACAAAATTGTATTGGAACATATGAAATTTTCTTCCTTATATGTTTTCGTGTTCTTCCTCCTGTCCTTCTTCATTGCCGTCCCTTTGGGCGAAGGACAGGCAAATGCGCAGCCGGCGGGTGCAGGCCTCAAACTGAAGACCGTCGTAATAGATGCAGGTCATGGGGGAAAAGATGCAGGGGCGGTCAGTCCGGACCGGAAGACATACGAGAAGAACGTGACCCTTGCCATAGCCCGGCTGCTGGGGCAGAAGATATCGTCTGCCTATCCTGACGTAAAGGTAGTCTACACGAGGACGACGGACAAGTACGTCACGCTTAACGACAGGGCGGAAATAGCGAACGACAGCAAGGCGGACCTTTTCATATCCATCCATATCAATTCATTTTCCAAATCTTCCCCCAACGGCTTTTCCGCACATATCCTCGGCCAGTCCAGCAGCAAGAACAGGGACCTTTTCTCTTTCAACCAGGAACTTTGCCGCAGGGAGAATTCCGTTATCCTTCTTGAAGAGGATTATGCGACCAAATACCAGGGATTTGACCCGAATAACCCCGAATCGTTCATTATGTTCAATCTGATGCAGAACGCATTCTACGAGCAGAGCATACTGTTTGCGGCGGAAGTCGATGCGGAACTTGCAAAAGGGCCTTTCAGAACGGACAGGGGAATCTCCCAGGATCCGTTCTACGTGCTGTGGAAGACCGCGATGCCTGCAGTTCTCCTGGAACTCGGGTTCATCTCCAATCCGGCGGATCTGAAGATACTGAACTCCGCAACCGGGAGGGAGCAGATAGCCACCCGTCTGTTCGAAGCGTTCGGCAGGTTCAAGAGAAAATATGACGGAAGTCTGGATTTTGCCGTGGAGCGCAATGAAAGCAGACAGGACAGGCCGGTGGCGGAGGCCCAGGCGGTGTCCGCAAGCAAGGAGGTTTCCTATGGAGTCCAGGTACTGCTCCTGAGCCGTCGCCTGAAAGAAGGCGACAAGGCTTTGAAAGGGTACAGGGCTGAAACGTATCAGGTAGGCAAAATGTATAAATATATTATAGGTGTCACACGGTCGGAGGACGAGGCCCGAAAAACCCTTTCATCGGCAAAGAAGAAATTTCCCGATGCCTTTGTCGTCCGGATAGAGAACGGGACGGTGTCAAGACTGTAATAATGTCATAACTTGTCGGATTATGAAAGTTAGCAAGGAATTCAGGATCGGGATTTTCGTAGTGGTAATACTTGCGGTGTCATTTGTCCTGATCAACTACCTCAGAGGGAAGGATATTTTCAACAGGGAGATGACTGTCGTTTCCCGTTTTACGGATGTGCAGGGACTTGTACCGTCTGCTCCGGTCTTTGTAAAAGGCTATAAGGCAGGTACCGTAACGGATGTCGGTTATGACACGGAGAGCGGGGACTTCGAGGTCAAATGCTCGGTCCTCAGGCAGTTCAGGATTCCCGTCGATTCGAAGATGACCCTGTACAGTGTCGATATCATGGGGGGCAAGGGAATACGTATCGATCTCGGGGTTTCAGGAGAATATGCGGATGACATGTATGAACTCGAGCCGCGTGTGGAGCA
>CALVAE010000064.1 GCA_944325465.1 uncultured Bacteroidales bacterium | reverse complement strand
TCCACAAGAGCCTTGCCTGCCTCGTAGTCCCCCTCCGACTTGATTCTCTGCACCTCGCCGAGAAGTTTGCCGAACAAAGTCCGCAAAGCCTCATAGTCGTTGACAACGAAATAAGTCTTGCCGTCGCGGATCTTCTTCTCTATCACATTGTCTTCCAACCCGTTCTCATAGCACCATTCAGCGATTAACTTGCGGTTCTGCATATGGGCCTCCGTATTCTTCCTCCCGAGTTCCACCCTGGTGAACTGCACCATAAGGCCGTTCCTTATATAATTGGCATATTGTGCCTTGTAGGCTTCTCCATCAGGAAGCACTCCCAGTTCCACGAGTTTCGGGTCGGCCATATAGTACAGCCCGAACAGGTCAGCCCTGGTTTCCTCCAGAGTGGAATTGTAGTCCCCGAGAGCATTGGCCGACACTCCGGGCAACAACTGACCGGAACCGTGGCCGAGACACTCGTGGAGATCCGTATGCACCTCATCCGTAATGGAAAGGTACTTTTTCGCCATTGCGACCTCCTCCTCATCCCATGCGAATTCCTTCAGGGTACTGTTCGGGGATTCAAGGGCGGCCAGATCGTAGGCATGCGTGATATTGGCTATCGTCACGGACTTGGACCCGTAATCCTTGCGTATCCAGTCGGCATTCGGAAGATTGATTCCGATCGGGGTGGACGGATAGCAGTCCCCCGCAAGAGTCACGGCATCGATCACCTTTGCGGATATACCTTTTACCTTCTCCTTCCTGAAACGCGGGTCGACCGGGGAATGATCCTCGAACCATTGGGCGTTGGAACTTATGATCTCCGTCCTCCGTGATGCCACATTGTCCTTGATATTCACCAGACCTTCCCAGGTGGCCTTCCTTCCCAGAGGATCGTTATAGTCTTCGACAAAACCGTTCACAAAATCCACGGTACCGGCAGTATCCTTGAGCCACTCGATATTATATTCATCCCAGAGCCTCAAGTCCCCTGTCATATAATAGTCTATAAGAATGTCGATGTATCTTTTCTGCACATCGTTCTCGGCATAGAAGGCGGCACTGCGCAATTCACCGCATATCTTCTCCAGGGCCGGGCCGTAAAGTCCTCCCACCTTGTAGACCTCTTCCCTGACGGTACTGTCGGCATCCTTGACCAGCCTGCTGTTGAGTCCATACGATACCGGAGTCGAATCCGCAGGGTCGGTCATTGCCGCATAGAATCTTTCGGCCTCATCCCTTGTCACACCCTTGTAGAAATTCACGGCTGAAGCCTTCACTATATCACCGGACTTGTCGGTAGATTTGCGCTGAGGGACGATTTCGGGATTGTATATGACATCCAGAAGGTCCACCTTTACCTTGTCCTCCGGATCCAGATATATTCCATCAGCCCCGACGGCATTCACCAGCGAGGCGAAATACTCTCTCGGACATTCCGGGAAGAACTTGTCCTCCGCATAATGATGGTGCATCCCGTTGCTGAAGAACAGCCTCTTTGCATATACGGTGAATTTGCGGAAATCATCGCATTCCCTGTCTCCCTGATAGTTCTCCAGAATGTCTTCCACCAGATGCCTTACCGGCAGGTTGTAGCGGCAGTTCTGCATCCAGATAATGTCACGGCCGTACTTTGCCGCCTCTCCGAGATGATAGACATACTGCTTCTGCTGCAGGCTGAGGCTGTCCCATCCGGGAATCTGATACCTCATTATCTTGATATCTGCAAATTCATCTATCAGATACCTGAAATCCGCCTCGTCGGAGGCCCGGTTTCCGCAAGCCGTCAGGGAGACGGCTGCGCCACACGCAATCAGCATATTAACTATTTTCATATATTACCCTTTACATTCGCCAATTTACCGGTCGTACTCTGCGATTTTTCCGTTTTTGATATCTGTTTTTTATAGTTCCGGCAAATCGGCGGTCCAAAGGTAATAAAAAATCCATATCTTTGTAGGTTGTAATGGAAAATATGGGACGGTCTGCAATACATATCATATCAAGGATGACGGCTGCGGTTCTTGCCGTATCCGCCTGTCTGGCCTTGTCCGTATCCTGCGGAAAGGACAGCATCGAGCCTCCGAGGATGCCGGATGAAATAGACAACGTACTGCTCATATACATGGCAGGCAAGGCCAACAATCTGGCCGTTGACATGAGGAACAACATCGACGATTTCTGCGAAGGATATGTTCCGGAAGGGGCGGACCGCAACATCCTGCTGGCATACGAAGAACTGACCGGGTCCTCAAAGCCTACACGGTCATATCTCATAAGGATATACAGGTACAAGGGGGATGTCGTCCGGGACACTCTGGTGACCTACCCGGTAACGAGCATAGGCGCCTCTGCAGCGACTCTGGCAGACGTGCTGGGCGAGACCGCACGCCGCTTCCCGGCCAAAGGATACGGCCTGCTGTTTTCTTCTCACGCCACTGGCTGGCTGCCTATAGGATACTATTCCGACCCGAAGCAGTACGACAGGGAATATGACAATATGATGCATAGCAGCCGTACGCAGGGGGACGGCTCATGGAGCAGGCACGCAGAGATGCCCGAAAGGGTACCTTACATCGCACCGGAATATGCCCCGGGCTCGCCTGCCGTCAAAAGCGTAGGTCAGGACATAGTTTCCGAGAACGGGCAGGAGATGGCCTATGAAATGGATCTGAAGGATTTTGCCGATGCCATCCCCATGCATCTTGACTATATCCTGTTCGACTGCTGCCTGATGGGATGCGTCGAAGTCGCCTATGAACTGAAGGACAAATGCGACCGCATCATCTTTTCCCCAACGGAAGTGCTTGCCCAGGGATTTGCCTACAATACAATGTCGCAGAGACTGCTCGGAGGCACTTCTCCTGACCTTTTAGGGGTCTGCAGGGACTATTTCGCGAAATACGATGCAATGAGCGGGGATTACCGGTCCGCCACCATCACGTGCGTGGACTGTACAGGAATCGGGCCCCTCGCCTATGCTTGCAGTGAGATTTTCAACACTCACCGCGACCGGCTGGACCTGCTGGACGGGGAAGGAATACAGCAATATTTCCGATACGATTATCACTGGTTCTATGACCTCAGGGACATAGCCGTTCAGGCAGGAGCGGACGAAGAGGAACTGGCAGGGCTGGATGAAGCGCTGGACGGATGCATTCTCTACAAGGACGCCACGGAAGAGTTCATCGGCATCCCTATCGAAAGATACTCCGGATTCAGCATGTACCTGCCCGGCAACGGAAGCGGATATCTTGACAATTATTACAGGTCCCTGGCCTGGAACAAGGCGACCGGGCTCGTATCGGATTCAGAATGAGCCCCGGGCCGGATCTGACCGGCCTGACACCGGAAACAGACGGCAAACAGGAAAATTTCAGTAAATTTTCCCATAATCCGCAAAAAATTCATATCTTTGCAGCCCCATAAAAAGCGCGGACTTTTTAGTGCAATGGGGAGGCTGTCACGCCGACAGTCTCTGAGTAACACTTTTTTTAATTTTTTATGAAACACATCGAACTTAAAGGCCGGATCCGCCAGGTCGGAAACAAGGCCGTAGTAAAAAGCATCAGGAAAGAAGGACTTGTTCCATGCAACCTTTACGGACAGGGACTGGAAAACGTACTTTTCACTGTAGAAGCGAAAGATCTCAAGTCCCTTACCCACACTCCCAACTCCTACATCGTAGACCTCGATCTTGACGGGACAAAATATACTGCCGTCCTTCATGAAGTGCAGTATCATCCTGTAACTGACGAAGCCCTTCATGTGGACTTCCTCTATGTAACCGAAGACAAGCCGGTCGTAATCAATGTCCCTATCAATATCACCGGACATTCAGAGGGCGTCAAGTTGGGTGGCAAACTGCTCGTTTCAAGCCGCAAACTGCGTATCAGCGCATATATGGACAAACTTCCTGACTTCGTGGAGGTAGATACCACCGAACTCAAGATAGGAAAGCAGATCGTTGCCGGAGACCTTCACTATGATGGTGTCACCATCGTATCACCGAAAGGCACGATCATCTGTTCAGTACGTCCTACCCGTGCTACCGCACAGGCAGCCAAGGAGGCGTAACGCAGTCTGACACATAATTCTGTCACGGTATGAACTATCTGGTCGTTGGATTGGGAAACATCGGCGCGGAATATGCTGATACCAGACATAATATGGGATTTATGGTATTGGATGCCTGGGCAAAGGCATCCAATACTGTTTTTGAAACATCCCGGTACGGCAGCATCGCTGAAGTTTCCTTCAAAGGCAACAGATTTACACTTCTGAAACCTTCGACTTACATGAATCTGAGCGGCAAGGCCGTAAGGTACTGGATGGGCCAGCTCAAACTGCCTCTGGAGCGGCTGCTGGTCATTTCAGATGATCTGAATATCCCTTTCGGCACACTCAGGCTGAGAAAAAGCGGCAGCGCAGGAGGGCATAACGGGCTTGCCAACATCACTGAAATGCTCGGATCACAGGATTATGCAAGGCTGCGCGTAGGCATCGGCAATGATTTCAGCCGGGGAGGACAGATCGATTTCGTTCTGGGCGGACTTTCCGATGAAGAAGAGGCTGCAATGCCTGATATATGCAACAGGGCCATAGACGGGATAAAGGCTTTCGCAGCCCTTGGAGCGGACAAGGCCATGAACATCGTGAATACCAGAACTAAATGATTCTGCGATAGCCAATTTTTTTTGCTTTTCAACGAATTATTTGCTACCTTGCGCACAGTTTGATGCTTAATGTTTAACGAAGTTTTTTAAAATTTAACTAAAATGAAAGAGCTTGTAGATCAGATCAAGGCAGAGTACGAGGTATTCGTTTTGAATGCCGAGGCTCAGGTAGAGAAAGGCAACAAGGCCGCTGGTGCCCGCGCACGCAAGGCTGCCTTGAATATCATGAAAATGATGAAGGATTTCAGGAAAGTCTCTGTAGAGAGCGCTAAATAAATCCGACGCCAAGCCTTTACAAATTTAAGAGGCTGTGTCAAAATGGAAATTTTGGCGCAGCCTCGTTAGGTGTGTAAGAATTGATAAAATGCAAGGCATTGAGGGTGAGGGCGACAGGAGTTTACTTCCGTAAATGACTTAGCCCGAATCCCGATAATAACGCAGCAGTTTGCAATTATGACACACCGTCGCTTTTTATCCGCTCTTCAAAAAAATAATTTCCTTTTCCTGCAACAAAAGACACACTTCCTGCATCATTAATACAGGTTTAGGTTTTAGTACACGGTTTAGGGAGCAGGTTTATGTAGCAGTTGCCTGTTCCCTTTACATTTCAAGGCGTACATTGTCTATCCAAAGCACATTTCCGACTCCCCCGTAAAACGCCTGCCCTGAACTCGCCAGAAATTTGATGACCAGCCAGTCAGGCTGTGTTCCGGGTTCCGCCCATCCGTCTTCGGTCACCCTCACGTTCTCGCCCTTGGAATTTATTGCATGGAAAGCCCTCTCCGGGTCGTTGTTCAAATCCATATACGGCTCGAAACCTGGCTCGGATGAGATGTCGCCGTACCTGACTTCGAGACGGTAACCGTCAACCCAGTCAGGGACATTCTTCTTGAGCAGTTCGTATCCCGTACCGACACGCAAGGCATGTATATTCCCGTCTTCATCCTCCCAACGTTTCTGGAGTATGACCGCTATTTCGGGATAGTCCGGATATCCCATGTCCTTGAGTTTGGAAAAACCTGTTCCCCTGACCGTGCTGTGTCCGACTTCCGCCTTGTAGTCAAATACAAGGGCCTTCGGACATCCTGAAAAAGGGATTCCATACAGGACTTTCGCCATAGGATCCTTGGTATTCCGGATCGGTTCCTTAATGTCTCCTATAAGCATGGCACCCTGGCAGACGACATCCATATTGATTCCCAGGGCCTTTACGGTCTCGATATGGGTTTCCAGCCTTGCACACCATCCGTCGCCCCTCCTTTCCGGGAACACGGTGCAATTGGTCTTGATGACCCCCATCACATTTGCCAGGACGTTATTCGTCCTCCAGTGGTACGTGGCAGGCTTGTCCAAAGCCTCGCGGGAAAAGGTAGTATCGCTGCTGTGTCCGTAGAACTCATAGAGGTACCTTGTGTTTCCCCCTATAATATCGGATTCCTCTATGCACCTGACACTCCAGGAATCCATCGTTCCCGTACTATTGATCTGCTCCACGACATTTTGCTGCGCCTGCAGACTGCTGAAACAAGCCAGTGAGGAAATAATGGTTAAAAATAATCTTGTCCGTCTCATAAATTATCACTAATCTTGTAATCTGTTACAAAGATAAGCAGAAACGCCAGAAACACAAGACGTACTTAAACCTGACCTGAAATGGAAGTACATAAGATTTACCTGTCTGTCCTGGCGCTGGTTATGATGTCGTCAGTTGTCGCTGCTTCTCCCACCGACAGGGAACTCCTGCTCAGACAGCCTGACGGCCATGTTTTCAGCGCCTGTCTCCGAGGAGACGAATTCGGCCATGTCCTCAAGACATCGGACGGGTGTGCAATCATACAGGAAGCCGACGGATTCTACTGCTACGCCCGGTTTGACGGCAAGGGGGAAAGATCCAGCAGCGGTTACAGGGTCGGCAGCGAAGCACCTGCGGAAGTAGTCGCTGCAAGCCGGCAGATCCCATACAGGCAGATAGCGGCAATGGCAGCTGAAAAACGGCTTCAGGCCTTCATACCGGATGAGAAGCCGTTGCTGAAAAGGATAATGGAATCCGGAACCAGGACCAGGGCACAGGGTCCCGCAAGGAAGCACGGACTGGTCATTCTTGCCCAGTTCAAAGACGTGCCATTCACCTACACTAGGGAGGATTTCGTGAATCTGCTGACCCAGGAGGGATATTCAAGGAACGGGGCCACCGGGTCCGCAATGGATTATTTCAATGACCAGTTCGAGGGGCAGGTGGAATTTTCATTCGATGTCAGCCCCATCGTGACACTCAGCCGCGACAGATCCCATTATGGAGGAAACGGAGCATCCGGGAGCGACAGGAATGCGGCACAGATGATCTACGATGCCTGCCGGGCAGCGGATAACGACATCGACTTTTCACTGTATGACGATGACGGGGACAGCGAGGTCGACAACATATTCGTATTCTATGCAGGAGCGGATGAAGCCCAGACCGGAGAGGAGGACTATATATGGTCCCATGCCTGGTACATCAGGGACGGGGCGGGACTGTCCCTCACCCTGGACGGAAAGACAATCAACAGATATGCCTGCACATCGGAACTTTCCGGAACCGAAGCGGAATCCCGCATCGCGGCCATAGGCACATTCTGTCACGAATATACCCACACTTTCGGACTTCCGGATTTCTACGACACGGACTATGAGGGTTCAGACGGGGTTGTCAGTGCCGGGTTATGGAACTCCACTTCCCTGATGGATGCCGGCAACTACAACAATGACGGGAACACTCCGCCGAATCTCAATGCCATAGAGCGGGAAATGCTGGGACTTTCCGAAGCCGAAATGATGAAGGAGGGCGAATATGTCCTTGAACCCATCTCCGAAAACGGACGTTTCCTCCGGCTCGACACAGAGACGGAAGGGGAATACTATCTGTTCGAATGCCGCAGCGACAAAGGCTGGGATGCCTATCTGAACGGAGGCAGGTCCGCTGCCAAAGGCCTGTTGGTCTACCACATAGACAAGTCGACAGTCCGGACCGTATTTTCAGAAACCTACAACACGGCTACGACTCCATACCTCAGATGGATCTCACATAATGAGGTAAACGCCAATCCGGAGCACCAGTGCGCGGATCTCGTCGAAGCGGACGGAAGGAACGACAGGGTCACTTCAGTTTCCGGAAATCTCACAGGGATATTCTTCCCCAACGGAAGCACGTCATTTACGGAAGACGGGAGGCCGGCTTTTACGGACTGGGAAGGTAACGGTCTGCATCTTTCCCTCATCAACATCGCGATGGAAGGGGACAATGTCAGATTCACCGTATCAAACTCATCCGAAGCGCTTCCTGCCGCTACCGGCATAACGACGGACATCTTCCAGGATGCGGTGATAATCAGTTGGGAAAGCAACATATCGACTAGCAGAAGCGCCTGCCTGACAGGCTCGTGGGATGACAAGGAAATCAATGTCGAGCCGTATTCCTCCGGCAAATACTGCATTACGGTCGAAGGACTGACTCCGGGGACACAATACAGCATATCAATCCGTTTCAGATCGGAATCCGGCAATGAGGGCAAAGTCATCACTTCCGCATTCAAGACCAGGAACATGCCTAAAAGCAATGCCTATCCGTACATCTATTTCCCGGAAACCGGCAAGGTAAGCACCGGGGCATTCAGGAGAGGCACCAGACTTCCGCTGCGCGTGCTCAATGCTCCCGATGCGGAATCGGTCGTGTGGAAACTGGACGGGAAAGAAATCTCGACGGACAAGGACGGCTACTATGTACTGGACGGCAACGGAGACCTCAGTGCGGAAATTACCTATGCCGACGGCTCCAAAGAGACGATCTGCAGGACAATAACCCTAACCTATTGAGACCGGAAGGACATGATGAAAAGGATTCTATATGCAACCATCGGACTGGCAGCCTTATCGGGACTGTCGGGATGCGTCGATCACAATTCAATGAACGAGGCGGACTTCGTATCGCAGACTACGGATATTTCCCTTACCGTCAACGGCAAGGAACAGATGACATACGACAGCCGGATCCATCAGTTGGCCTACAGCGAGAGGGACTGCCAGTTCAGGGTAATGGATGATGAACTGAACAATTATTTCGTCGTGACTCTCGACAGGATGCCCCGGGAAGAAGGGGAACATATCAAGGGAAAACTCATCTATACTACCGATGATGACATTCCGGAAACAGATACCGAATTCAGCGTGGCAAAACTTACGGATGACAAAATCTGGCTCTGGGACAATTCCGGAAAGATCGGAGTCGTGGTCATGATAATACGCTGACCGGTCATCGGGCGGATTTCCTGCCGAATGCCAGTACCGGCAGCACCGCGATGACATACCCTATCAACGCCACTCCCGCTGCGGTAATCAGGACATCGCTCCACGAGAGAATTACAGGATATGCCTGGACTACAAAATTACCAGGCATCCTGATGAGACCGGTCCACTGTTGCAGCAGGACGAATCCGATCCCTGCGGCAAGTCCTGCAGCCAGTCCGAGAAGGGATATCATCCAGCCTTCCAGTATGAAAATGCGCCTCACCAGTGTCCTGTCGGCCCCCATGGCATAGAAGGTCCGTATGTCACCCCTTTTCTCGATGATAAGCATTGAAAGCGAGCCGAAGATATTGAAGGCGATTATGATTATCACGAATATGAGGATAAGGTAGATGGATACCTTCTCGTAACGCATCATCTTGTACAGGGATTCGTTCTGCCGGAAACGGTCGCTGACCCTGAACCCGGGACCGAGCCGTTCGGAAAGGCCTTCCCTGATTTCCGAAATCCCGGCCGGAGATGTCCCCTCTGCCATTCTGATCTCGACGGCGGATACCTCATCGGTATATTCCAGAAGGTCCCTCATGACTTCAATCGGGACTATGAACAGGGAATTGTCGACATCGTTGTTTATGGAAAAGATGCCCGACGGATAGACGTTCTCCATCATAAGGGACGCCGCAGGATTGCTCATTGATATGTTGTCCGTCCTGGACGGGAAATAAATGTCAATGGAAGATACGAACCGGGGATTTATCCCCATCCGGTATGCAAGGCCGGCTCCGACACAGGCAAGCGGAACATCCCCCCGGTGCAGGATGAAGTCCCCGTCCCTGAGATGGTTTCTCAACGGACTTTCTTCCTCATATATGGAATCCACGCCTTTGGCCATCGCGACTCCCTGCTGCCCGTCATAACTGATGAACACATTCTCCTGCAGGACGGTACAGACGGAACTTACGCTTTCCTGGTCATACAGCCAGTCGTATGCCGGACCTTCGGGGACAAAGACCTTGCCTTCGGCCGGAGTCACAAGCAGATCCGGCTCCACATTGCCGAGCATTGACCTCACAAGGGAGTCGAATCCGTTGTAGACAGACAGTATTATGATCAGGGCTGCCGTACCTATGGCCATTCCCGCCGCACTTATCGCGGAGACTATATTGATCACATTATGTGATTTCTTCGCGAAAAGATAACGTCCGGCTATGAAGAATGGCAGATTCATGTCATTTCTTCAGCAGTTCTTCGATATGTTCCGCATAGTCAAGGGTAGTATCCAGATAGAAGACAATCTCAGGAACTATCCTCAACTGCCTGGCGACCCTGGCTCCAAGTTCTCCCCTGTATGACCTTACGTTGGCATTCAGGATTCCCATCACGGCTTCAGCCTTGGCTGACGGGAAAATGCTGACATATATCTTCGCCAGGGAAAGATCAGGACTTACCCTGACCTCGCTTACTGTCACCAGCGCCCCTTCATAGGCCGACATCCCCTTGCTCCGGATGATTTCGGCCATATCCTTCTGGATTTCCCGGGCTACCTTCAACTGTCTCGTACTCTCCCCTTCCATATTATTCAACCTTTATGATATAGTAATTCTTCTTTCCCCGCTGTGCAAGGATGTATTTACCGTTCAGAAGAGACTCTTCTCCTATCATTGCGTTTATGTCGGATACCTTTTCCTTGTCGATGCTGACTCCTCCTCCCTGGATCATCTTGCGGCACTCTCCCTTGGATGGGAATACCCCAGTCTCGGCACCGAGCAGGTCCACGACATTCAGAGGAAGCCTGTCCTTAGGCAGGACAAAGGTCGGCACCCCGTCGAACACCGCCAGGAAGGTCTTCTCGTCCAGAGTCTTGAGGGCATCCGAAGTCGCATTGCCGAACAGCATTTCCGATGCCGAGACGGCCTTCCGGTACTCTTCCTCCCCGTGTACCATTATCGTGACTTCCTTTGCCAGAAGTTTCTGCAACTGGCGCAGATGAGGGGCCTCGGAATGCCTTGCGATGGCGTCTTCGATTTCCTCCCGGGAAAGCATCGTGAAGATTCTGATATACCTTGCGGCATCTTCATCCGAAACGTTCAGCCAGAACTGGTAGAACTGATAAGGGGAAGTCCTCTCCGGGTCAAGCCAGATGTTGCCCTTCTCCGTCTTTCCGAACTTGCCTCCGTCAGCCTTGGTAATGAGAGGGCAGGTCAGGGCGTATGCTTCCTTACCCAGAATCCTGCGGATAAGTTCTGATCCCGTGGTAATGTTGCCCCACTGGTCAGCACCTCCCATCTGGAGCATACATCCCTTGTGCTCATAGAGATACAGGTAGTCATATCCCTGAAGCAGCTGGTATGTGAATTCCGTGAAGGACATCCCTTCCCTGGATTCGGAAGAAAGTCTCTTCTTTACGGAATCCTTTGCCATCATATAGTTGACCGTAATATGCTTTCCGATATCGCGGGTGAAGTCTATGAAGGTGTAGTCCTTCATCCAGTCATAGTTGTTCACCAGTTCCGCCCTGTTGGGTGCGTCCGAATCGAAGTCAAGGAATCTTGAAAGTTGCTTCTTTATGCAGGCCACATTATGGGCCAGTGTCTCCTCATCCAGCAGATTGCGCTCCTGCGACTTCATGGACGGGTCCCCTATCATCCCCGTCGCTCCCCCGACAAGTGCGAACGGCTTGTGCCCGCAACTCTGGAAATGTTTGAGAATCATTATACTTACCAGATGCCCGATATGAAGGGAATCCGCTGTCGGATCGATTCCGACGTATGCTCCTGTGGGGCCTTCCATCAGTTTCTCCTCTGTCCCGGGCATGATATCCTGTATCATACCCCTCCATCTGAGTTCCTCTACGAAATTTTTCATATCCGTACTGTTTTTGGTTCATTTAAAATGGTCACAGCGGACAAAGGTAATCAAAATTATTCGTAAATTTGCGCGGTCTGAAACAGGACAGGCCGAAGACAATAATTTTATCCAATATCATCAATAATTATGAGAAAGAACATCGTAGCAGGGAACTGGAAAATGAACACCACGGTTCCGGAAGGAGTACAACTTGCAAAAGACGTAGTAGCAAAGGCATCGGAAGTGCCTGCATCGGTAAAACTTATCATAGCGCCGCCATTCACCCACCTCGTTCCGGTAGCGGAAGCGGTAAAGGATTCCGTTGTAGGGCTGTCCGCACAGAATTGCGCCGACAAGGAAAAGGGAGCATACACGGGAGAGGTATCGGTTGCCATGCTGGCTTCAGCAGGATGCGGATATACCATCCTCGGACACTCTGAACGCCGCCAGTATTACGGTGAAACGGATGAGAAACTGGTCGTGAAGGTAAAGCTGGCCATTGCCCAGGGCATCTCACCTATCTTCTGCGTAGGCGAGAATCTCGAAGAACGTGAGGCAGGCCGCCATTTCGATGTGGTTTCAGAGCAGATACGGAATGTACTCTACACCCTGTCAGAGGAAGAAATGTCAAAAGTCATCGTTGCATACGAGCCTGTATGGGCTATCGGTACCGGCAAGACCGCCACTGCAGAACAGGCCCAGGAAATCCATGCCTGCATCCGCAAGGTGCTCGCTGAAAAATTCGGTGCGCTTGCCCAGGAGATCACCATCCTGTACGGAGGAAGTTGCAAGCCGTCAAATGCGAAGGAACTGTTTGCCTGCCCTGATATAGACGGAGGACTTATCGGAGGGGCCGCTTTGAAGGCAGATGACTTCATTGCCATCGCAAAGAGTTTCTGACGATGAAAAGGGCATTGTTCTTTATCGCAGCCGGAGCCGTCCTTGCCGGTTGCCAGGAACCGAGAGCCGATATCCAGAAGAAGGTGGATGAATATGCCGTAGTCAAGGTAAGTTCTCCTCTTATGGATAATCTGTCCGACAAGGACAAGCAGGTACTGAACCTGTTCAGGCAGGCAGGCCAGGTCATAGACGAACTTTTCTGGGAACAGACATTCGGGGATCCGGGTTTTGCAGCCGGGCTGAAAAACGGTGCCGAGAAAATGTACGCCGGAATCAACTACGGTCCTTGGGACAGGCTTGACGACAACCGTCCGTTCATAGACGGATTCGGAGAAAAACCTTTGGGAGCCAACTATTATCCGGCAGACATCACTGCGGAAGAATTCGCCTCATTCGATGACCCTGCGAAGAACAGCCCATACACTGTCCTCCGCAGGGATGCCGACGGCAATCTGAAATGCGTCTGGTATCATGACGAATACAAGGAGAAACTGGACAGGATATGCCTTTATCTTCAGGAAGCGGCAGCCATAACCGACAACGAGGGGCTGAGGAACTATCTGCTGAAAAGGATAGAGGCGTTCCGTACCGATGACTATTTCGAGAGCGACCTGGCATGGATGGACATGAAGGACAGCAAGATCGATCTGGTTATCGGCCCTATCGAGAACTATGACGACAAACTCAACGAGATTAAGACATCCTACGAATGCTTCATCCTGCTGAAAGATGAAGAGAGGAGCGCAGAACTCGCGAAATACGTCGCCATGCTTCCGGAACTCCAGAAAATGCTTCCATGCAAGCCGGAATACAAGACTTTCGTTCCCGGAACCTCGTCAGACCTGAACGTATATGATGCCATCTACTATTCAGGCGACTGCAACGCCGGCAGCAAGACCATAGCCATCAATCTGCCGAACGATGAAAGGGTTCACGCACTGAAAGGCACAAGACGTCTCCAGTTGCATAACAGCATGATGGACAAGTTCGGGAAGATACTCCTTCCTATCGGACGCGCCCTCATCGAAAAAGACCAGCAGAAGCACCTGCGCTCCGAAGCGTTCTTCTGGAACGTTACCTTCCATGAAGTCGCACACGGACTCGGAGTCAAGCAGACTGTCAACGGACTGGGTTCCGTCGATGAGGCCATGGGAGACGAAAAGACCACCTGGGAAGAGGCCAAGGCGGATATTCTCGGTCTGTTCATGGTATGCGAACTGATCGACATGGGTGAAATTCCACTCATTTCGAAGGAAGATGCCATCACGACCTATATAGCAGGACTCGTAAGGTCCGTACGTTTCGGCTCCGCATCTTCGCACGGGAAGGCCAACATGATGTGCTACAACTTCATGAGGGAATACGGGGCATTCTCACGCAACAGGGAAGGGTTCTACCATATCGACTACGAGAAGGCTCTTGAAGCCATCGATGCATGGGCTGATCTTATCCTCACGACACAGGCTACCGGCAACTACATGTTTGCGAAGGAATATTCCGCCAATCATGCCACTGTTTCCGAAGCCCTTTCAGCGGACATCGCCCATATAAACAATCTCGGCATTCCACGTGACATCACATTCGAATTCGTCTGGTAATAAGCCTGACGATATATAAATGAGGCTGGCCCAAAAGGTCAGCTTCTTTTTGTTTAGGGGGGGGTAAATCCGAATGGCGGCATTGGAAAAACTAAATCCCTCCCACGCTGTGCGTGGGCCCCTCCCGTTCACAAGGCCACGGGCGGCCATGGTTTTTCCAACGCCCTTTCGGATGTATAATGTCCAAATAAAAGATACAATATAAAGTTTATAATCAGAACGATTATCTTCTTTTTCCGCGTGCAGATAGCGACTGAAAATCAATACATCGTAAACTACGATCTATATTCCTGA
>CALVAE010000063.1 GCA_944325465.1 uncultured Bacteroidales bacterium | reverse complement strand
GCTTGCGTCACCCGCGTCATCGGAGGGATTTTCTGAAGCTGCTGATTATGACATGGTTACAACCAGCGCGTTTTTAGGCTGTCAAAGTCAGGAATACATCGTAAACTACGATCTATATTGGAGGCCGTATTCGGAGACATCAAGTTCAACCACAGTTTCAAACGGTTCCGTTTGAGATCTTCCAGAAAGACAAAGGTAGAATGGGGATTGGTGTCAATGGCACATAATCTCCGGAAGTATGTAACTCACAAAACAAGGATAAGGGAGAAATATGCCCAAAGCATGATGATGGTTACTGAAAAACTAACATTGAAGATTGCTGTGTAGTTTGTTGGAAGGCTCTGTCAGAGCGTGGCCGGCCGCGGCCTCGTGAGCGGCTCCCGAAGGAACGGAGTTCCGAAGGGTGGATGAAGCGAAGCGGAACTCTGACGGAGTCTTCCAATAACTCCTCCAAACTCCATATATGCAAAGAAACCGACCTTTTGGGTCGGCTTCTCGTTTGTACGGTCTGCAGTCTGTTACAGGACCGCCATAATCGCTGCGATAAGACCGAGAATCGCATAAAGTTCAGGGAATGCAGCATAGATCATGGTCTGGGTCACAACATCGTGTCCCTGTGAAGTGCCGACTATACCGTTTGCGCAGACCTGACCCTGACGGATTGCTGAAATGAGGCAGGCGAGTCCCACTCCGAGTCCTACTCCGAAAAGCAGTGGCCCGTTGGCTGCAAAATCAACTCCCATAATCTGCCATACAAGGAAGGCAACGAAGCCGTAGAGTCCCTGAGTCGCTGGCATGGCGGAGAGGATCATGTAACTGACGGATTTGTCAGGATTGACCTTCAGTGCACCTTCTGCAGCATTTCCGGTAATCGTGGTTCCGATACTGCTTCCTACCAGGGCAAGGCCCAGCATCAGGCCCCAGCCAAGATATCCAAGAATTTCGTTCATAATGTTGATGTATTAAAAATTGTTTCTGTTTTTCTTTATACCAGATCCTTCACTTCGTTCAGGATGACTGTTATTGTTCAGGATGACTGTTATTGTTCAGGATGATTATTATCGTTCAGGATGACTGTTATTGTTCTGGATGATATTGTTCAGGTTTCAGGCTTCCTTCTTCATGCTTAACGGGTTATAGGCCTTACCGCTGCCTTCGTAACCGCTGTTCTTGAAGAATTCCACGAACGTAAGTCGCAGAGGATGCACGAAGGCACCGAGACATGACAATGCTATATTCAGGGCATGTCCTATAACGAAGATGATGGCGAAAAGCAGCCAGTTCATACCGGGTACGGGACAGGAGTTCATCAGCATTTCCCCAAGCATGTTGAATGTCGAGCCGAGCATTCCTCCGGCCAGACCGAGGGCATACAGCCTGATGAAACTGAGTGTATCGCCAAGCAGCCCAGTAGCCATGTTATAAGTATCCCACAGCCCAGAGCCGATGTTCACGAACGGATTCCTCTTCATATCATTGAAGATATAGATGCCTAACCCGGAAACTATGGCCAGTCCGATGAAAATCCACTTTGCCGTTTCCGATCCGAGTATCCCCAGAAAACTGAATCCGAGGGTGATTATCCCTCCGATAATCAGAATGGTCCATCCCCATGTGCTCAAGGTATTCCTGAACCCGAATCTGTGCGTAAAGCATGCAGTTTTCATTATCATGGCGACACAGATGTTGAAGACTCCGATTCCGATGGCAAGCACCATCGCTGCAGGGAAGCCAGCAACTTCTCCGTCCAGCATGCACTTCTTCATCCATTCAGGAATGAAATCCATGGCAAGCATATCGAATCCGAAGAATGTATGCATGAATATCCCGATAAAGAACGTTCCCACGCCGAGCGTCATTACTAGCGGTGCCAGTTTGGCCAGGCCAGGCACCTTCTTCCGGAGTATCGCCCCGACGGCAACCAATACGAGTCCGTATCCGGCATCTCCGAGGCAAAGTCCGAAAAACAGCATGAAGAACGGGGCAAGCACCGGGGTAGGGTCGTATTCCCTGTATTCAGGCATGCCGTACATTCCGGTCAGGACCTCAAACATACTTGCAAAACGGTTGTTCCTGAGTTTGATAGGAGGATTATCCTCTTCAACGGCATCTTCAGCCAGATAGAAGATGTCCATACTGTCGAATTCTTTCCTCAATCCGGCATCCAGTGTCTCCGGAGCAAATCCCGTAAAGACGTTGATCCTGTTTTCAGCAACGGATTCTTTTGAATTTCCGGCCAGATAAAGGTCCAGTTCCGTAAGTTTCCTGTTGTATTCCCGTTCGATTTCAGGAATGCTATCCGTGAGTTTCAGAAGTTTTCCCTTTTCCTGAATGACATTCTCTCGCATGAACCCGACCTCTGCCATGGCGTCATCCGAAGACCCTTCCGGAGCCGGGCTTTCCTTTACAGGGAAACTGTATCCGTCGGAAACCTCGCTGACAGTCACAAACCAGATGTTGTTCTTGTCCTCGCTGACTATCTGCAGCGGATACAGTTCTTTCCAGGATTCATCAAAGGACTTCTTCGAAACCGTATAGAACCTGACTTTCAGTCCTGACTGCTCGAGTCTGTCCAGAAGGGCCTTGTCAAATTCCCCCCACGGCATTCTTGCCCTGGCCGTCCTTGTCGCATTAGTGATTGCAGTCTGCAGTTCCGCTATTCTGGAGGAGGCCCTGAACGTCTCTTCGGAGAGATCCTTGCCGAATTCTGCCTTGCGCGCGGCTTCTTCGATTTTCTTCAGGTCCGGATCCTCTTTGTAGTCTGTCTTTTTCAGCACTGACAAGGCCCTTTTGTCTGCCGTTGCCTTTTCGAGTATCGACGCTGAATATTCGTCTACAGGTTTCCTGGAACGGGTTATGTCCACCACTCCGAGTTCCTGCAGGTGTTTGAGAAAACCTTCAGTCTCCGTATCAAGGAGAATGAAGGAGTATTTTATCATTTTCTCTACCATGACTGTGCCTCCTCTTCTTCCTGTTCATGCCTGTTCTTGACTATCTTCGATGCCGCCTTTGTCAGGTTCTCTTCGTCCTCCATATAGCGTTTGATCTTGCGGATTGCTTCCTGATAGCCCGGAATCTGCACCTTTTCATAAAGATTCACTTTCTGGGTGGTCTTCTTCCGGTTGTAGTCGAGTATCCGGCTTTTTTCCAGATATACTTCGGATTCTATACCCAGACGGGACAGTTCCTTGAGGATCGCAACTCCGTCCGCATACCATGCAGGCTTGGAAAAGGCGTTGAAATCGTGGATTTCATAATGTATTTCCTTGAGGGACGGCGTCTTAACCCCGGCAACCTTAACCGTTTCGAGATCGACGTCCGTAATGGAGACAAGTCCAGGATCGAATTCGTTCCACAAGGCGGCAAGATAGTCGTATCGTTTGAGAGAGGCATCAAGGTCCGTAACAAGACTCTCTGCCTTGTTCTTTGCAAGCCGGACTTCGAGACGGAGCGCCGATTCCTTGTTCTTCAGGGTAGGAAGGGCGTTCTGCCTCATTTTCAACTGCTTGCTGATGTTGTTCAGGGAGGTCTTGTTGTATTGGAATTTTATTGCCATATATTGTTCAATTCAACAGATTCTTCACTCGTTCAGAATGACAATTGCGTTATTCTTCGCTTCGGACTTTATTTCCAGTATTTGTCGATAAGTGACTGTCTGATACCGGTCTCTGCCTTGGTGAAATATTTTGCGAACAGTTCCCATGCAGTATCCAGCATCTCGTTGATCGAGATGTTTACATCGATGGCGAGAAGCCTGGTCGCATATTCCTTGGCGAAATCAAGGCATCTGAGGTCATAG
>CALVAE010000062.1 GCA_944325465.1 uncultured Bacteroidales bacterium | reverse complement strand
TGACAGGCGACAAGACGAGTCTGGCGTGGTTCGGGAAACTGGACGATTATATGTGGGAGCATTTCAAGGACAAGGAGTATCCTGAATGGTACGGCTATCTTAACCGCAGGGGCGAGGTGCTTCTTCCTCTGAAGGGCGGCAAATGGAAGGGATGTTTCCATGTCCCGAGGGGCCTGTACCAGATCTGGCGGATTCTGTCCGAACTGTAAAACAGTCAGGACTTTCTGAAAGCATGTGGAAATAACCGGACCGGGAATCCGAAACCAGAACGGATCCCGGTCCGATTTTATCTGCAGACCCTGTCGGCCATTTCCCGGCCTGTCGGCGGATGAAAATTCATATTTTTTCCGTAAGTTTGGAGTCGGATTCGAAAAACAGAGGACAGACCATATATGCACTATACTTTTAACTACAACGGATTTTTCATTGGATCGGTATTATCAAAAAGACAATTTCACAAGAACATATTAGTTACAGGAGCAGCCATCATGATGGCTCACATACCTGTACTGGCGTGTCCTCCGGCGGAACAGCAGACTCCGGACCTGTTGATGCAGGCAGCGGAGGTGCGGCCCATGTCTTCGGAAATGGCGGCATCCGGGATTGAAGATCAGGCAGCATTATCGCGGACGGTCCGGATGCCGGCATACACGGAGCGCAGGAACTACACGGTGGAGGACGGGCTCCTGTCCAACAGCATTTACGGGATAGTCCAGGATTCACTCGGCTTCATCTGGTTCGGAACGGACAACGGACTTTGCCGTTTCGACGGGAACGAGTTCATGAGTTATACTTATGACGAGGCCCGACCGTCCGGCAGCATATCCAGCAACAATATCCGCCGGCTGATGATGGACAGCAGGGGCCGTATATGGATCTCCCTTGACAACGGGGTCGACATCTATGACCCTTTTGAGGGAATGTTCTCTCATTTCAGCGGAATGACGGAGGACGGGGTGAAGGTGACGGGACAGACCATAGAGATCATAGAGGACAGGGATGGAGAGATATGGATAGCGACGGTCAACCAGGGACTTTTCCGGTGGAATCCTGATACGGAAAAACTCTCGGTCTACCGTCATGACCCGACTGACGCCTCCTCCATAGCCCAGGATTACATATCGATTCTGTATGAGAGCAGCGACGGGACCATCTGGGTCGGGACATACAGCGAGGGACTCGATGCGTTTTCCAAGAATTCCGGGAAATTCGTTCATTACAGGAAATCGGAAGGGGGCATTTCCGACAATTCCATTGATGCCATAACCGAGGATTCGTACGGGAATATCTGGATTGGGACTGTGAGTTCCGGTCTCGACAGGCTTGAAAGGGCCACCTCGACCGTTACGAACTTCAAGGATACGGATGGCGGCCAATATCTGCAGCGTATCCATTATCTGGAGGAAATCCGTCCCGGAGAACTGCTTGTGTGTTCACATTCCGGGGCAAGACTCTACCGGATTTCCGAGGACGGCATCCGCTCCGCGGCAGGCAGCGGGAGTCATTTTACCATGTCTGACTGCGGCATGGTCTATTCTTTCCTGAAGGACAGGGAGGGTAACTTCTGGTTCGGGTCAATGTATGACGGGGTGGAGTTCCGTCCTGTCAGGAACAATTTCATCTGTTATTCCATGCCTGATGATTCCGCCGGGCGTACTTCCATGAGTTCCATTTGCGGTCTGGGTAATGGCAGGTATCTTCTCGGGACATGGAACAACGGTATCATGCTCTTCAATGAGGACAGTGGTACCATATCTCCGTATGTAAGGACATGCGACATATGGACAGCCGTCCTGTCCATGCTGGTCGAGGACCGGACCCTCTGGGTCGCCACATTCCGTCAGGGTATAAAGAAGGTGGATCTCGACAGCGGGGAGGTGCGCTCCTATCTGTCTGATCCTGCGGATCCGAGTTCCAGAGTGTTCGTCCTTTTCAGAAGTGCGAACGGACGGATATGGGCCGGCACATCAGTAGGGCTCTACTACTATGACCGCCGCAGGGACTGTTTCGTCAGACAGTTCCCGATACAGAGGGTATCAGCCATTACGGAAGACCGGCAAGGCCGGCTGTGGATAGCCACGACGGGGAACGGCCTTTATGCATACGATGTGCGCACGGGAAATCTGGACGCATACCTTCATGACAGGGAGAATCCCCGCTC
Source organism: uncultured Bacteroidales bacterium (assembly GCA_944325465.1). GTDB lineage: Bacteria > Bacteroidota > Bacteroidia > Bacteroidales > UBA932 > Cryptobacteroides. The sequence continues at coordinate 11,050 of CALVAE010000062.1, read as the reverse complement.
CCTGAGCCACAATTCCATAACTTCCCTTGCCGTGGATGATGCGGACAGGCTTTGGATAGGTACCGCCGGTGCCGGTCTGTGCCGTTATGATGCGGCTTCTGACAGTTTCGTCAGTTACTCTTCCAGGAAATTCCGTTTCATAAAGCAACTCTTCGCCGATGGCAGCCGGATGTGGATATCCACAAGTGCCGGCATTTCCTCTTTCAGCCCTGACGACGGGGCGATGAAACATTATCCTTATCCTAAAGGTGTACGGGATGACCGGTTCAATATCAATTCCTGTATATGGTCATCCGACGGCAAGATAGTCTTTGTCATGTCTGACGGGATATGCTTCTTTTCCGTTCCTCGCGATACGGGGCATGATGAAGTCGTGTACCCTCCGATAATCAAGCGGTTTTCGGTCAACGGGATTCCGATGTATCCGGCCGCCGTGTCCGGAGATGATTCTCCCTTGACGCTCCCGATAGAGCGCACGGAGAAGATAACGCTCCGCCAGAGCCGCAACCGGATAGAGTTCCGTTTCGTTTCCCCGAACTATCTTGCACCGGACAACTATTGCTATCGCTATATGCTGGATGGATTTGACCGGCAATGGATTGAGACGGACAACAGGAATGCTTACGCCCATTACAGCAATCTGCCTGCCGGACGTTACCGTCTCCGTCTTCAGGTCTGCGATGATGATCTGTGGCAGGATTCCGTGGAGGCCGGGCTTGATGTCGAGATACAGCCTCCTGTGTTGCTTTCCAAAGTTGCCGTAGCCGTCTATATCCTTGTCGCCATCCTGGCGCTTGCGACAGGCGCATGGCTGTTGAAACGTCAATATGACAGAAGGACGCAGAGAAAGATTGCCATGCTGAGACGGAAGAACGAGAAGGAGTTCTATGAGCAGAGGGTGGCCTTCTTTACGGGTATTGCACATGAAATCAAGACCCCTTTGAGCCTGATAGCAGGACCGGTTGAGGAACTGATGAAGTCGGACCATCTGACAGAGGATGAAAGCCGGTACCTGTCTCTTATCAGGCAGAACAGCCAGAGACTTTCCTCACTGGTCAGGCAATTGCTCGATTTCCGGAAAATCGACACGAGCAGTTACCGCCTGCATTATGATGTGTGTGACTTTGCCGGACTGGTCAGTTCCCAGATCCGACTTTTCCTGCAGTCGGCATACGGAAAGAGTGTCTCGGTCACGGAAGATATCCCGTCCGAAGGACTTACCCTGGTTTCCGACAGGGAAGCCCTGACCAAGATTGTAAGCAATCTTCTGTCCAATGCCATGCGCTTTGCAGAACATGAGGTTCAGGTCCGCCTACTTTTGCGGGATGGCGGTGCGCTGCTGGAGGTGCAGGATGATGGCCCCGGCATCCCCCCTGAAGAGAGGGAGAAGATTTTCCGTCCGTTCTATCAGGCCCGTAACAACAGGACGGGTACGGGCATCGGCATAGGCCTGAATCTGTGCAGGACCCTTGTGGATCTGCTCAACGGTTCGATCCGGGCTGATGGCCGCCATGACGGCAGGTCCGGGGCCGTCTTCACGGTGTTTGTCCCTGATTCATCGGACAGGCTGGCCGCAGCGGACCGTTCGCCCATGGAAGCGGGGAAGCCGGCATCAGGGACAGATGACCTGAATGATACATCGTCCGGAAAGTCCGGAGTGCAGAAGAAGCCTCGGCCGTACACCATAATGGTGGTCGATGATGAGGAAGAACTGCTTGAATTCGTGGCCAAGGTGCTTGACAAGGACTATTCCGTCATCCGTGCAACCGGCGGGATACAGGCTCTCGAACTTCTGAAGCGGAGTCTGCCTGATGTTATCGTGAGTGATGTCATGATGGCGGACATCGATGGAATGGAACTGTGCAGGAGAATCCGCGGCAATATGGAGACCAGCCATATCCCGGTCATCCTTCTTACGGCACGGACCGGTGAGACATCGAGGATAGAGGGATTCGAGTGCGGAGCCGATGCCTATATCGAGAAACCTTTCTCTCCCGACTATCTCAGGAAACAGATTGCCAGCATTCTGTACAAAAGGGATGAAATCCGCAGACACTATGACCGCAGCGACACCGGTATCCGTATCAGGACCCACAACCGGCTCGATGAGGAATTCATAGAGAAATGCAGGGAAATCGTGCTGGCGCATATCAGTGATCCGGACCTGTCTGTGGACTTCCTTGTGCGTGAACTTGGAATGAGCCGTACTGCGACTTTCAAGAAACTCAAGTCCATTTCCGGGATGACCCCGAACGATTTCATGAAACATGTCCGGCTCAAGGAGGCGATGCGGCTGATGGTAGAGGGAAAATACAGCATTACTGAAATCGGATATATCACCGGTTTCAGTTCTTCGTCATATTTTGCCAAATGCTTCGCCCAGGAGTTCAAGATTCTTCCGACGGAATTTGTCCGTCGTCTTGAAGAGGCCGCACCGGACCAGGGTGGGAATGTCAGTCAGCATTCCGGTGAAAATGCCGGTACAGGACCTGCCCGTGCCTGATTCCCGGCCTGGAATCGGATTTTATCCTAAATATGGACAATTTTAGCCGTCATGGGGAGAAATCCCGCATACATTTGTAATGCGGGGATATGGCAGGTCCCGGCGTTGGGATGACCATTATTTGCAATAACACACTAATAACAATGTTTATGAAAAATCAATTATTGGTTTTGGGCCTGACGGCAGGCATCTTCTGCCTTTCCGGCTGCCGGAACGATGCGATCGAGGAGGTCGTGTCGTTTTCCGTGGGTGAGCCGACAAGGACGGAGTTCACTTTCCAGGCAGGGTTGGGAAGTGTCGCGCTGCAGGCTTCCGGCAGTATTGCCGTGACGGCTGAATCCAGTGCTCCGGAGTGGTGCCGGGTGGCAGTGTATGACAACAGTTCGGTTGTGTACAATGTGGATACCAACCGTTCGGCAGAATCCCGTTCGGCGACCATTACCGTTTCGGCGGATGGTTTCCCTTCAGAGACATTTGACATCAGCCAGGGACCGCTCGAGGGACTTATAGTGACTCCTACGGAACTCTCGTTCTCGGATGAGGTGACAGAGATTTCCATTGAGGTCATCGCTGCATGCGACTATGACATAGAGTGGAAGGAGAACGAGGACGGAGTCTTCACCGTCGAGAAGAGCCAGGATGGCAAGGTGCTGACATTCAATTCTCCTCTTCCCGGTGTCTATCCGAAGAAAGGGTTGGTGGAACTTGTCCCGAAGTTGTCCGAAGGCGTGACTCTGGACGGTGACGGAATAGTCGGCATTTCCCTCGGTCTTCCTCGTATGGGCACATACAAACTTCTGCTCGGGGAATGGGATTTCGTATCGGACAGACGGACAGATGGTACTTCTCCTACGAAACTTACGTTTACCGAAAAGGTCTACGGGGAAAGTTACAATGTCTATCTTGAAGGTGTGGAGAAAGTCGAGGACGAATTCCCTCTTACAGTCACTCTGGAGGATGGAATGGCGCTTATCCGTGCAGGACAGCAACTCGGTATTGAAGACAATTACTATTATACCGCACATTTCAATTACATCGGTCCCAACGGCGGAACCTATTTCGGACTCACTTTCGACTCGGATATATACTGGGCTGCGGAACCCGCCCTTGATGATGACACCAGGACTGTCACCCTTTCCTTTGAAGACAAGGGCCAGGCCCACGGCAACCAGGTCGATATGCTGAAGTTCTACGCCAATCAGGGCGGATTGTGGAGATGGACCCGGTGCCTTTATGCCACACAGGCCCCTCTGGTGATTTCAAAGGCTTACCCGGACACCGACCCCGGCACAGGAGGTGATGCAGGATCAGGTACGGGCGGAACTGACAATTAATAACAGACTAAACTGACCAATATAGATGAAAAGATTTGTAATCCTATTTCTGCTCTGTCTATGGACAGCGGGCTACGCCTATGCCCAGCAGACCAGGACCGTTACGGGAAAGGTCGTTGACGAGACAGGGGCGCCTATGGTGGGGGCGGTCATCCAGATTGTCGGCACTGACGATGGTACGACAGTCGATATCGATGGAAACTATACTTTGAAGAATGTTCCTGACAGGGCTGTCCTGCGGGCATATTTCCTCGGTTATGTCCCGTTGGAAAAGCGTGCGGTGTCAGACCGTATTGATTTCGCTCTCGTTCCTGACTCCGAGGAACTTGCCCAGGTAGTCGTGACGGGTATGCAACGTGTGGACAGACGGGTGTTCACCGGAGCGACCGACCAACTCCAGGCAGAGGACATCAAACTGGATGGTGTGGGGGAGATCGCACGAAGCCTTGAGGGCCGTTCGGCCGGGGTTTCCGTCCAGAACGTATCCGGAACATTCGGCGCGGCACCTAAGATCCGTATCCGTGGAGCATCCTCCATTTACGGAGACTCAAAGCCAATCTGGGTGGTCGACGGAGTGATCATGGAGGATGTGGTGGATGTGGACGCCAACTCCCTTTCATCCGGAGATGCCACAACCCTCATCAGTTCCGCAATATCCGGTCTGAATCCTGATGATATCGAGAGTTTCCAGATATTGAAGGACGGTTCCGCCACCTCCATCTACGGAGCGAGGGCAATGGCGGGCGTGATTGTCGTGACGACCAAGAAGGGCCGTCCGGGAGTCACCCGCGTATCCTATAGCGGAGAATATACCATGCGTATGGTCCCGAGTTACTCGGAGTTCAATATCATGAACTCCCAGGAGCAGATGTCGGTCTACCAGGAAATGTACGACAAAGGCTGGCTCAACTATGCGGACAAGGTTATCGGTTCCGAGAGCGGTGTCTACGGCAAGATGTCACAACTCATCAATACCTATGACCCCGAGACAGGATACGGTGTCATCAATACAGAAGCCGGCAGGGCGGAGTATCTCAAGACGGCTGAAATGCGCAACACCGACTGGTTCAGCGAACTCTTCCGTCCGAGCGTGCAGCACAGCCATTCGGTCAGCATAACTTCCGGTTCCGAAAAGGGTTCGTACTATGCATCGCTCGGCGCCCTTGTGGACCCGGGCTGGACCGTACAGAGCAAGGTCAACCGTTATACCATGCTTCTGAACGCGACCCAGAACCTGCTCAAGGACAAACTGACCCTCAACCTCATCGGCAACGCTTCATACCGTAAGCAGACGGCTCCGGGATCCATGTCATCGGAAGTGGATGCAGTGTTCGGGACAGTGACCCGTGATTTTGACATCAACCCTTATTCGTATGCACTGCGGACTTCCCGTACCCTTGACCCGGACGAGTTCTACACAAGGAACTACACCCCGTTCAACATCAAGGACGAACTTTCCAAGAACTATATGGACCTGAATGTGTTCGACTCCAAGTTCCAGGCGGAACTGAAATGGAACATCACCCCTAAACTTGTAGTGTCCGCCCTCGGAGCGGTGAAATATTCCGCATCATCCACCGAGCATCACATCAAGGAGGGTTCCAACCAGGCCGAGGCATACCGCTCGATGCCGAACTCCACGGTCCAGAGCATGAACCCTTACCTTTATGACAATCCGGATGTGATAGGGGAGAAATACTCCATCCTTCCTGAAGGAGGTATCTACCGCAGGAACGACTACAGGGCGACAAGTTGGGATTTCCGTGCGTCCGCCACCTATAACGACACCTTCAAGGACAAGCATATCGTCAACGCTTACGGGATGATGGAGATTAACGGTCTCGACCGCACCTCCACATCATTCACAGGCTGGGGTATGCAGTACGCGATGGGAGAGACCCCGTATTATATCCTCGACATGTTCAAGAAGCAGATTGAGGACGGGACGCAGTACTACAGCATGTCCAATACCCGGGAGCGCAATGTGGCCTTCGCGGGAACGGCATCCTATACATACGACTACCGCTATACCATCAACGGGACCATCCGTTACGAGGGTTCCAACCGTCTGGGACGGTCCCGCAAGGCACGCTGGCTTCCTACATGGAACGTAGCGGGAAGGTGGTCCATCGACCAGGAGCCTTTCTTCGAGAAGGTATCCCCGACCATTTCCACTCTCGGACTGCGTCTCTCATACTCCCTTACCGCAGACAGGGGCCCGTCCTATGTGAGCAACTCTCTCGTGACCATCTATCCTACCAATCCGTGGAGAGGCGATACCGAATATACGGAGTCCGGACTTGCCGTATCTTCTCCTGAAAATTCCGAACTTACGTACGAGAAGAAGCATGAGTTCAATGTCGGACTCGATCTCGGACTTTTCAACAACCGTATCTCCATTTCGGCTGATGCCTATACCAGAAACAATTTCGACCTCATAGGAAACACCATCACGATGGGACTCGGAGGCGCGATCAACAAGATGGGTAATGTGGCCGAAATGAAGTCGCACGGAGTCGAACTCTCCATCCATACTGTCAATATCAAGAAGAAGGACTTCTCTTGGGACAGCAACCTTATCTTCGCTTGGATGGACAATACCGTGACCAAACTCAGAACAACGACCCGCGTCATCGATTTCATCACAGGTACTGGCTATTCAGTGGAAGGCAAGCCCCGCGGCTCCATCTTCTCGGTGGACTATGTCGGACTCAATGAAATGGGTGTGCCTACTTTCATCAACCCGTCCAACGGAGAGGTTACCACGACAGGTGTCGCATTCCAGGACATATCCACGCAGCACCTGATATATGAGGGCCCTGCCGACCCGACAATGACCGGAAGTTTCGGCAACATTTTCAAGTACAAGGGATTTACGCTGAATGTCTTCATTACCTATTCATTCGGCAACAAAGTACGTCTCGATCCGGTATTCTCCAATGTGTATTCGGACCTGACCGCGACTCCGCGTGAGTTCGCAAACCGCTGGATAAATACGGGGGATGAGAAATATACCGATGTCCCTGTTATTGCAAGTTCCCGCTTCAATAACGAGACCTCCAATCTGGAGATGGCATACAGCGCATACAATTACTCCGATGTCAGGGTCGCCAAGGGCGATTTCATCCGCATGAAGGAGATATCCCTGACATACAACTTCCCTAAGAGGATACTGGACAGGATCAAACTCAATGCCCTGTCCCTGAAGTTCCAGGCCACCAACCCGTTCCTTATCTACTCGGACAAGCGTCTGCAGGGACAGGATCCTGAATTCTTCAACTCCGGAGGAGTGGCTACCCCAATGCCGAAACAGTTTACCCTTACACTCAGAATAGGTATCTAAAGATATGAATACAAGAAATATAATACGACTGATATTTGCCGGCGCCGTCCTGTACTCCCTTGCGGGCTGTTCAAAATTCCTTGATGAACTGCCTGACAACCGTGCCGAACTGGACACATCGGAGAAGATATACAAACTCCTTGTGTCAGCATACCCGGACAGGACATACGTGCGCATGTGTGAGACATCATCCGACAATGTGGATGACCAGGGGGAGGACAATCCTAACTATTCCCGTCTTGCCCTGCAGAATGCCTACTGGGACGACATGATTGATGCGGAGAACGAGAGTAACCAGAACACCTGGCAGCAGTACTACAATGCCATAGGCAATGCCAATACCGCCCTTGAGGCGATAGAAAAACTCGGCACTCCGGAGGACCTGCTTCCTGCAAAAGGCGAGGCTCTGATCTGCCGTGCATACTGCCATTTCTGTCTGTCCATGCTCTACTGTCTCCCTTATCATCCAGAGAAGGCGTCCGAGTATATGGGCATCCCTTACATGCTTGCTCCCGAGAAGACCCTCAATCCCCATTATGAGAGAGGTACTCTGGAGGATGTGTACCGGAAGATTGCAGCCGATATAGAGGAAGGGCTTCCTCTTATCGATGACAATGTATATTCTGTGCCTGAATATCATTTCAACCGCGATGCGGCAAATGCGTTTGCGGCAAGATTCTATCTCAACTATATGAAATGGGACAAGGTCATCGAATGTGCCAATGCCGTTCTCGGCAGTGACCCGTCGATAGTCCTGAGGGACTGGACAGATGCGTCCCGGGCCGAATGGGGCAGACAGGCGTTCGACTATATCGACCCTGCGCACGAGTTCAACCTCATGCTTATCCCTCTCTTCTCCGCCAATGGCAGTGTCTACAATGCCTGGAGCAATTCCTGGGCAAGATTCACGCATACCTACCGTATCTCCAAGCAGGAGACCTACAGATCCCCGCGTCCTATGGGCGGGCCGTATGACCTGTATTCGTACAAGTCCCTTGACAGGATATTCAACTATCAGCCGTATATCAATGACAACAACCAGAAGATATACATGCCAAAATGGCCGGACCAGTGGCAGACGATAGACCAGATTACTGGAGTGGGCTACGGCCGTTCGACAATGGTGGCATTCACGACAAACGAGACTCTGCTCTGCCGGGCCGAGGCATATATCCATCTCAAGGACTATGATGCCGCAGTCAGGGATATGGATACCTGGAGTTGCATGATGTACAAGGTGGGACAGAACGGTATAGTACACCTGACCAGGGAACGTATCAACGAGGTCTATGGCGATCCGGCTTCAGAGAACTATATCCCGGAATATACATCGGAACAGCCGACTTCCCGCAAGCCCATCCATCCTCACGGTTTCACCGTGGATCCGGGAGAGCAGGAGTACATGATACAGTGCCTGCTGTACTGCCGCCGCATAGAGACCATAGCGGACGGACTCCGCTGGCAGGATGTGAAACGCTACGGAATCGATGTGGACCGTTTCGACCTCATCAACTATGTGGATGAAGACACCGAGGGATACCGCGTGAAGGAGACCCTCGACCATAAGGACTTGCGCAGGGCCATCCAGTTGCCATACGATGTCATAGCGGCAGGACTTGCCCCGAATCCGCGCAACGATGATCAGCCTGACCATCCTTTCCGCCAGTAATACAGAATAAATGACGCGATTATGAAAAATACATTTAAATATCTTCTTGTGGCATTGGCCGCACTCATGCTGACTTCCTGCTTCAAGGATGAGCCGGACAGCAAGAGCATCTTCGACGGTCAGGAGGAAGAATTGATGAGTGACTTCGACTTCTGGCTCGAACGGCATTATGTCGAACCATACAATATCCATTTCGAGTACAGGATGCCTGACCGGGAGACGCATTACAGTTATTGGGTGTCTCCACCGCCTGTTGACAAGTGTATCCAGCTTGCCAAACTGATCAAATATGTCGTCCTTGACGGTATAGCAGAACTTATGGAGGACGAGGAGGACCCTCTCCTTCTGGCAAAGACCTATTTTCCCCGTCATCTTTTCCTTGTGGGAAGCCACGAGATTTCGAGCACGGGTACAGTAGTGCTTGCATCTGCGGAAAACGGACTGCAGATAAACCTGCTTGGGGTCAATTTCTTCAACAATGAGGACGAGGCGAGTTGCGAACAGTTTGTCGGGACGATCATCCATGAGTTCGCGCATATCCTTGACGGCAACATCGCCGTACCTATAGAGTACGACCTTGTGACCAAGGACGGGTATATAGGAGACCAGTACACCACTGCTCCCGGGGACTATCTGCAGAAAGGTTTCCTGAGCAACTATGCCCGTTCATCCCCTGCGGAGGACATTGCAGTGATGGTAGCCGCCCTTGTCGGCAATGATGCGGCCTGGTGGGACAGCACCCTGTCCCAGGCAGGAGAAGGCCGTGCCTTTCTTGAAAAGAAAAGGGACATCCTTGTCTCCTGGCTCCGCGATGAATTCAACATCGATGTCTATGAATGGCATGACATATACACCGGCAGGGTGGCCAGCATCAGTCAGATAGACTGGGACAGCCTGGATGATTAACAATCTGTAAAAGGATAGAAAAATGAACGGAAAAATCAGAATATCAGGACTGCTTGCAGCCGCTCTAATTGCAGCGGCCGGATGCCAGGATGACTTTTATGTATTTGAAGATTCGGCAGCCGAGCGTCTTGCGCAGGGGCTTGAGAAATACGACAGGGCCCTGCTTGATGGCAAGACCTGGGTGATGGAGTATTTCCCGAGCGAGGGATTCAAATACGGAGGCTGGATGTATGTGCTCAGGTTCAACGAAGACCATACGGTCCGGGCCTGGTTTGAGGGCGAGACATTTGCCGATGACAACTATATCGAGACTCCGTATGCTGTGGAACATTCGACCGGCCCGATGCTCAAGTTCGTCAACTACAATGACTACCTGCACTATTTCTCCTTCCCGGGAGGGAACGGCGGATTCCAGGGCTACGAGGGAGACTACGAGTTCACCTTTATGGACATCTCCCCGGAGCATGTGATAAGGCTCAGGGGAGTCAAGACGGAGAACAGTTATTACCTTTACCCTTTGCCTGAGGGATATACACCTGAGGAATATGTGGATGCGGTGCGCGAATGGCAGGCGGATGTAGCCCCGACCACCATGAAACTCATGATCAACGGAAAGCAGTTCGGTACTGTCACCCGTGCCAGCACATACAGGGAGGACAGTTTCGAACATTGCTACCAGAGCAAGTTGTGGACCGTATCCTACACTTACCGGCAACAGCGGGTCGACAGTATGGGTGAACTTATGTTCGACGAGCAGACAGGGGAACCAGTGTATGAAACTGTCAGTGTGAATGATGTGCTGTCTTTCCTCGCATATCCGGACGGCACGATGCGTCTCTATGAACCTTATACGTTCAAAGGCGAGGTGGAAGGTCTTGCTGACCAGACCATCCAGACGTTCAAATGGGTAAAGGGTACGGTATCTACGGCAGACTTTTTCGTCTGCACGGACTCCCTGCTTGAGATACGCTTCGAACAGTAATGGCGGGGTTCTGGCCAATGAAAAGACAACTTCTTCCGTATATCGTTTTGGTACTGCTTTCGGCAGCCTGCACTGACAGGCTGTCCGAAATGCAGGAAATCCCATCGGAGTCAGGAACAGCCTCTGCCGGGGATGCTTTCGTTCCGGGTGTATTCCGTGTCAGGATCAGCGATGATTCTCCTGAACTTGACACCAAAGTCTTCACCCGTAGCGGAGGATCCGGCAGTGTGACGTTTGACAGGGCGGCTGTACGGGCCGGGGCGGTAAGTCTGTCAAGGGTGTTTTCTGACGGGGACAGATTCCGTGAGCGCCG
>CALVAE010000061.1 GCA_944325465.1 uncultured Bacteroidales bacterium | reverse complement strand
CCTTGGGACAGTAATTCGGGATATCTTACCTGGTCCACTTCGGTAGGACTGAATCTGGTGAATGAAGGCAATGATCCGAACAACATATCGTTTACTTTCCAGGATAACGGAGTCTGGGGAACATATACCGCCAATGCCATCCTTCTGTATGCCTTCACATCGCAGACTGCAAGCAGCGGTACTACGGCAGGGTCTATCGCCCAGATAGTTCCATACAGTTTGGTCAAGAACAATTAACGGACATGACTTATGAAAAGAATATATTACATAGTATCGGCACTGTTCCTTGCCGCAGCCGTCTTTTCCGGCTGCAGCAAGGAAGAAATAGAGGAGACATATCTCGATGTGGTGGAGTCTGACGTGGATTTCCAGGCAGCCGGCGGAACAGGGGTGATTTCCATATCCACCAATGCGGACAGGGTGACGGCCAGTTCCAATGCCATATGGCTGAAGATCACCTCTACAGGTCAGGAGGCAATTGAATTTGAGGTATCCGGTCATAACGGTGAATTTTCCCGTGCGGCAAGGATATCCATTTCCGGAGGCGGGATCACCAGACAGGTCGTGGTCTCCCAGATGGGTGTCGTATTTGCCTTTGGATCCGAAGATATTGCGGACGGAATCGTAATCAATCCCGAAGGCGGGCAGGCGGAGTTGGCCTATTCCCTCAACAGTTCATCGGCACCGAAGATATACATCGCTGATTCATGGCTTGAGGCCGACTCGAACGAATCAGGAAAAATCATATTTTCTGCACAGACCAATCTGACCGGAGCGGCCAGGTCGACTACGGTAAGGATAGTTGCCAGTTGGAAAGAGGTGGAACTGACCGTTTCCCAGGACAGGGTGCCTCTTCTGGAAACCAGGGAATTCTCTTTCAACAGGGATGCCGTGCAGGAAATTGTCAATACTACGCAATGGGCGGCTTCAATGGAATGGTCAGTGTCGACCGATGCTTCCTGGATAACGGCGGAAAGGACTCCTGAAGGAGCCATTTCCCTTTCCGTATCGGAAAACACTTCCGGCGCGAACCGGTCGGGTGAGGTCAACATGCTCAACGACGCAGGGGATGTCGTGGAGACCATTTCCGTCAGCCAGAAGATTTGGAGTTATAACTTCTTCCTCGGACAGTGGTCCCTGAACTCGGCTGAAGGCAGTTTCCCTGCCGTGCTGGAGGCTGATGAGACCGGTGAGGGCTATATCCTCTACATTTATACCGATGCCCTTGAAGGCTATTTCCCGCTTGCCGTTACTTATGACGACGAGACCGCTACAATGAATCTTAAGGTGCAGTATATCCCAGCCCTTGATATGCCTTCGATCAATTATTATTTCTGGTGGTGCGGATACTATAACGGTTATTATACGTGGGCGACGGATGCCGGGATGAATATGGTCTACAATATGGACGAGGACAGCCAGACTTTGGAATTCGAAGATGACGGGGCTTATTCTAATGCCCTTACAGGTTTCCTCCTTTATGTATTTGACCAACCGGTTGCCGCTTCAGGGCACGGAGTGGGATCTATGGCCCGGTTTACGGTAATTGACTCAATGACAAGATAATAAGGGAAAATTATGTCAAACGCAAGCAAAATGATGTTTCTTGCCGCCCTGTCATTGTTGACAGTAGTGGCGTGCGAAGAGGAAGAGCCGGTAACGGATGCGTTTTCTTCTTCATACTCTATGCAGGTTGGGTCAGCCGTCTACGATGATGTCTCCGGTTCTTTTATGGTCGGACTGGTTTCGGACGGAATCACTCTCAATTTCTCCCTCTTCCAGCAGAATTCCGCCATCCTTTCGGATGTGCCCGTGCCTATGGTGGGCCATTATACAATGTCCTCCTATGATCCCGCTTACGTGGTTTCTTCGGAAGCCGTGTGGATTGATGCACAGGAGCAGGAACATGCGATAACCGATGCTGAAGTCCATGTGAATGTCAGCGGTACCTCATGCAGCATGTCAGGTACGGTTTCCGATGAGCAGGGGAATACCTTTGATTTCACATGCAGTGACATAGTATTCTCCCATTCCATAGGACAGACGACGGCAGCCGATAATGTCTACGGAGAATCACTCGGCGATGTGTACCGCCTGTATCTGTACGGGGACAGCAATGTGCGGATTGACATTTCCGCTTCATCTGAAGACCTGTTCATTGAGGCCGGAACATACGATGTGGTGGAGGCATCCGTAATCACGTCTTCTTCAGAGGCAGTGAATGCTGTTGACGGAGTGATATGCATAGAGCGCGGGAACGGGGCGTATGTGATCGGAGGCTATCTCTATCTGGATAATGGGGAGCAGCTCAGGATATGGTATGACGGTTCAATCCAGCCTACGGAGATGCTTTATCCTGATCTGTTCACCGCTTTGGGAGGGGAATGGACCCTGGCCGCAGACCAGGTATGGCGTTCCGATGGCAGTGAATGGGTTTTCATTGACGAGTCGTACCGGAACTTCTGCACTGCGACCGGCATTCCGGAATACCGCTATATGCTGTTCAGCAATATTTTCGAAGAGAACTTCTCCACGATGGTAGGAGTGGATATTTCGGATGGGGTCAACGCGTACATCCCGATTTCCTATTCGTCCAATCCTGTGGCGCTGGTCTATGGCGGCATGTCCACCTATATCCTTTTCGTGACCCTGTATGATCCTGTGAACGGGTATCTCATGACAGGCGGGAGCATCTCGCTGGAACTTTCAGATGACTACAGCACGATGTCTGTCATAGGGACCCAGTCGGAGACAGACGATGGAATCACTCTGAATTACGAATACGTCGGGCTTATCGGACGGAACACATCCACCGGAAGCTACAGCAGATTCTCAAACTGGCCTTTCCTCAGGTTGCCTGTATTCACAAGAGAAGGGACGCAGGCTGCCTCCGTGGCTCCTGCAATGTCCAGGGCATCTGCCGGCGGAACCGGTTCACCGGTTGTTCTGCAGGATGTGGAATCCGCCAGGATAGACGAGGTCGTGCCTGCGGAGAGAATTACTAGAATTATTCCTGTCAAACGCTAAAGAATGGATACTATGAGATACATTTTCAATTTTGTGCCTGTATGTATGGCCCTTGCCCTGCTGTCATCCTGTGTTGGGGAGGAGCAGACGGCGGATCAGCCTGAAGTGAGACTGGCTTCCATCACGGGAACGGAGGTTTCGGAAGACGGCAGAGGCGCCGAGGTGAACTTCGAGGCGGCCGGAGGGTCCGTTGATGTGGAAGTGTCCGCCAATTGCGACTGGACGGTAGAGTCCGGGTTGGGATACTGGTATGCCATTGAGATCCTCGATGATTCTTCATTCAGGATAACGGCTTCGGACAATCAGGAAACCGGCGCCCGTTATGCCAATATCAGTGTAGTGTCTGTCGGCGGTGCCGGAGTATCGTCTGCCAGTGTCGTTCTGCGTCAGGCGGCTCCGGCCCCTGAAGGAGTCATTCCGATAGAATACACCCTGCAGGGAGATGATACTGATATCATCGTTCCTGAGCAGGGGGGGTCTTACAGGGTGGAAGTCGCGTGTGAGGAAAACTGGACTGCACTCTCCCTTTCTAACTGGATAACTGTGGAACAGGATGCTGCCGGATTCACCCTTACTGCCGGTGAGAATTCCACCATTGGCATGAGGACCGGTTCCGTCTGCATATCGGCAGGGAACGGAAGTGAAGAGAATACCGTCACCATTCCTGTATCCCAGGCGACGGCATCCACGTCGGCGATGGTTATCGAAGTCACTGTCGGAGAGGAAACCGGCAATGCCGCGATATTGCCTTTCGATACGACAAACGGAACAGGAGTCATCAACTGCCTGGTCGACTGGGGGGACGGTACCATGTCAAGGGTGATTTCCGATTATCCTTCCCATCAGTATGCCGCTCCGGGCGTGTACGATATCAGCATTACCGGTAAGGTAGCCAGTTTCAGGGCCAACCAGTCTCCGGAACTGAATACAATCAGACCTACGATAACCGCCATCAAGCAGTGGGGGAACATAGGACTGGAATCACTGAAATATGGGTTCTACTATTGTGCGAACCTCAGGACAATAGCGGCTCCTGACGAGGATTCCTTCAGCCAACTTACAAGCATATACAGTTGTTTTGACCATTGTACATCTCTGGAGGCCATTCCTGAAGGGATGTTCACGACTGCTCCATTGCTTAATGAGGCTTACAGTGCCTTTTCCGCTTGCGAGAGCCTTACTGAAATTCCGGCCCGGGTCTTTGCCGGATGTTCGCAGGTCACCAGATTCAGCATGGTATTCAAGAACTGCAAATCCGTGACCAGTGTGGCTCCTGATGTTTTCGAAGGCTGCAATCCGGAGGATGGCTTCCTGCAGGCTTTCTACGCAACGGCTATAACCTCGATTCCGGAAGGTCTTTTCAGGGGTTGTACCGCAGCGGAGAACATGTCCAACCTGTTTGCCAACTGTACTTCCCTGACAAGCATCCCTGCGGATCTGTTCTCAGGCATGACATCGGTGACGAATATGATGAGCGCATTCAGCGGATGTACTGCCCTGACTTCGATTCCAGATGGCCTGTTTGCAGACGTTACGTCCGTGACCAACATGTCATCCGTATTCAATGGATGTACTTCCCTGACTTCCGTTCCGGAGGGCGTTTTCTTCGGACTGTCATCCGTGACCAACATGTCGTCGGTGTTCAGAAACTGCACCGGACTCGTTTCCGTTCCGGTGTCCATATTCGATGACTGTACTGCAGTCACGAATTTCGGGAATGCCTTCAACGGCTGCTCCGCTCTGACGGGAGAATCCCCTTATACCGAAATAGACGGAGTAAAGTACCATCTTTACGAGAGGGGGAACAATCCTGCCTTTGCGACGGTAAAGACAACGGCAGGATGTTTTGCCGGCTGCACCGGACTTTCCGATTATTCTGTCATAAGTTCAACTTATCCAGACTGGTTATAGATTGAATGTCAATAGTTTAATATAAAGTCTAATTCTGCGCATACAGCTATTCCGATGGTCTGTATGCGCTTTTATTTGTCAGTCATGAAAAAATTCGCAGTTTTCTGTCTAATGCTGCTTGGCATCAGTGCCTGCAGTTTTGACGAATCCGGCCTGCAGGGCCAGATTGATGATCTTGATGAACGGCTGACCGCCCTTCAGGAACAGGTCAACTCGTTGATCGGGGAACTTGATGATCTTGTAGGGCTTATTGAGGGCAGCCAGTTCATATCCAATGTCCAGGAGAACGAGGACGGCAGCCATACGGTTTTCCTTGTCACTGTGGCCGGTGTACAGACTGAAATTACTCTTAAAGACGGTGATGCCGGATATTCGCCGCAGATTTCCGTCAAGGAGGAGGACGGGGTGATGTACTGGACACTCGACGGGGAATTCATCCTTTCGGGTGACGGACAGAAACTGCCTGTTACGGGCGAACGCGGTGTGACCCCTCAGTTCAAGATAGAGGACGGTTACTGGTATGTGTCCTATGACGAAGGCAAGACATATCTGGAGTGCGGCAAGGCCCAGGCTGATGCCGAGCCGTCGATATTCAAGTCCGTATCGGTAAGTGAGGACGGGAAATACGTCTATCTGACCCTTGCCGATGATACGGTCCTCACTTTCGAGATGTACATGCAGTTCGGGATAGTATTCGAGGCTGCGGAAAAATTCATATCGTCGGGAGCGGGGATTTCAGTGCCGTTTACGATAACCGGAGCGGGAGAGAATACCGTGATGGAGACTATATGCAGCAGCGGCTGGACTGCGGAAGTGACAATGAACGAAGACTGGACAGGGACCCTGGACATTACCGCTCCTGCGGAGAGTTCCACGGGCAAGGTGATAGTCCTTGTCAATGACGGAGGATACAAGACTCTGATGCGGACCCTTACGTTTATTTCAGGTACCCTCAATATCAGCACCTCATCGGCGCAGGTTCCCGTTGCAGGAGGAACTGTGGCAGTCGAGGTCGAGACGGACATGGAGTATGAGGTATCGATACCGGAGGATGCCCGGGACTGGATATCAGTTGTGGAGACGCGCAGCGAAATCCGTACCGAGACCCTTACCTTGTCGGTCGGCGCGAACGATACCGGGATGGCCCGGCAGGCTGAGATAGAACTTGTCTCCGGCGGGGCCGTGATAGAGACAATCCTTGTCTTCCAGTTGACGGAATACGAAAAGGAGACGATGGTGCTTATGGTCCGTGCCAAAGACCTCACAGGAACGGGAGCCTCCTATTCCAGGAAGGTATATCTGCCTCTTTACGGAGCGGTGAAGGCCCATGTGGACTGGGGTGACGGAGCAACCGAAGATATAGACAAGACGGTGACATCAGCCGCGACGATGATCCAGCATACCTATGAGAATGAGGGTATATACTGTGTCACGATACAGGGAACGGCTGCGCAGATGAAGGGAACGGCTGTAAACAAGAATGCGGCTCCTGCAATAACCGGGGTCATCCAGTGGGGAATGCTCGGACTGACTTCCCTGGAAGATGCTTTCAGGTACAATACCTCCATAACATCTGTCCCGATGCCTGAAGAAGGGGCATTCGCCGCCGTGACTACCGTGGAGGGAATGTTCGAAGGCTGTACTTCCCTGACTTCGGTTCCGGAAGATCTTTTCTCATCGGCGACGGCTCTGACTGATGCCGCAATGCTGTTCAGCGACTGCGCTTCCCTGACTTCGGTTCCGGAAAGGCTCTTTGCATCCAATCCTCTGATAACGGATGTTTCCACAATGTTCAGCGGATGCCTCGCCCTTACTTCAGTTCCGGCAGGACTGTTTGCAAACCAGCCTGAAATAACCAAGGCATCCAGCCTTTTCAAGGAATGTACCTCATTGACGGAAGTTCCGGAAAACCTGTTTGCGGCTAACAGGAAGATCGAGAACCTGTCAGGTTTCTTCAACCTTGCTTCTGCATTGAAGACCGTTCCTGCAGGCCTGTTCAGCGGTCTGGAATCCGTTACCAACATCGCGACGATGTTCAAGGGCTGCACCTCGCTCTCGTCCGTGCCGGCTGGTCTTTTCGAAGACATGGCTAACGTGACGAATATGAACAGCCTGTTCAGCACCTGCCCTTCCCTGGGCAATCTTCCTGCGGATATCTTCCGGAACCAGACCAAGGTGACGACAGCAAGCTATCTGTTTGAAGGATGTACTGGGATGACGGAATTCCCGGCAATCAGTCATATGACCGCACTCAAGACGGTGCCGGGCATGTGGAAGGATTGCAGTACGATTACCTCTGTTCCGGCAGACTATTTCCCTGAAAGCGTCAGCGCAGGAACTTCCGCCGCGTACATGTTCCAGAACTGTACTTCCCTGAAGACCGTTCCGGAAGGGCTGTTCGATGATTTTTCAGGGGTGACGACAATGAACCAGATGTTCGAGAACTGTACTTCCCTCGAATCCCTGCCGGCAGGCATATTCGACAGCATGGTCAAGGTGACATCGGCCAACCAGGTCTTCAACGGTTGCTCCGCCTTTACGGGAGAGTCCCCGTACACTCTGGTGAATGATGTGAAGGTGCATCTTTATGAAAGGAGTGCCGACAACGGGTTTGCCGTGATAAAGAACCACAAGAACACCTTTACCGGGTGTGAAAAGATGGCCGACTATACTTTCATCCCTATAGATTGGGGAGGCATAAGCGACGGTACAAAGGATGTTCCGGTGCTTTCCGTCAGCATGACTCCGACATCGGGTTCCGAATATTTCAAACTGGATATCAACATTGCCGGATTTGAGGTGAAAGAGTGCAGGTATGTTCTCGGCACTAAGGAAACCGTAGATAGAAGGGCGGAGGAACTCGGTGGTTATGAACAGGTCTGCAACCGTTACGGTGCGTCTTTCTCGTCGGATGTCATCGATGAGATCAATTCGGAAGAAGGATATTCCGTATCGTCCTCGGATCTTGAACCGGGAACTGAATACATGCTGTTGGTCAAGGCGGAAAACGTACACGGAATGACGATTCGCTCGGCTGAGACAAGAACCGCGCCCGTTCCGGAAGGGGAGGCCGCCTATCAGAGATATGTCGGTACCTGGACAGTGACTTCGGCCTCATCCGAGATTGAGGGCAAGCCTCAGACTTTCACTGTGGAGATTGAACCGTACAGGGTGAACGAAAGTTTCCTCGTTTCCGGCTGGGGAATCACCACCATGGGAGACAGGAACGTGGCTCCGTTCATAATGGACTATGCGGACGGGAACGTATCCGTATCGACAGGTGACTATTATGGAATGGTCGGGATGTATTACGTTTATCTGAGATACCGCTTCCAGCAGAACGGCGAGCCGTATGTCTGGGTTACGGATGATGCCCTTTGTACCGGTACATACGGCAGTGACGGTACCGTAACCCTTGAAATGGGCAGGTTCACCAATCCGGCTGACGGACAGGAATTCCAGTTGACGGGAATGGATTATACTCTGTTCAGAGGCGGATCATATTATGAAGCGATGGATCTCTTCAAGCCGGGCTATACCGTAAGCGATTACAGTATAGGGCCGTATGTCCTGACCAGAAGCGAAGGACCGCAGAATTCCATCCGCAGGGCTGCTGCCGCTGCGGAGGACGGATTCCCTATCCTTCTTGAAACCGGGATGCGGAAGGTCCCTGCTGTCAGGAAAGGCGCTTTTGAAGTGGCAGGCAGCCTGTAGTCCGGGTCTGCGGGATCCTGTGTGTGATGAATTTCAGGCCGGGCGGGGAAATTTCTCCGCCGGCCTGTTTTTCTTAATGCGGGAGATTGATGTTTTTGTCCATAAAATTAGTACCTTTGCCAGTCGGACTGATGTTAAAGATACAAGAGTATGAAGATTTCGTATAACTGGCTGAAAGATTATATCGAGTGTGACCTGACACCGCAGCAGGTGGCAGATGCCCTGACCTCAATCGGTCTTGAGGTGGATTCCGTTGAGACAGTGGAGGAGATTCCCGGGGGGCTTGCAGGAGTGATTGTGGCGGAAGTGGTGGAATGTACGGACCATCCTGATTCTGACCATCTGCATGTCACCAAAGTGAATACCGGAGCCCCTGAACTTCTTCAGGTAGTCTGCGGAGCTCCGAATGTGGCTGCAGGACAGAAGGTCCTGCTTGCAACGGTGGGTACGGTCCTCGGTGAGGATTTCAAGATCAAGAAGTCACGAATCAGAGGAGTGGATTCGTTCGGGATGATCTGTGCGGAAGACGAACTCGGGATAGGTTCTTCCCATGACGGCATCATGGTGCTTGAGCCGGAAGCGGTAGTAGGGACACCTGCCAAAGAATATCTTCATCTTGAGTCTGATGCAGTCATCGAAATCGGACTGACCGCCAACAGGGTGGATGCCGCTTCGCACATCGGTGTCGCGCGGGATCTGTATGCTTATCTGAAACTGAACGGTATTCCATGCCGTCTGAACATTCCCGACGTGTCTTCCTTTGCGGAAGGCGGTGAGGGGCTTTGCAGTGATTCGGGAGAGATGGACGGGGCAATCCCTGTAGAGGTCCAGGCTCCGGACGGAGCCCCTGAATATACGGGAACCACCATTGCCGGGGTCAAGGTCGGGCCGTCTCCGGAGTGGATGCAGAAGAGACTGCATGCGGTCGGACTCAGGCCGATAAACAATGTGGTGGACATAACCAATTTCGTCCTGATGGAGATAGGACAGCCTCTCCATGCCTTTGATGCATCGAAGATAGAAGGCCGAAGGGTAATTGTCCGCAGGGCTGCGGAGGGAGAGAAATTCGTGACATTGGACGGAGTGGAGCGGACTTTGTCTGCAGAGGATCTGATGATTGCCGATACACGCAGGCCGATGTGTCTGGCCGGTGTGTTCGGGGGAGAGAATTCAGGTACCGTCGGTACTACGGAGACAGTGTTCCTTGAAAGCGCGTATTTCGATCCGGTGTCAGTCAGGATGACTTCCAAGAGACACGGACTCAAGACGGATGCTTCGTTCAGATACGAAAGGGGAGCGGATCCTCTTATCGTGGACTGGGCCGGGAAACGTGCGGCTACGCTTATCTGCGAACTTGCCGGAGGCCATGTGGTGGGCAAGGTGCAGAAGGCTGTGTCAGGGAAGTTTGACAGAAAGACGGTGGATCTTGATTATGACCGGATGGAGAATTTCATAGGAAAGAAGATAGGCCATGATACCATAGAGAATATCCTTACGTATCTGGCATACGATTTCCTGAAAAAACGTCCGGGAGGGGCGAAGGTGGCCGTTCCTTCATATATGGTGGATGTCTACAGGGAATGCGATGTGGTAGAGGAGATCCTGAGGATATACGGCTACAACAATATCGAACTTCCGTCTGGCGTGAAGATGTCCGTTTCCGCCACCCCGAGTCCGGAGCCGGAGCAGGTCCGCAATACCGTTTCCGATTTCCTTGCGGCCAACGGCTTTGTGGAGATAATGAATAATTCCCTGACCAGATCGGGGTACTATTCGTCTCTGAAGACTTTCCCTGAAGGAAAATGCGTCAGGATACTCAACCCTCTCAGTTCGGACCTGAATGTGATGAGGCAGACCCTTCTCCTGGGAGGCCTTGAGGTGATCGCCTATAATATAAACAGGCAGATGACTTCCATGAGGATATTCGAATACGGGTCTGTATATTCCCTGAAACCTGACATGGACGGGAAGACTCTGGAGTCCTATGACGAACATACATGCTATGCGATGTTCATGACCGGGACTCCTGACAAGGTCTGGAGAAATGAAGCCGGAAAAAGCGACTATTTCCAGTTGAAGGGTTATCTGGAACTGCTTTTCAGCCGTTTCGGTGCTGATATCTACAATATGGAGTATGATGCCGCCCCTGCCGATCTGTTTTCCGAAGGGCTGGTCTACAGGCTTCCGGGAAGCGGGGAGACCCTTGCGGTAATGGGGACGGTATCTCCTGCAAGGCTCAGGCAGTTCGGTATCAGGCAGCCTGTGTTTGCCGCAGAGATCCGATGGGATACCCTGTTCACCCTTGTCAAGAGGAACAGGATACAGTACAGGGAACTTCCGAAGTTCCCGGAAGTGAGAAGGGATCTCGCTTTGCTTCTGGATGAAGGCGTTTCCTATGCGGCATTGAGAAAGACGGCTTTCAGGACAGGCAAGAAACTTCTCCGGCAGGTCGGGCTCTTTGACGTGTACAGAGGTGACAGGATACCGGACGGCAAGAAGCAGTATGCCTTGTCATTTGTGCTTCAGGATATGGAAAAGACATTGACGGATAAGGATGTAGACAAGATAATGGAAAAACTCGTTTCTGCATTCTCTTCAGAATTCGGAGCATCTTTGAGATAGGATATGCGTCTGTCCGGATTTCATATCCTCATCCTTCCGATGTTTTTCCTCTTCTCCTGTTCCGGGGAAGAAGGGAAAGTCATTCCCAGGGACAAGTTCGCCAGAATATATGCCGAGATGTTCGTTGCGGACCAGAAAATCGGAATGTCGGACAGAAAAACCAGATCCATGGCCGATACGTCCTATGTGTATGAGCCGATATTCGAAAAATACGGTTATGATTCCGATGATTACAGGGCGAGCATGGCCCATTATATCAAGGATGCGGACAGATACGCCAAGATATTGAGGGAAGCGTCCTCTATCCTTGAGGGTGAGATAGCGGAACTGAAAAGGCAGCAGGCTGCTCTTGCCCCTCTCGAAGAGGCTCTGGTCATGCGGGAAAGATACCGTCCGGAAAAGGTGTTCTATATGACAGGAGTCGGCAGCCCTGTCGTTACAGTCAGGGATTCTCTGGAGTTTCTGGTAGATTCTTCCGGCGGGGAACAGTATTTCGATCCGAGGGCATGGCTGGATACGGCCTTTTTCGGTCCGGTAATGAAGATAAGGGAGGATATTCCTGAACCGGAGGAAGAGGTCTTTCCGGATACGGACACGCAGGAACCGGAGGCTGCCACGGCGCCTGACAGAGACATCGCACCCATGTCCGTTAAAGAGGTGCCTGAAATGAAATTCAAGGCTGATATGAAGAAGGCCGACATTGCAAAATGAGAAGAATAGCCGCTAAATACGTATATGTGCTGGACGGTCCGGATCCGATAAGGAACGGGTTCGTCGAGATTGAGGATGACGGCACTGTGACCTCTGTGGGGGAAAGCCCGGATGTTGCCTCCGAACCTTATTACTGGGACGGAGCCATAGTCCCTGGCTTTGTAAATGCGCATTGCCATGTGGAACTTTCCCATCTCAAGGGCAGGTTTGCCAGAGGCAGCGGCATGGCCGGATTCATCGACCAGATCAATGCATTGAGAGACAGTTCCACCAGGGAGGAGAAGATCCGGAGGCTGTCAGACGAGATGGACAGGATGTGGAAGGCCGGTGTTTCGGCAATGGCGGATATCAGCAATTGTAATGACAGTTTTGCCGTAAAGGCTGATTCTCCGCTATATACGAGGACTTTCATAGAGGTGTTCGGTACGGAGCCCGAGGATTGTGCGGATGTCATATCCGGAGCGGTCAGACTCAGGCACGAGGCCGTATGCTACGGACTTGATGTCTCGATTACGCCTCATGCCTGCTATACGATGAGTCCGGAACTTGTCACGGCAGCCGCAGCAGAGGGTCTTTCTACAGGATACCTTTCGTATCATTCACAGGAAAGCGCCCAGGAGGAAGAGATGATCGCTTACGGAAGAGGGGAAATGTACGAAAACAGGCGCAGGGCAGGAATGAGCACTCCGCCCGTTACCGGCAGACCGTCCCTGATGTATTTCATGGACAGGCTTCAGAAAGTTCACAGGCCTCCGTTTGACGAACACATTCTTCTTGTACATAATGTATGTCTTACGGAAGAGGCGGCCAGGGCGGCGCTTGAAGTCATGAATAATGTCTTCTGGGCAGTGTGTCCTCTGTCCAACCTCTTTATCCATAATGCTCTGCCTCCTGTAGACATGATGAGAAGGCTCGGACTTGACATATGCGTCGGGACCGATTCCCTTTCAAGCAATGACGATCTGGATATGGTCAGTGAAATCCTCTGCCTCCAGCAGAATTTCACAGTGGCTACCGGGGAGATTCTGACATGGGCATGTCTCAACGGTGCGCGTTTCCTGGGCAAGGAAAGCGAGTTGGGTAGCCTTCTGCCTGGGAAAAGGCCCGGAATCGCAGGAATCAGCAATGTGGATGAGGCCGGACGCCTGACTCCCGACAGTTCGTCTCTCAGACTGGCGTAGCCCTCTGTGAGGATTTCATAACTTTCCGAATTTCAGAAGATGTTGCATTTTGACGATATAGTATTCGGCCCTATCCACAGCAGGCGGCTCGGATCTTCCCTGGGGATAAATCTTCTTCCGCATGACGGCAAACTGTGCAATTTCGATTGCATATACTGCGAATGCGGCTGGAACAGGGACGGCAGGGTCCGTAATCCTGTCCTGCCTTCCGTTTCGGATGTGAAAACGGCGCTTGAGGCAAGACTGGAGCAGTGCGTATCAGGGAGCATACGCATAGATTCGATTACCTTTTCCGGAAACGGAGAACCGACAGTTAATCCGGATTTCCCGAGGATTGTCGATGCCGTGCTGGAACTTCGTGACAGGTTCTGTCCCGGGGCAAAGGTTTCGGTCCTGTCCAATGCCACCATGCTTGGGAATGAAGACGTTCTGGCGGCCTTGAAGAAAGTTGACAATCCGATACTGAAAATAGATGCTCCGGATGATTCCGGAGTGGCCCTTGTCAACAGACCGTCCGGCCGGTATTCCCTGGCCGGCGTTATCGGCAATCTGAAGAAGTTCGACGGTAACTTCATACTCCAGACCATGTTCCTTAAAGGTCCGGATTATGATTCTTCCTGTCCGGAGTGCCTTGCGGCATGGATGGATATAGTCAGGGAACTGCATCCGAGGGAAATCATGGTATATACCCTCGACAGGGAGACTCCGATGAAGGGCCTCGGGAAATTCACGGCCGAAGAAATGACTGATATGGTAAAGCCTCTTGTCAATGAAGGCTTTTCAGTGCAGGTGAGAGGATAAAACGGAAATTCATAAAAATTGATATATGTACAGTCTGCTTAAGAAATACGGATATTCCCCGGATAAGGAAAAGATGGACGGAGATATTGAACGGATAGCCAGGAATCTTGAGACGATCAAATCGGAGAAGGTTCTCAAGGACTGTTTTTCGGTAATGGATCTGACTTCGTTAAGGCCGAACGACACCCGTTCTTCCATTGAAAAGATGGTAAGGAAGGTCAATGACTTTTCTGCGTCCTATCCTTCATGGCCGCTTCCCGCTTCAGTCTGCGTCTATCCGAATTTTGCGGAAACGGTCAGAAACACACGCAAGTCGGAAGATCTGCATGTGACGGTTGTCGCCGGATGCTTTCCCTCATCGCAAAGTTATCTTGATGTGAAAGTCAGGGAATGTGAACTGGCAGTCAGACATGGGGCTGATGAAATAGATATAGTCCTGGCACTGAATGCGTTTCTGGAGGAAGATTATGAGACCTCTTCGGCGGAGATCTCCGCGATGCGCAAGGCCGTGGATGCCGAGGCTGCCTTGCAGGGACGTCAGGTGATATTGAAAGTGATCCTGGAGACAGGCCTTCTGGTTACGACCGAGGCCATAGCGGAGGCATCGTTTCTGGCAATGGAAGCGGGGGCGGATTTCATAAAGACATCCACCGGGAAAGTCGATGTAAACGCTACTCCTGCAGCGGCATATACGATGTGCGAATGCATAGGGAAGTATTATGAAGCGACAGGCAGAAAGGTGGGATTCAAGGCCGCAGGAGGGATATCGACCGCGATGGATGCCGTTTCGTACTATTCGATAGTATCGACTGTGCTCGGGAAGGACTGGCTTGACAGATCCCTTTTCCGTCTTGGCGTAAGCAGGCTTGCAAACAGTCTGCTGTCGGAAGCCGGGCAGAAGACGGTCAATTATTTCTGACACCGTAAAATGACACGGATACAGACGGAAGTCCGCTGCAGAGGCCCTGTAGCGGACCTTTTGTATCATGCCGGGTCTGATTTCGCGCGGAATTTACGGATTCTGCAGGAAAAATAATGCCCTGTACTGCCCTGTAACCCCGTTTTTGTCACTTAAACGTTTATTATTTCATAACACGGATAGCCGCCTGTACTTTTGCTCCCACAACAAAGAAGTACAGGACCAATGAAAAAGTTTATCGGAATCCTTGCAGTGACATTGCTGGTAATGTCCTGTGACAGGGGTGGAATTCAGACAGAGTCTGGAAACGGCCTTCATGACGGGGGCCTGCACCATGGAATGATTGTTCTCGGCGACCGTCTTGACAATCCGTACACGACGGAGAATGCCCGTAAAGCCTTTTCCGCGGTTTATCCGACGAAATCGAGGGATATAGTCCGGACAACCGACCTTTATGTGAGGTTCCTTCCGGAAAACCAGCAGGAATTCGATGCCCTTGAAGAAATGGGGGTGGAAATGCTGGACCATCCGATGGATTATGAAATTGTGGAAGAAGGGGACTATTATCATGATCCGTCTGTAGGAGAAGAGAATATCACCTGGCAGTATGCCGTAGTGGACAAGGACTTTGAATTCCCGGACATCAGATACGAGATCATAGACGAGTGCTTTCTGGCCGACAACGATGAGACGACCAAATCGATGTCGGATATCGACTGGGCGGCAGTCGAGGCTGAGTCCTACAGGATGACAGGGAACGGGGATATGCTCGATGACAGTCCTCTTACAAGGGCCGGGAAGCAGAATCCTTCAGGCAGGATAACCATAGTGGATGAGGCGGCCAACGGAGGCCAGGCTTTCGGGCTTGCCGGAGTGAAGGTCTCGTGCAATTCGTTCATAAAGTTCTCTTCTGCCTATACTGACAGGGACGGGTATTATACCATTCCCAAAAGATATTCTTCCAATCTCCGTTATCGTCTTGTCTTCAAGAATTCAGCCGGCTTTTCAATCGGTTTCAACCTTGTTCTCGTACCTGCGTCCGTATCCACTCTTGGAAAGGGGCCGGCAGGAGGCATGGACTATACCGTTACGGGAAGTTGTGATGACATGCTTTACAAGCGTTCGGTAGTGAGCAATGCTGCCTATGACTATATTTCCAGATGTTCCCCCGAAGATATGGAAATCCCTGCTCCTCCCGGTGATCTGAGGCTATGGCTGATCAGCGGTCTGTCGGCATCAAGTTCCGTCATGATCCATCATGGAGCCATAATCGAAAACTCTCTGATCAAATCCTATCTCGGGGTCTTCGCTCCGCTGATAAGGTTTTTCGCTCCGGATATTACCATCGGCACTAAGAATCATGATTCCTATTCCGAACTCTATGACAGTGTCGTACACGAACTGGCGCATGCGACTCATTTCGCCCAGGCGGGTGTTGGATACTGGAACCGGTATATCCGTTATATTCTGGAATCCTTTGTCCGGACCGGCGGAGAAACATACGGAACGGGAGACGGGGAATTTTCCGGGTATTGTGAAGTCGGGGAGATGTGGGCGTATTATGTCGAGAGCATGATGCACAAGGAGAGATACGGAGGCCAGGTGCCTGCATACGGGACTTCATTCTGGTTCTATCCCCAGATTTTCCGGTATCTGGAGGACCGCGGCCTGTCCCGGGCGCAGTTGCTCGCGGCGTTGCAGAGTGATGTCACTGACAGGGATATGTTGCGTGCCAGACTGATAGAACTCTACCCGGACAGGAAGATAATGATAGAACAAGTCTTCAACAGATACAGATAGAACGGACATGAATATTGTGAAACATATAGGCGTACTGCTGTGCAGTCTTGTGACAATTACGGTGTACGGGCAGAAATACTCGGTATCCACCAACGCGCTCGGATATCTCAACTTCGGGACTCTGAACCTGGAGGTCTCGTATGCACCTCACCGTAACTGGAGCCTGTCGGCTGCTGCCAGATATAATCCGTTTTCCTTTACCATAAAGGGAAAACCTGCCAGAACCAGACAGCAGGCCTACAGTATAGGGACCCGTTATTGGCCGTGGCATATATATTCCGGATGGTGGGTTTCGGCAAGACTCCAGTATCAGGAATACAGTACGGGAGGGATAATTTCTCCTGAAACGGAAGAGGGTGACAGATTCGGCGCTGGCCTGTCGGCGGGTTATACCTATATGATTCATCCTCATGTCAATCTTGATTTCGGAATAGGATTCTGGTCCGGTATCCAGCAATACGCCAGGTACGGTTCCCCTGTATGCGGACTGACCGTCGAAAGAGGCCGGAAGGCCTTTATCCTGCCGGATAACGTTGTAATAGGTATATCGTATGTGTTCTGACAGAAAACATAGGACGGCAATATGGTGTATTGCGGCAGTGGCCTGTCTGGCGGTTTCCTGCGCATCCGAAAGGAAACTGTCGGAAATCAGGGAGGGGGAAATGCGCCCGGATCTGTCCATCCCTTCGGATATGGATTTCGAGAAGGAGAGGGAAAGGCTGGTGAGGCAGATCAGGGTGGATTCCCTGTCGGAAGAAAAGGCGGCCGACGGTCCGCTGATAATGAATGCCATCAAGGATGAAAAGACCGGTGAAATGGTAGCGACAGACGTTATTGCCGAATCAAGGGTGGTGGCGAGGTTCAGGAATGTGGCGGAAAGGTTCGGCAAGGTAAATCTGGAGTTTGACATTTCGGTCCCGTCCGCCATGCTTTCGTCAGCCTGGAAACTGGAACTGCGTCCGGTGCTGAAGATGTCGGGAGACAGTACGGGACTGGAACCGGTATGCATAACCGGCCTGAAATACAGGGATGAGCAGATGCGGGGCTACGCAAGATATGAAAGGTTCCTCCGTTCGATTATAGGAGACAGCACGGATTTCGTGAGGATAAGGCTTCTGGAAATATTTATCCGGAGACATTTCCCTGATACCTATGCTATGAAAAACGATTCTTCTTTCGTGCCGGAACCGGTTGCGGAGAATATATTCGGAGTAAGCCAGAGGGAAGCGCTTGAACATTATACCAGGCACGGCCTTCTGCTCAGGAACGAGCGGCGCAAATCAAGAAAGGGAATGATGTTCAGGAAATTCGTCAAGGATCCCCTTGTATCGGAAGGGTTGAGACTGGATACCGTGATCTCTTTTCCTGACGGAGGAATGATTTACAGATATGTGCAGCAGGTTGACAGCAGGCCGGGCCTCAGGAAGATTGCCGTTGCCCTTGACGGGAGCCTTTATGAATACGGGAAGGAGGTCTGTACGGTAGAAAGGCCGGAAGATATAGTCTTCTATGTCAGTTCCCTCTCTTCTCTTGCGGATATGACTCCGAGATATGTCATGAGGGTTGTGGAAAGACGGGTGTATGACAACACGCATGCATTTATAGATTTCGGACAGGGGCGTTCGGATCTTGACACCTTGCTTCCTGGCAACAGGTCAGAACTTTCCAGAATCAGGGAATGCGTGGACGGGATAGTGGCAAGGACGGAATTTGAACTGGATTCCCTCATTGTAACGGCATCCTGTTCTCCTGAAGGTTCGTTTTCCTATAATTCCAGGCTTTCCCTTGCGAGGGCGGAGACGATGAAGGACTATATCGGGACCATACTGGATGAAGAGAACCGTTCCAGACTGAAATCGGGAAACATCCCGGAAAACTGGGGACAGTTCCGCCGGCTGGTGGAGAATGACACCTTGCTGGCACCGGGAGCCAGAAAGCGGATTCTCGATGCCGCCGGAATGAAGGACAAGGATAGGGCGGAAACGGAAATCCTTGCTTCAATGGACGAATACAGATATCTCCGCGAAAAGATATATCCTCGGCTCAGAAGTGTCAGATTCGATTTCTACCTCCACCGTAAAGGGATGGACAGGGATACCATACACACGACAGAGATAGATTCAGTATATATGGAAGGGGTGGAAGCCCTGAAGAATCTGGACTATAAGAGGGCTGTGGAACTTTTGAGACCTTATCATGACTACAATACCGCTCTTGCATACCTGTCGGCAGGATACAATCATTCTGCTGTCAGGGATCTGGAATCCGTTTCTCCGCCTTCAGCGAAGTCGGATTATCTGATGGCAATTGCTCTTTCTCGGCTCGGGAGATCGGGGGAGGCCAGGGAGGCGTATCTCAGGAGCATAGATTCTGATCCTTCAATGGTCTTCCGGGCTAACCTCGACCCTGAACTGTCGGAAATAGTGTCTGACGAATAAATGGTACACACTATATAACTAACTTCTAAACATTTGATTTATGGTAACAAGATTTTCAAGACTGGCAGTTGTCGCAGTTTCCGTTTGCGCTCTTGCCTGCAGCAGGCAAGAGCCTGATGTGACGTGTGATGCCGGAAGACAGCAGGTGTCTCTGGACATTTCTCTTCAGGAACCGTATACCAGGGTGACAGATACGGCAGGAGAGGACGAGGTGGAGTCGCTCCAGGTATTCGTATTTGGAGAAAACGGTGTTCTGGAGGCATACGCTTCCGATGAGGCGGCGACGGTAAGCCTGACATGTACTGTGGGGCAGAAATTCATAGCCGCCGTTGTCAACGCTCCCCGGATTCAGTCCGTTTCCGACAGGGCTGCACTGGAAGAGGCGGTGTCTTCCCTTGAGGACAACGCTCCAGGAAAGTATGTGATGTATGGCTATAGCCAGGAGAATATCGTGGCTTCCACGACCGTTACGGTAGAGGTGTCAAGGCTTGTGGCAAGGGTAAGCATAGACAGGATTACCAATGCATTTACTTTGGAACAGTACAGGAATGCGGAATTCAAGGTGGAAAGGATATATCTGATAAATGTTGCGGGAGATGCACTGTATACCGGAGGCGGCACTCCGTCCGTATGGTTCAACCGCAGATCCTTGTCTTCTGAAATGGCATCCTTGCTTTCAAGCGGGGATCTGGGAGAAAGCATCGCATACGGAGAATCCTATGAGCAGGCGCATTATTTCTACTGCTATCCGAATCCGACCCGGTCCGATACCCATGTCGAACAATGGTCTCCGCGTTATACGAGACTTGTAATCGAAACCACTCTTGGCGGGGAAACTTATTATTATCCGATATCGATTCAGGGAATAGAGAGCAATCACAAGTATGAGATATCGGAACTGAAAATAACCAGACCGGGGTCTTCCCATCCGGACATTCCTGTGTCGCTGGAGGATATGACTTTCGAAATCATAGTATCGGATTGGGAACCGGGAACGTCAGGAACAGTTGAAATCTAAAAATTTGCAGTCATGTCTGGAAGATTGTCGTCCGTAGTGTTGTTCGGATTGGTTGTCATAGCCTTATGCATAGGGTGTTCGGTGAAAGAGGACAGGAGCGTGTGCCCTTGTGTCTTGATGCTTGATTTCAGCGGGGTAGATCCCGGCAGGTCGGATTCATCTTATCTGAGTGTACTGTCGGCGGACGGCTTTCTTCACAGGCATACTGTTCACAGTGACGGTTACGGACGCCTTTACAGGACGGATGTCCCGAAAAGCGGAGTTTCTGTCAATGTCTATTCCCCGGTAAGCGGTTATCCTGACTTTTCCGATATGCTGGGAGAAGACGGCGCTTCTCTGATCATTCCGTATGGAGAAGAATGTCCTGCCGTGGATATGTTCTCCGTCAGGGTGGATACCGATGCCGAATCCGTTACGGTACCCGTCGTGCTCCACAAGAATTATTGCGTGCTGTCCATAGAAATGGTGGCGGATACCGGTCAGGATCTGGACCTCAGGATAGGAGGGAATATATGCGGATACGATAAGAATGCCATTCCTGTCTTCGGAGACTTTTCCTTTTCTCCCGGGACAGATGAAGGGGGCTTCAGCAGCGTCAGGATTCCGAGACAACTCGACGGTTCCCTGCGGCTTTTCATATCGGACGGTGACGGGGTATTGAGGGAATTCGCGATAGGGGAGTATATCATCGAGAGCGGATATGACTGGAAAGCACCTGATCTTGAAGACATATCGGTAAGGATAGACTATTCCAGGACTGAGGTGACATTTGTCGTCAACGACTGGGAGACGGCGTTCGATATCGATGTGGAAATCTGATTGCTGTCAGCGGCCGGATCCGTGGATGTGATGATTGTCGAGATAAATTTTCCCGAAACCCTTGCGTTGTGAAAAAGATTTCTTATCTTCCGGAGTTTGACACTTTAGAAGAGAGAAAAAGGTCAATATTGTCGGCTGGAGATAGCTGTAACGGCGATTTTCAGCCGACAAATTTTTTCCGGATATGTAATGTATTGAGTTCCCCCTTCGCCAG
>CALVAE010000060.1 GCA_944325465.1 uncultured Bacteroidales bacterium | reverse complement strand
ATCCTTCCGAATGCCTCGAGTTTTTCCTGTCTTGTCTTCATGATAACAAACATTATTCGGACGACAAAGATATTAAGAAAATATCTATATTTGGATGCTAAAACAATTCCAATGAGAAAAGAGATACACTTCGTATCAGCAGATGATGCTGTCAAGACGGTCAAATCAGGAGACCATATCCATTTCAGCAGCGTGGCAAGCGCTCCACAGATACTGATAGAGGCATTATGCCGCAGAGGCGAAGCCGGAGAACTGAAGGATGTCCGCATCCACCATCTTCATACGGAAGGACCGGCGCCGTATTCCGATCCGAAATTCAACGGAATATTCTTCCATCAGGGATTCTTCATAGGAGCGAATGTCCGCTCAAGTGTACAGAGCGGATATTCGGACTATATTCCGGTATTCCTGAGCGAAACGCAGAAACTGTACCGTTGCGGGGCATTGAGGTGCGATGTCGCGATGATACAGGTCTGTCCTCCCGACAAGCACGGATTCGTATCCCTCGGTACATCCGTAGACGCGACTCTGGCGGCAATCGAATGCGCAAAGACAGTTATCGCAGTCGTAAACAGGAATGTTCCACGGGCATGGGGTCAGGCAATGATACCGATGGACATGATAGATATCTTCGTGGAAGACAACACACCTCTGAAAGAAGCGAAATTCTCCGCCCCGAATGAAACGGAGACAGCCATAGGCAGACACTGCGCTGACCTTATAGAAGACGGGGCATGCCTGCAGATGGGCATCGGCGCCATCCCCAATGCGGTACTGGCGCAACTCGGAGGACACAAGGACATAGGCATCCACACGGAAATGTTCGCTGACGGGGTGCTTGAACTCGTGGAAAAGGGAGTCATTACCGGACGCAACAAGGTTACCGACAAGGGGAAACTCGTATCCACCTTCCTGATGGGTTCACAGAAAGTCTATGACTTTATCGATGACAACCCGATGGTGGCGATGATGGATGTCGGCTACACCAACGACCCATACATCATTTCACGGAACCCGAAGATGACAGCCATAAATTCCGCCGTGCAGATTGACCTTACCGGGCAGGTATGCGCCGACTCGATCGGGACCAAGTTCTATTCCGGGACCGGAGGCCAGGTGGACTTCATATACGGGGCCTCCCTTGCAGAAGACGGCAAGGCGATAATAGCAATGCCGTCATGCACGAAGAACGGGATCAGCAAGATCGCTCCGACAATCAGGGAAGGAGCGGGCGTAGTCACTTCAAGAGCACATGTACACTGGGTCGTCACGGAATACGGAGCCGTCGACCTTTACGGGAAATCAATGGAGGAACGTGCAAAACTTCTGATAGGCATAGCACATCCGGACCACCGTGAGGAACTGGACCGGGCGGCGTTCGAGCGCTTCGGCCCCCACTATCATTCATTCTGACACTACCAGGTCAGCGACTTCCGCCCGGGTATAGTCAATGAGTGATTTCGGATCTATCCTGAACTGGAGCCCCCTGACACCGGCACTTACGTAGATCACGTCATAATCAAGAGCGGTAGTATGGAAATATGTCGGAAACCGCTTCTTCATTCCGACAGGTGAACACCCTCCCCTGATATATCCGGTCAGGGGCAGGAGTTCCCTGACATGGATAAGATCGCATTTCTTGTTGCCGGAAATCCTGGCCGCCGCCTTCAGGTCTATTTCACAGTCTCCCGGAACGACACAGACGAAATGACCGGTCCTGTCGCCTTCAAGGACCAGGGTCTTGAAGACCCTCTCAACAGGCTCACCCAACTGTTCCGCGACATGACCTGCCGCGAGGTCATTTTCATCCACTTCATACGGGATAAGTTCATAACTGATACCGGCCCTGTCAAGAAGACGGGCCGCATTGGTCTTCTGTAATTTCATATTCTCAGTTTCCCTGCATGAATGTCGCGAAACGTTTCGCGGTATTCAGTTCCGCCTCTTTCGTTGATGCCGAAACCACCTCCGTGGTTATCCTTGATGCCGGTTTCGAAATGATACGGACCATATCCTTTGTCTTTTCCGGGGCAGAGAAGGATGACTTGTTGAAGAACATTCCGCCCCCTATCGGCTGTGGGTCCTTTGACACATCCGCCGGGTGGATGCCCCATACGGAAATGTAGCCTTCTCCATAGGAGACCTCCGCTCCCTTGTGGTAATTGACACCTGTAAGGAACTGCACCTTGGTGCCGTCCAGGACCTCTGCCGTAACTTTGGCCAAACGGGTCCTGGACTTGACGTCTATCCTTATCGATATGTCCAGAGTATCCCCCTTATACGGCACTCCATAGGCGATCATCTCGGCAAACGAGCCGTTCCTTGTATCACCTACCCTGGCAGTACGTCCTTTGGTCGCTACCAGTTTGACCTCTTTCTCTCCATCCCACAAGGCAATGCCTCCCAGGCCGACTGTCTTTCCGACCATATACTCGTCACAACCGGCACCGTAGTCCTCCTGGGCCCTTGTATCCGGATACCAGCGGTACTTTTCCAGTTCCATCCCCCTGCCGGACTTAGAGTAGACGTCTATCGCCCCGCTGTTGTTGAAATAAATCCTTAAAGCCATATAGGAATTCTCGACCGCCGGACCGTGATGCCCGACCTCCCTGTATCTGTCAGCGGTCTCTGACACTATTTCATCTACCTGTACCCCGTCCTTTTTCCAGAACAGGCTCTTCGCGGTCTGGGCCGTCATATCCTGACCTATTATATAAAACAGGGACAGAAGGACAATGCGGCACAAAAACATGTATTTTTTCATAATCAATCTTATTTTGCCGTTTCCGACGGTTCTATATGAATGGAAATCTGAGTCTGCTGTCCGAACTTTTCTTTCAGCACACCTTCGACTGACGTTACTATTTCATGAGCCTGCTCGACTGTAATCATAGGATCGACCACCATGTGGGCTTCGATCATGACTGAAAGCCCGCTGCGTCTGGTCTTCAGTTCGTGCAGATTCCTTACGCCCTTTACGGACATTGCCAGGGAAACGATCTCCTTCTCCGTTTCCTCAGGAAGGGAACCGTCCATCAACTCATTGAGAGACGGGCCCGCCATCCTGACCGCTACCACGAAAATCGCGATACTGATACAGCAGCACACCAGAGGGTCCAGAATCACCCACTTGTCCCCAAGGAAAATCGCCCCTGCTATTCCGATAAGTGATCCGACAGAAGAAAACGCATCCGAACGGTGATGCCAGGCGTTGGCCACAACCGCAGGGCTGTCCGTCTTTCTGCCGGCTGCAATGGTATAGCGGTAAAGGATCTCTTTGGAAACTATTGAAATCAGGGCTGCAGCCAGCGCCACATAACCGGGTTTCGGGATGGAATCCCCGCCAAGCACTTCAGCAATGGACCTTATGCCCGATACCATCATCTGTGCAGCGACGACAATGAGGATCAGACTTACAATCAGCGTTGCAAACGTCTCGAACTTACCGTGGCCGTATTCATGGTCCCTGTCCCGTTCCTTTGAAGACACCTTGACAAAGGCTATGACTATGATATCGCTCAACAGATCCGAAAGGGAATGCACTCCGTCCGCCAGCATGGCGGCACTCCGACCGAATACACCCGCGGCGATTTTTCCTGCTGAAAGGAAAATATTGACCACCATTCCAACAAAGGTGACCTTCATTATCTTCTTCTCCCTTATTGCCGTTTCCATAATTTTCCTATCCCTTGTTGCCGTTTCGACAATACCTTTCCGGATCGTTTTCTTCGGCTATCCCCTGCTGAAAAACGAGAAATGGACATTCCCGTACCTTTTCTCCTTTACAAAGCCCTCCTGCGTAACGAATGAATAATCTCCTGAATGTTCAAGGATAAAATAGCATCCCGGATATAGCAGATCCTTGGACATAATCCTCTGCGGAAAGGTATCTATCCCCTCAAGCGCATAGGGCGGATCGGCGAAAATGATATCAAACCGCACCTTGCATATTTCCAGGAAATCAAAGACGTTATGATGGACTACAGTCACGTTTTCAAGACCGAGGCTGCGGGACTGCCTCCTGATGAATTCCGCATTACGGGCCAGCATTTCCACACAGTAGATCCGACCTGCACCCCTGGAAGCGAATTCATAGGATACGGCACCGGTCCCTCCGAACAGGTCAAGCACGGTCAGATCATTGAAATCATACTCGTTGTCAAGGACATTGAACAGTCCTTCTCGGGCAAAGTCCGTCGTAGGCCTGGCCTTGTATCCTGCCGGAGGCACTATGGATTTCCCCCTGAGCCTGCCACCGATAATCCTCATAGACATTCCACCGCTTTAAAGTACCTGTAAAGGGACATTTCCTGTTCCCTGGACAATGGCGTATCGAAATACACGGTGGAGACTTCCGGATTCATCTGGAAT
>CALVAE010000059.1 GCA_944325465.1 uncultured Bacteroidales bacterium | reverse complement strand
TCAGGTCAAGGCAATATTTTCCTTATCGACGGAGACCGAGCTCCTTCACGATTGTCCTGTATCTTTCGATGTCGACTCTCTTGAGGTAATCAAGAAGACGACGCCTCTTACCTACGAGCTTCAGAAGGGAAAGACGGGTTGAGTAGTCTTTCTTGTTGTTCTTCATGTGCTCTGTAAGGTGAGCGATACGGTAGGAAAATAGTGCGATCTGGCTCTCTGGAGAGCCGGTGTCAGTATTAGACTTTCCGTACTTCGCGAAAATCTCCTGTTTTTTGTCGGCCTGTAAATATTCAGCCATGTCACAAGATTTTAGAGGTTAATAAAAATTTAACGGATGTTTCCGGCCTCCCGTGTGGGATTTGGTCAAAAACGGCTGCAAATTTACTGATAAATTCCAATAATCCAAAAACTTTTCACTGTCTGTTTTCCTGATTTTTCAGATAACGCCGGCCTGATTTTTTGCAAATGTCCCGACAGTTCCTAATTTTGTGTTTCTGTCCTGAGGTCCGGAGGGAATGCGGGCGGACATGGCAGGAACCAGGATAACGGAAGTAACGGGAAATGGAAGGGAAAATATTGAAAGACAGTGAAATGGGCGATGTGCTCCTGAGGAAGAGCAAAAGGGCCGGTCGGGTATCGGTAAGGGTGCATCCGTCCAGGGGGGTCGTAGTGACAGTACCGTATGCGGTCCCGTATGAGGCAGGTGTCAGGTTCCTGATGTCCAAGAAGCAATGGGTACTTTCCGTGATGGCCAGGCAGAAGGCATCGTCAGGCGTTCCCCTTGAGTCTGGCCCGGCAAGGATCGAGGCCCTGCGTGTGGAAGCAAAACGATATCTGCCGGAAAGGCTGGCCTGTCTTGCATCCAGATATGGCTTTGTCTATGGCAGGGTGGCTGTCAAGAACAACAGGACCAACTGGGGCAGTTGCTCCACAAGGGGTAACATCAATCTGAATCTCAGACTGATGCTGGTGCCCTGGCATCTCAGGGACTATGTCATGCTTCATGAACTCTGCCATCTTCGCCATCACAATCACGGCCCTGCTTTCCACAGCCTTCTTGAACGTCTCTGTGCCGATTATTTCGTGACTTCTGCCGTGACGGACGGAAAGACCGTGTGGACCTGTGCCTTCCCGCTTGCGTCCCGTTCGGAATATCCGGTCAGCAGGGCACTGGAAAGGGAACTCCGGACCTATCGTATTGTATGACCTGTTGCATTTTTATTTTTTAATTCATAAATTTGTCAGCGGTAAAGCAAAAAGTATGAATTCACGGTTTTCACTGCTATCCCTATTGCTATGGAATCTTTCGGAAAGGACTCCAGAGGATAGAGGTGCATAGCAGTGTATGCTGTATTATGGAATATGAACATCGCCTTCCGGAGTCTGCCGGAGGGCATTTTTTGTATATGATATGGACCGGAAACTTTATGTATTCGACACGACTTTAAGGGACGGGGAACAGGTCCCAGGGTGTCAGCTCAACACTATCGAGAAGATCGAACTTGCAAAGATGCTTGAAAGCATGAAGGTGGATGTTATCGAATGCGGATTCCCCATCTCCAGCCCGGGCGATTTCAAGTCCATTGTGGAAATTTCCAAGATTGTCACGGAATCCACGATCTGCGCACTGACACGTGCCGTGGAGAAGGATATCGACGTGGCGGCGGATGCCCTGCATTTCGCCCGCAGGCCGAGAATCCATACCGGAATAGGGACTTCTGACTACCATATAAGGTACAAGTTCAATTCCGACAGGGAAGAGATCCTTCAGCGGGCCGTGGCTGCGGTGAAATATGCCAAGAAGTATGTTGATGATGTGGAATTCTATGCGGAGGATGCCGGAAGAACTGAAAACGAATATCTTGCAAGGGTGATAGAGGCCGTGATTGCGGCAGGGGCGACGGTGGTGAACATCCCCGATACTACAGGCTACTGCCTGCCGGAAGAATACGGAGCGAAGATAAGGTATCTGGTCGACAATGTCCCCAACATAGACAAGGCCATAATCTCCACCCACTGCCATAATGACCTCGGGATGGCCACGGCAAATACCCTTTCAGGAGTGATGAACGGGGCCCGTCAGGTGGAAGTGACTGTCAACGGTGTCGGAGAAAGGGCGGGAAACACTGCCATGGAAGAGGTGGTGATGGCGGTCAAATGCCGCAAGGATATACCGGTCTATACCGATATAGTGACAAAGATGTTCAACAAGGCTTCACATTCGGTGTCTACACTGATGCGTATGCCGGTCCAGCCGAACAAGGCCATCGTGGGCCGCAATGCCTTTGCCCATTCTTCGGGGATACATCAGGACGGGGTGTTGAAGAACAGGGAGAGTTACGAGATCATCGACCCTGCGGATGTCGGAGTCAATGATTCCACCATAGAACTGACAGCACGCAGCGGAAGGGCCGCACTCAAGCATCATTTCCAGAGGCTGGGCATTGAGATGAGCAAGGAAGAACTGGATGCGGCATATCAGAAGTTCCTCCAGTTGGCGGATGCGAAGAAGGAGATCAATGATTCCGATCTTCTGATGCTTGCCGGGGTTACCCAGGACAAGATCGCCCAGAAGATAAGGCTGAAATATCTGCAGGTTGTCTGCGGGAAGAATTCGGTTCCGATGGCGACTGTCAAACTTATCATCGACGGGGAGGAATGTACAGCGACTTCGGGAGGAAACGGGCCGGTGGATGCGGCGTTCCAGGCTGTCAGAAGCCTTGTACACAGGAAGATTACTCTGGAGGAATTCCTGGTCCAGGCCATTACAAGAGGTACGGATGATGTCGGCAAGGTACATATCCAGATAGAAAACAGAGGGAATATCTATTATGGCTTTTCCGCGAATACCGATATCGTCACCGCAGCCGTAGAAGCCTATGTGAATGCCATTTCCAAGATTCTTTGATGCCATGGGACAGACTTTGTTCGACAAGATATGGGACAGCCACAGGGTCATGCGGATTCCTGATGGTCCCGATGTACTCTATATCGACAGGCACCTTATACACGAAGTGACCTCCCCTCAGGCTTTCAATTCCCTTAAGGACAAGGGGATGAAGGTGTTCCGTCCGGACAGGACATTTGCTACCTGTGACCACAATACTCCGACCCTGCACCAGGACAGGCCGATAGAGGATCCTGCATCGGCAGCGGCCGTGGCGGCTCTTGCTGAGAATACGGCGGCGAACGGTATCCGCTATTTCCCTCTCGGGGATCCGGGTAACGGGATAGTCCACGTGATGGGGCCGGAACAGGGTATCATTCTCTGTGGCCAGACCGTTGTGTGCGGAGACAGCCATACTGCCACCCACGGTGCTTTCGGTAACATCGCCTTCGGTATAGGGACAAGCGAAGTGGAAATGGTGTTCGCTACCCAGTGCCTGATGCAGGCCAAGCCGAAGCAGGCAAGGATAACGGTGGATGGCAGACTCCGCCCGGGAGTGACTCCGAAAGATGTCATTCTTTATATCATCTCCCGTTTGGGGACGGGCGGCTGTACGGGTTGTTTTGTGGAATATTCCGGAGAGGTGTTCCGGAACATGAGTATGGAGGGAAGGATGACTGTCTGCAATATGAGCATAGAAATGGGTGCGAAAGGCGGGCTTGTCGCTCCTGACGGGACGACATTCGGGTATATCCGCGGACGCCGGTTCGCTCCGCAGGCAGGGGAGTTCGAGGAATGTGTCGCGAAATGGAAACTGCTCCATACCGATGAAGATGCTGTCTTCGACAAGGAATACAGGTTCGATGCAGCCGATATCCCTCCGATGATTACATACGGGACCAATCCGGGAATGGGAATGCCTGTGTATGCGGAGATTCCTGATTCCGCTGTCGGCTGTGACGAGGCAGGTTTCGGCAAGGCATTGTCATATATGGGATTCGGTAAAGGCCTGCGTCTGGAGGGTTTCCCGATTGATTATGTATTTCTTGGAAGTTGTACCAACGGGAGAATCGAGGATTTCCGGGCTTTTGCCTCTGCCGTGAAAGGCAGGAGAAAGGCGGAAGGGGTCACTGTCTGGCTGGTGCCGGGTTCAAAGGAGGTGGAGAGGATGATTGAGGAAGAGGGGATAGGGGATGTCCTGAGAACCGCAGGATTTGAATTGAGGCAGCCTGGCTGTTCTGCCTGTCTTGCAATGAATGCAGACAAGATTCCGGAAGGGAAATATGCCGTATCCACTTCCAACCGCAATTTCGAGGGACGTCAGGGCTATGGGGCGAGGACGATTCTCGCAGGCCCTCTTGTCGCGGCCGAGGCTGCCGTTACGGGCCGGATTTCCGTCCCTTTGTCATACAGTGCTTCCATATAGCAAAAACAACCGGAAAAGATATGCAGAAGATAATAACGATACATTCCCCGGCTGTCCTTGTACCGACAGCCAATATCGATACCGATCAGATAATACCGGCAAGATTCCTGAAAACGACTTCCAGGGACGGATTCGGCAGGAAACTCTTTTATGACTGGAGGTATGATGCAGACGGCAGTCCTGTACGGGACAATATCATCGACCGTCAAATGTACTGTCCGGCTGCCGGGGAGAACAATGCCGGTCCCGTCCGGTGCCGCATCCTTGTGGCGGGGGATAATTTCGGTT
Organism: uncultured Bacteroidales bacterium; assembly: GCA_944325465.1. GTDB lineage: Bacteria > Bacteroidota > Bacteroidia > Bacteroidales > UBA932 > Cryptobacteroides. Next base: position 4,101 of record CALVAE010000059.1, on the reverse strand, counting down.
GCGGGTCCAGCAGGGAACATGCGGCGTGGGCTATAGCGGATGCCGGCTTCAAGGCTGTGGTTTCCTCTTCATTTGCCGACATATTCCGGAACAATGCCCTGAATAACTCCCTGCTTCCGGTGCAGGTGAGTGCCGCTTTCCTTGCGGCGCTGATGTCGGCGATCGGGGCGGACCCTGCTCTTCAGGTGGATATCGATCTTCCTTCCCAGACCATTTCGGCTGAAGGGGTCGGGACGGAACGGTTCGCTATAAACGGCTACAAGAAGGAGTGCCTGATGAAAGGGTATTCCGATATCGACTACCTTATGGCGCATATGGACCGTATTGTCGGATATGAGGAAGAGCACCGGCAGATGAAATAACATCATTAACGGTAAATACAAATTGATAAGTCGGACTGACGTTAAATGTCAAATACAATGAAAAAGACAATAGCAGTGCTTCCCGGGGACGGAATCGGCCCGGAGATAATCGCCCAGGCCGTGAAAGTGCTGGAGGCCGTGGCGGAAAGATACTCCCATGAATTCATTTACAGGTATGCGGATATAGGAGCGGCGGCAATCGGTTCCACGGGGGACCCTTATCCAGAGGTCACGCACAGAACGTGTATGGAGTCGGACGCCGTCCTTTTCGGTGCGATAGGGGACCCAAAATATGACAATGATCCAAAGGCCAGGGTGAGGCCGGAACAGGGACTGCTGAAGATGCGGCGTGCTCTCGGCCTGTTTGCGAATATCCGTCCTGTCAGACCGTATGCGGCTCTTCTGGATGCATCACCTCTCAAGAACGGCATCGTGGAGGGAAGTGATTTCATAGTGGTGAGGGAACTCACAGGAGGAATATATTTCGGAGAGCCGAGGGGCAGGAACGAATCAGGAGACAAGGCCTTCGATACGTGCGTCTATTCCATGGAGGAAATAAGACGGGTCGCGGAGGTCGCTTTCGGCTATGCGCGGAGACGCAGGGGCAGGGTTACTCTTGTGGACAAGGCGAATGTCCTTGCCACATCCCGTCTGTGGCGCGAAGTGGTGACGTCAATGCAGAAGGAGGAATATCCGGATATCGTTCTGGATTGTCTCTATGTGGACAATGCCGCCATGAAGATGGTTTCGGACCCCAAGGCATTTGATGTCATACTGACGGAGAATATGTTCGGGGATATCCTCAGTGATGTGTCCGGGGTGATAAACGGGTCGATAGGCCTGCTGCCGTCTGCATCGTTCGGTTCAGGTATAAGCCTTTTCGAACCCATACACGGTTCTTTCCCTCAGGGAGCGGGAAGGGATATCGCAAATCCTGTGGCCACTATCCTGTCTGCCGCAATGATGCTGGAGGACGCCTTCGGAATGCATAAGGAGGCGGAAGCCGTGAGGTCTGCCTGTGATGATGCTGTCGCAGGCGGGGTCTGTACTCCGGACATAGTTCCCGGCAGCAGTTACGGCACCAGGGCAGTCGGTGACTATATCGCAGGGAAAGTCGTTGGATCATGATGGCTTTCCATCCGGATGCCTTTCCGGATGTTGCATTAAAACAAGAGGCGGTGTGTCATAATTGCAAACTGATGCGTTATTATCGGGATTCGGGCTCAGTTATTTACGGAAGTAAACTCCTATCACCTTTACCCTTAATGCCTTGCATTTTATCAATTCTTACACACCTAAAGAGGCTGCGCCAAAATTTACTATTTTGACACAGCCTCTTATGATTTTCAGTTTCCGAACCGGGAAACCTTTATGAAGACTAGAGTTTCGGACCTGCTGCTACGAGAGACTTGCCGAGGTCGTTGCCGGTGAACTTCTCGAAGTTCTTGATGAAACGGCCTGCGAGATCCTTAGCCTTTGCATCCCATGCGTTTGCGTCAGCGTAAGTGTCACGCGGATCGAGGATTGCAGGATCAACTCCAGGCAGTTCGGTAGGAACTTCGAAGTTGAAGTAAGGGATGGTCTTTGTAGGAGCCTTCTCGATTGAACCGTCGAGGATAGCGTCGATGATTCCACGGGTGTCGCGGATCGAGATACGCTTTCCTGTACCGTTCCATCCTGTGTTCACGAGATATGCCTTTGCGCCTGCAGCCTGCATCCTCTTTACGAGTTCCTCACCGTACTTTGTCGGATGGAGTGAAAGGAATGCTGCTCCGAAGCATGCGGAGAAGGTAGGGGTAGGCTCGGTGATACCGCGCTCTGTTCCTGCAAGTTTTGCGGTGAATCCTGAAAGGAAGTAGTACTGTGTCTGTTCAGGAGTGAGGATGGATACAGGAGGAAGCACTCCGAATGCATCCGCCGAGAGGAAGATCACCTGTTTTGCGTGAGGACCCTTTGATACCGGCTTTACGATGTTGTCGATGTGGTAGATAGGGTAGGATACGCGGGTGTTTTCCGTAACGCTCTTGTCTGCGAAATCGATCTTGCCTTCTGCGTCTACAGTGACATTCTCAAGAAGAGCGTCCCTCTTGATTGCATTGTAGATATCCGGCTCGCTTTCCTTGTCAAGGTTGATGACCTTTGCATAGCATCCGCCCTCGTAGTTGAATACGCCTTCGTCATCCCAGCCGTGCTCGTCGTCACCGATGAGAAGTCTCTTAGGGTCGGTGGAAAGGGTGGTCTTTCCTGTTCCTGAAAGTCCGAAGAAGATTGCAGTGCTCTTTCCTTCCTTGTCGGTGTTGGCGGAGCAGTGCATTGAGGCGATGCCCCTGAGAGGGTTGAGGTAGTTCATGATGGAGAAGATACCTTTCTTCATCTCACCGCCGTACCATGTGTTGAGGATAACCTGCTCGTTGGTCTTGAGGTTGAAGACAGTTGCAGTCTCGGAGTTGAGGCCGAGCTCCTTGTAGTTGTCAACCTTAGCCTTTGCCGCGTTGAATGAAACGAAATCAGGCTCTCCGTAGTTTGCAAGTTCTTCCTCTGTAGGACGGATGAACATGTTCTTCACGAAATGAGCCTGCCATGCAACTTCCATGATGAAGCGGACTTTGAGGCGGGTAGCAGGGTTTGCTCCGCAGAAAGTATCCATCACGAAAAGTCTCTTGCCTGAAAGCTGCTTCACGGCCTTTGCCTTGAGGTCTGCCCAGGCTTCCTCTGAGCAAGGCTTGTTGTCATTCTTGTATGCGTCTGAAGTCCACCATACGGTGTCCTTGCTGGCTTCGTTGTAAACAAAGAATTTGTCTTTAGGAGAACGTCCTGTGTAGATGCCTGTCATTACATTGACAGCGCCGAGTTCAGTAACCTGGCCTTTCTCATAACCCTGGAGGCTTTCTTTTGTCTCTTCCTGGAAGAGCACCTCGTAAGACGGGTTGTGGAGAATTTCCTTGACATCTGTGATGCCGTACTTGGTCAAATCGATTTTACTCATAATTCCAAAATTATATTAAGGTTTATAATTTCATGGCCTGAAGCATTTTCAGAATTTCCGGCCGGTTCTCCGGTCCCTTCCGGAATGCGATGCAAAATTAAAGTATTTTTGCAATCGTTCAAATATAATTTTACATTTGTTCACCGCCGGAGATTGCGGCAGGATGATATGTGCATCCGCCTGCCCAAGGAAATATCTACTGCACAAAATGTGCCAATGCCGGACGGCCGGAGACAAATGAAAATGAGATGAGTGAATGTGCTGACAGTCAGATGACACAGACCGATGTCGCCGGGGATATTGCTCCGGCTGATGTCCTCCGCGAATATTGGGGCTATCCTTCATTCCGGCCGATGCAGGCGGAGATAGTCGGCGCGGCATTGGACGGACGGGATGTGCTCGCCATTCTTCCGACAGGAGGGGGAAAGTCCGTATGCTTTCAGGTGCCGGCTCTGATGAAGCCGGGAATTGCCCTTGTTGTAACGCCCCTGATAGCCCTGATGAAAGACCAGGTGCAGAATCTTTCCGACAGGGGCATCAAGGCACTCGCGGTATATCTCGGAATGACCAGGAGGGAAATCGAACTCGCGCTGAACAATGCCCTCTACGGAGATTTCAAGTTTCTGTACCTGTCTCCGGAACGCCTGGGGACAGAACTTTTCCGGAGTTATGTCAAGGATATGGATGTCAGCTATATAGTGGTTGACGAGGCACACTGTATCTCCCAGTGGGGCTATGACTTCCGTCCGGACT
>CALVAE010000058.1 GCA_944325465.1 uncultured Bacteroidales bacterium | reverse complement strand
TACAGTCCTGCCGTCGGCAGGATCCAGGACGCTCTCTATACCTTTTACCTGAAAGGCAACCGCATCCCTTCCGGCCAGAAGAACTACGCGGAAGTAGTGTCCGTCCTGCTTTCCCTGTCTCCGGACTTCTGACGTGGGACTGTGAAACGGGTTAAGGAGTTATGCATGGCATAGATGCCGGCATAACTCCTTTCCCAAACATTGCACTACACACACGCTTTATTGTCAAGTTCGTTTAAAATGCAATAATTATTCTGCAGATCCAAGATCCAGAAGACTTATTTTAGTGAAGCCGCAGGCAATAGGCCCTGAGTCTGGGTAATTGAACAGGAAACCTATTGTTATTTCTGTATCTTGGTCTAATGTGAATTCAATAGAGGTGTCTGTATACGTGTCTACATAAGCTATGGCTGATTCCAGATTTTCTTTGTCTGGTATTTCTTTGCCTTGTGATAAGACAAGAAGACAAGTACCTGTCCCTCCCCAATAGTTTGTCAGGAATTCGTTGAAAGGAGTGACTGAGAGCAGGTATTTTCCGGCAGGCAATGTTGTTGTCTGATACATTTTCCCATTTTCGATACCAATTTGAGGGTTAGTGTCGAAACTTATGGCCCCGATACAATTCCTTCCAAAACGAAGTTCAAGACATCCTTGAAGTTCTGGATATGTGACTGGATCTGATGCGACATTGACCTTGCAGTTGTCACTTACATACCAATCTGCCGGTGTTGAATAACTGTCAGAAGGCGGACAACCATCTGCCGGCACGAAAGGCTGCGTGAAATTCTTGAGATACTTCTCTGAGACATCGTTTAATTCATTAGGGAACCCTTCGACCTTTTTTACCTCCGACCAGAGCATCCTGTCAGACTTGGTGGTCCTAACGGCAATTCTTGCGTATGCGTATGGCCTTGTATTGTTAACGTAGCTGTTCAAGTACTGGGATACCGGCATCTCTATCACTATCGGAGTCCCGTCATAGTTGATATCTCCTGCATCTGCCTCTTTGCTTATAATTCCAGGTGCAGAGCTTACAAGTTGTGTCGGGCCGACATAAAGATAAGCCTTGTCTACATCAAGACCTTCCATGTCCGGAAAAAGTTCTTTAAGGGTAAAGGATGCAGTCAGGTTGACCGTACTCGCCTCCATCGTGAAATCATTGATTTCATAATATGGCGTAATTTCAATATCTGGAATGACGTAATCTCCTTGCATATTGAATTTCATTGTGTCAAGTACGATACGATCGTTGGCTTCGTCATAGTGCTGCGGCCATCCGCTCCATTCCCATGGATAAGTAAGGTTGTCTCTTACCATAAGCTTGTAATCTCCGTCAAAGAGAAGTTCAGAAAAGGTACCGTCATATTTCACTCTGATGCCCCATCCATCACGCTTGCCATATCCGTCCTGGAAGAATTGTATAATCTCATCATTGGCATTAGTCGTGTTCCCGTCCATATACACAGGCTTCCCTTCATGGACAAAACGGCCTGTCATCCATGTAGCAGGCGGATCATAATTGTCTTTTTTACATCCTGGCAATACTGATACTGCAAGCATGGCTAAAATCAAAGGACATATTATTTTGCTCATATTTCTCATAATGTTTTTTGTCGATTATTTGAATTTCCTGGTTTAATCCTGATATGGATTCTTTACAAGCAGCGGATTGTCGTTCAGAATTTCCTGGTCGATAGCAGCATAATAATTCTTGGTCTCAAAGAAAAGCGGGTATCTTCTCTTTGTGTCAATGATACGCCTGAAAATCCACTTACCGTCATCCTCATCGCCAGGTGCATAAACTTTATATGCCCACAGTCCGTAAACTACAGCAGTCTTTGTGTCAGATCTTCCGTCAAACATTCTATCGGCTATTCTGAAGCGTTTGAGATCATAGAAACGTAGACCCTCAAATGCAAATTCAGCTGTCCGTTCTCTAAGGAATGTGGTATAATCATTGATTTCACCTGCTTCCAAAGGTCTTATTCCGGCACGCTCTCTTACTTGGTTGATGTATCCAAGGACAACATCCTCCTCCTTGCCGAGTTCCCATGCGGCTTCTGCAGCATTCAGAAGAACTTCAGCATAGCGGAACCTGCAAAATGCCAGATTGCTCTGTCCAAGCATTTCGCTACCAGGAGTCGAGTCCACATATTTGCGGAGGAGGAAACCACTGCCTGTAACATGTTCCGGATTCTGGCTGCGGAACGATATATGAGGACCGTCTGCTCCGGTAATCTGACGGCCGTCATACATATAATCGCTTTCCACACTTGACAGGAGATTCTCCATTTCTGTTATATGCTTGAATTCCCATGAAGTTTCTGAATGCTTTATTGCGAGACCGGCCCACAACTGGAGTTCCTGTTGGCGGAAAGACGATCCCGGTACTAGAACAGTCCCTTCCATACGAGGATCCCTATCTGCGAAAATGTCGCCTGCATTGTCATATACTTTATAGTTGTCTGTAGATGTCAGTACATTTGTAGGATCTGTCGGTTCTGGCTCGGCATCTCCTTCTACAGTCTTCAGTGGGACGACTTCTCCTTCTATTGTTTCAAACTGTTCTACAAGGTTGAGGGTAGGATTGACATGAGAACTGCTGTTTGTGTTTACGCACATACTGCGTGGAATAGTGATTTCTGTGAAATTGTTGGTGACATTTGTGCCGTCATAGTCTTTGACAAAAATTACTTCTGGGTTACTGTCGTTTTTCTTGGTAAGTGCTTCATAGAAGTTCTCGACTTTGTCGCTATTTAGTTTATAAAGACTATACAGATTTGATTTAATTAACTCCTCGGCTGCGTTAAATGCGATTTCATAGAAATGTTCAGCACGTTCTTCTGGTATTCCAGCCTCCCAATTGTCAGTATGAAGTACTAAATCCGTACGGTCAGGAGTATATCTGGCTATAGATGCGGCATAAAGGGCGGCTCTTGACTCGAGGGCGAGTGCGGCTCCGTATGAAGCCCTGTTTTTGGACATGACTCCTCCTGTTGCCGCCTTGAGATCTTCTTTTATAGCGTCACATTCACTGATAATAAAACTGTAAGTTTCATCTTCCGTATTCCTCGGGAATTGGTAATATGCGGCATTCCCGCCACCTTCTTCAAATGTAAACGATCTTGTTATAAGAGGGACTCCACCCATATTCTTAGCCATCTGGAAATAGACATAAGCCCTGAGGAAACGGCCTTCAGCTTTGAAAAACGCAAGGTCGTCTGGAAGAATTTGCCCAGCACTGTATTTGTCAAGGTTCTCGAGGAAAAGATTTATCTCGCGGACAAGATCGTAATCCCAATATGCCCTGTGGCTCCCGCCGAGTTGTGTGCGCTGTTCCCATGCATCGGTGACGGATTCGTCCCAGTCGTTCATCACATCGGCGTTGAATCCTTGATCGTCCGGAAGCCTGCCGTAAATATTTGCAAGTACGCTGAGAATACCGTCGTTGTTTGAGAATACATCGCTTTCCTGCTCGATTGAACGTGTCTCCACATCGAACCATTTGTCACATGACATGACAGCCATCAAGGATATCGCAGCTACTAATAGTGCTATTCTTTTCATGATTTTCCGATATTTTATTAGAACATCAAATTAATACCTATAGTATAGACCCTATGCACTGGATAATTGAGCCCAGTGTTTACACCCTGCTCAGGGTCAAGTCCTTTCTTGTGCAGATTGTCTATTGAAAACAGATTGGATCCGTTGACATAAATCCTGAGTTTCTCCACATGTACTTTACTCATCCACTTCTTTGGGAAAGTATAGCCTATCTCTAGATTCTTAAGTCTCAGATAATGGGTATTGTTCAAAAGGAAAGAACTTCTGTCTTTGAATGAACCTGTCTCGTAGTCCGCTTTGTTGGACCGGAGTGCAGGATAAGTGCCCGGCACCCACGGAGAGGAAGGGTCGAGGATATCTTCATGATGCCATCTGTCATTGAGCATGTAAGTCGGAGCATTTCTGTTCTGGTCCCAGAATGGATACCTAGCATCAAGCCCGAACACATAGGTCTGCATTGTTGCACCGGCAAAGTCGGCTGCGAAATCTATTCCTTTCCATGTGAAGCCTATATTAATTCCGAAATTCAGATAAGGCAGGTCGGAACCCCATCCAAGAGGACGCAGGTCATAATCGTTTATCTTGCCGTCATTGTTCCAGTCCTTATAATAGTAATCTCCCGGGAGTAGGGTAGTGTTGCCCTTGCCGTCAATATCAACAGGGTGGTTGTCTATTTCCTCTTGAGACTGGAATTGCCCCACTACCTGATAAAGCCATGCTGTACCGCGTCCAGAGGCATTCGCCCAACGGTTGTTGGATGCCCACAGATATTCATCCCACGAGTTATTGAACCTCTCGTTGGCTACATATACGTTTTTAAGTCTGGCCAAAGACATGTTCACCGCTGCGTAATACTGGAATTCGCCTCCGGCAGCGGCATCACTCCATCTGATTTCTCCGTCAACACCGGTTGTCATATCAGAATTCATGTTTTCCTGAGGTATACGGACAGATACTTCACGCGGGAGGACAAGTTCGCTGGCGGCAAGAAGGCCAGAACGTCTTCTCTGGAACATATCTACTGTCATTGAAAGACGGTCATTGAAAAACGAAGCGTCAATTCCGATATTGATCATTTTTGATTTCAGCCAGCTGACCGTGGTTATAGGGGTCTGCCGTGCTGATGAACCTTTAATGAAAGTCCCTTCTGCCGTAGTCGGGTCTTTGCTTATGATTGCGGATCCTTGATTGAAGGTATATCCTCCAAGATAATCGAAGTCTCCGTATCCAGGGACGTTGTCGTCTCCCATTTCACCATATGAAGCACGTAGCTTTAGACTACTGAACCAGTCAATTACCGAGGAATTCTTGAAGAACGGCTCTTCGGAAATTCTCCACCCAGCAGAAATTGAAGGGAAGAACGCCCATCTGTTTTCTTTAGGAAAACGCCAGGAACCGTCATATCGTCCGGCGAATTCAATCAGGTATCTGTCTTTATATCCGTAAGAACCTTTTACCATGAAACCGGCTGTAGCCCATTCATAAAATCCATCTGTAAGGTAAGCGATAAGATCCCTGTTGTCAGTAAGGAGAGGAATAAAATTGTTCTCTACCGGATTCTGTGCTACTAGCAGACTCTGCGCACGCCTGTTCTGTGCTTCGAAGCCGGCGAGAAGATTAAGACGGTGGTCTTCTTTGAAGACTCTGTCGTATGTCATTGTAAACTGGTATGTGTTTTCTTCTATGCCGTCCTCTCCTCTCTGCATCCATGAGTCTTCGTATGTGTGAGCTACAACATACTGGTCATTTTCTCTGTCGTATGTGTAGAAATTATACGCATTCTGGAAAGCAGTGCGTTCTTTGGCTGCATAATAATAAGAATAAAGTCCTTTGAGTTTCAGCCCTTTTAAAGGTGTTTCCCATTCTACATCCCAGATTCCCTGGAAAACGCGCCAGATATCTTCATAAAAACCTGCATAATCGATAGTTTTTGCTCCGAGATTGAATGCACCGTTCCCATAATCATTGTAAGCCGGATAGTTCGGATTGTCGTTGGCGTATGGTCTATATCTAGGGTCATTGGCAATCATACCCCACCTCATGTACATATAGTCATCATCTGATTCCAGTCCAGGGTTGATGCGGGATTCCTTTCTTCCTGAGGATGACATACTGATTTTGAGCTTGTCGGTAATTTTGGCAGAGACATTTGCCTGGAAGTTGGCCCTGTTGAAATTGAAATCCTTGAAGACGGCATCCTGATCCACGCGGCCAATCGATACATAGAAATTCACTCTGTCTCCGCCTCCTGTGGCATATACGTTCCAGTAACTCTGGGGTACATTATCCCTGGCAAAAGAAGTCCAGTCGAACGATCTGTAATCCTCCCCTGTCTCAGGGTTGTAATATCCGGTCCTGTATTTTTCAAGAATGGCCCTTGCTTCTTCTGTATCTATCGCCACGCCGCTGTTCACCTGTGCCTCGTATTCTGCCCTTTGGACTTCGTATGCATTTCCCATTTCAGGGAAACGGTTCCAGCTTTGCCATCCGTAATACGCATTTACACCAACATTGATTTTACCTCCAGTGTTCCCGCCTTTCTTTGTTTCAACGAGGACAACACCGTTGGCTGCCTTGACACCATATATCGCGGCTGAACCATCTTTGATGACAGATATTGACTCAATATCGGAAAGTCCGAGCTGATTGAAGTGGCCGGCATCACTTATGACACCGTCAACGACATAAAGCGGGTTTCCGAGATTCCTGATTTGTATATTTGCAGAAGAACCTGGTGTCCCTTCAGTATGGCGGCTGTTTACACCCGCAATTTTCCCAATCAGAGCAGAGGCTGTCGTAGTGACAGGGGCCCTGACAAGGTCCTCAGATGAAGTCGAGCTCACAGATGCAAGCACATCAGCTCTTCTTTGGGTGCCATACGCGACAACAACCACATCATCCAAGAATGTCGAACTTGCACTGAGGGTCACATCCACTTTGGAATTCATCGTCCTGACCTTGTACACATAGTCGGAAAAACCAAGATAAGAGAATCTGAGATTCTGGTCTAGGGCTACTTGTATCTGGTAGTCTCCGTTCAAGTCGGTTATTACTCCGTTTTGAGTTTCTTCTACAGTTATATATACTCCTACAAGAGGGGTATTTTCGTTGTCTGTTACTTTCCCTGATACCGTGATGATTTTTTGATCCTGTTCTTGCAGAGATATTGCCGGAGAGCCATAGGCAATATATAAGCAACATTCACCCAGGAAAACAAACGCTGTAAGCAACATTTTCCAGTGTTTCATACGACAAATAGTTTAAATAGTGTTTATTATTACGTGTTATAATGATTGAAGGACAATTAAAATATCTTTATCCTTTCTTGTAGTGGCTCAAATTATTTTTTTACAAAGTTAAGTTGTTGCGAAATACGAAAATTGTCTGTGATTTGCAGTTTGTAGTTGTATATTTACTATGGCATCTATGTACAATCGGGCAATCACCGTATTCCCGGCTTAAAACTTTCTAGCCGGGATACATAATCTGACTTTTACTGAGTAATATAAAGTTGCTGGATTCATTATAAAGGTAAAATCAGTATTCTATTACAAGATATAAAGAGAGGTGAATTCTAAATTAAATTTTAATCTAACCTAGAATTCACCTTCTTTGCTGTTGATATTGCAGATTATCTGAGTGTCATCGTACAGTCTTTCAGCAGGGGGGAAGTGAAAGTGAGCTTTACAGGCTGACCCTGGGCATCCCTTTGGATGTAGCACAGTAAACGGCCGTGGTAGGCGCGGTGCACATTGTCTGTATAGTCAGACATGTCCGTATTGTTTCCCGCTTCCATTCCCAGAAGAGTGGCCGGACCTTCGATACGGCAGGTTATCTCATTGTCCCCGAGCATCACCTTTGTCCCGTTCTCATCCACTATTTCCACTATGACATGATCGACAGTATGGCCGTCAGAGGCAGATGCGGCATTGTCGATGTATGCCTTCAGGGCGTATGGCCTCAGAGATGACTTTATCTCATAGGACGACAGGACATTGCCGTCCATGTCGCATCCCTCAGCCCTCAAGGTGCCGGGCCTGTACGGTATGTCCCAGTATATTATCCCGGTGACATCGTCGTACTTCTTCATTTCTCCGACACACTCCCCGTCCAGGAGGAGACGTGCCTGAGGGGAATTGGTATAGCACACCACCCTTATCATTTCTCCCGGGGTATAGTTCCATATATCCCAGGCATC
>CALVAE010000057.1 GCA_944325465.1 uncultured Bacteroidales bacterium | reverse complement strand
CCGGCACCCTGTCATCCTGAACGGAGCCGCAGGCGGAGTGAAGGATCTTGCCATTCCCGGCATGAATGGACATGCATCCCGGAAATTAATCATATATCAGGGTACGGAATATTGAAATTTTGTCTATATTGCATGAATCAGTCGGATTTGCATTATATGTGGAATTTTGAAGCATAGCGATTATGAATACGTTTTTTCGCCTTATCTGCAAGGCAGCAGCCATCATTGCGGCGGCCATTTTATCGGCCTGCTGCAACAACAGACACGAAATCTCTCCGGACACCGGATTCGCCACCTGGATCAACGCATACTCCGGTGGAATGTTGCAGACAGACGCTTCGATAAAGATTGTCTTCAACTCTCCCCTTCCGGACAATGTCTCCGGAAATACCGCGGACAGGCTGTTCTCGTTCTCACCTGATGTAAAAGGGTCGGTAAGAGTCATCGGAGACGACACGATCGAATTCATCCCTGCAGAAGGGAGTCTCAGGCCGGGAACTTCATACAAGGTGAATTTCAGGCTTGGAGACATAATGGATACCGGGGATTCCGGACTTGACAATTTCCGGTTCTCCTTCGTGACGGCACCGAAAGAAGTGTCCATGGAAATAGACAGGATGATCATCGCTGAAGGAAATCCGGACAAGGCACGGATCAGCGGGACACTGTATTTCAGTGAGACTCCGTCCCCGGGTGCAGAAAAGGAAATGCTTTCCTGCTCCTACCCCGACGACAGTTTCCGGCTGGAATTCAATAAAGAAGAAGACGGCAGGACTGTCAGGTTCATGATAACGGACCTGGAAAGAGGGGACGAGGACCGCGACCTTGCCATCAGACTTGACGGGACGGCTGACGGATTCGATTCGAAGCAGGAAGAAAGAGTCACGGTCCCGGCAGAAAAAGGGTTCCGGGTTCTGGGGGCGGAACTGGCCGGGACAACCGACCCGTATATCGACATAACCTTCTCGCAACCGGTAGACAGGAACCTTGATCCTGCCGGCATGTTCAGCCTTGACAGGGCCGGGAGGACATGGACGGACATTTCAGACAATGTCGTCAGGCTGTATTTCGAAAGTTTCCAGGAAGAAAAACTGACACTCGGCATTGCAGCGGGGATACGGAGCATTGACGGGGAAAAACTCGTCAGCCCGGTAACGATAGAACTGCAGGGGGACGAACTGAAACCGGCCGTGGAAATTCCTGTCAAAGGGAACATCCTGCCGGATGACAAACAGTTGCTCCTGCCGCTGCGGGCCGTCAATCTCTGCGCCGTTGACCTTTCCGTCATAAGGATTTACGAAAACAACATCCTCGGCTTCCTGCAGGATAATGAACTGGGGGACGACAACGGACTGCGCAGGTTCGGACGGCTGGTCTGCAAAAAGACAATCAGGCTGGATTCCGACCCGACAGTTGACCTGCACAGATGGAACGACTTCGCCATTGACCTGTCAGGCCTGTTCAGGCAGGAGCCCGGCGCCATATACAGGATACGGGCGACATTCTGCAAGGATTATTCCCTGTACGGCAAAAGGCACGGATTATCCTCCGGCTCCGGCACGGGAAATGCCGGCACTCTGATAAGACTCGGTGCAGACAGTATCAGCGAGGAGGAACAACTCGTATGGGACATCCCTTCTCCATATTATTACGAGAACTTCTTCGAGGACGGATACAACAGGAAGGACCGGGACAATCCGGACACCCCGTCCTACTATATGATAGGGTCCCGCTTCCCATACTGCAACCTGATGACATCGGACATCGGGATAATCGCCAAGAGTGCCGGTGACGGACATTTATGGCTGGCAGTAAACAACATACTGACAACGGCTCCGATGGAGGACGCGGAAATCACGGTCTACAACTACCAGTTGCAGACAATAGGTTCCGGAAAAACAGACGGCAACGGATTCGTCGATATTGAAACGGACGGTGTTCCTTTCGCTGTCACCGCCCGGTCCGGACGGTCAGTCAGTTATCTGAAGGTAACGGACGGCAACGAGAAATCACTTAGCCGGTTCGACACCGGAGGGCAGAAACTCGAAGCAGGACTGAAAGGATTCATTTACGGAGAGCGCGGAGTATGGAGACCGGGAGACACCCTGCACGTTGCCATAATGCTGGATGACGCCCGGAAGAGACTGCCTGACACCCATCCGGTGACTATGGAACTGTACACCCCTCTCGGGCAGTTCCACTCCAGAATGGTGAATACAAAGGGGACGGACGGGCTGTATGTGTTCAATATCCCTACGGCCGCAGATGACCCTACAGGTACATGGAACGCATATTTCAAGGCAGGAGGCTCGACTTTCCACAAGCCTCTCATGGTCGAGACCATCAAACCCAACAGACTCCGGATTGACCTTGAAACTTCAGACAGGATATTGCAGGCCGGGAAGCCGACCCGTTTTACCTTGTCCGCATCCTGGCTTACAGGCCCGGCTGCCGCCGGACTTGACGGGAAGGTGGAAATGTCCCTGAGTTCCGCCGGGAAGACCTTCAAGGGATATGAAGGCTACTGCTTCAACGACCCTACCGTCACCTTGTCACGGTCATCCGTACAGTTATTCGAGGAAACTCTCGACAACCACGGCAAGACGGTAAAGGAAATGACAATGCCGTCACTGGACAAGGCCCCGGGGATGATGGATGCCAGACTGGTCTGCACCGTAGAGGAAAACGGGGGAGATGAAAGCATAACGACAAGGACAGTCCTGTTCTCTCCATATCCGGCATACGTCGGTATAAGGATTCCCGACAGCAGTGAAGGATATCTCGAAACCGATACCGTACACAAGTTCCCGGTAGTCGTCCTTGACAAGGACGGCAGGAAGGTGTCCGGACATCGGATAGAATACAGGATATTCAAGTTGGACTGGAGTTGGTGGTGGGAAAGCAAGGCCGAAGAACTCGAATCCTACGTCAACGGCTCGTCAGCACAGCCGTTCAGTAGCGGCTCCTTCGTCTCGACCGGTGAGCCGTATGAAATTCCTTTCAGGCTCGACTATCCGGAGTGGGGAAGGTTTCTTGTCTATGTCAGGGATCTTACGGGAGGTCACGCAGCAGGCGGGATATTCACTGCCGACTGGCCGGCATACCGCGGACGTTCGGACAAGAAGGATCCCGATGCCCTGACAATGCTCACTTTCTCCACAGACAGAAAGGAATACAATGTCGGGGATGAGGCTACGGTCTATATTCCGGCCGCTGAAGGAGGCCGGGCCCTTGTATCGCTTGAAAGCGGAAGAGGGATAATCTCTTCGGACTGGGTGGAGACATCCGGTGACGGAGACACGCCGTACAGATTCCGGATTACGGAAGAGATGAGTCCTAACTTCTATGTCCACATATCCCTGCTCCAGAAACACGGCAACACTTCCAATGACCTTCCTGTCAGGATGTACGGAGTGCAGCCGGTGATGGTGACCGACGAGGCATCCCACCTGTATCCGCAGATAAGCATGCCTGATGCCGTACGGCCGCTTGAAGAGTTCTCCGTAAGGATCAGTGAAAGGAACAGGAAGAAGATGACATATACTCTCGCCATAGTGGATGAGGGATTGCTTGACATCACGGCATTCAAGACACCTGACCCGTGGAACGCAATGTACGCCAGGGAGGCCCTTGGAGTGAAAACCTGGGATCTGTATGACAATGTGATCGGAGCCTTCGGCGGACGGCTGTCACCGATGGCCGGCATCGGAGGAGACCAGACTATCAACAAGGAATCGAAACAGGACAACAGGTTCAATCCTGTGGTAAGATTCCTCGGACCATTCACTCTTGACGGCAAGGAAAATGTCCACAGGATCACCCTGCCAATGTATGTAGGTTCGGTAAGGGTAATGGTCGTAGCCGGTTCCGGAGGGGCATACGGAAATGCGGAGAAGACCGTGCCTGTCAGGACTCCTCTGATGATACTGCCGACTCTGCCGCGTTCCCTCGCTCCGGGAGAATATGTCTCGCTTCCGGTCAATGTCTTTGCCATGGAAAGCCCGGAGCGGGATGTCAGGGTCTCCGTATCCGTGGAGGGACCGGCCGAAGTCGTTTCGATGAACTCGGCGGACCTGTCCTTCGACAAGCCCGGTGACCGTCTGGTGAATTTCATCCTGAAGACAACGGGAAAGGAAGGAACGGCAAGGGTCAGTGTCAAGGCGGAAGGTGGAGGATATACTGCGGCCGAGACCATATCGGTACCCGTCAGGAATCCTAACCCTCATGTCATCGGGCGGTTTGCAGCCGTACTTGAACCCGGGAAAAGCGAGAAGATAGGATACGGACCTCTCAACCAGGAAGATGCGTCAGCCGTCCTGGAACTGGCTTCATTCCCTTCAATGGATATCCACGGATGCCTTGATTTTGCGGCAGGCTACAGGAACGAATGTTCCGAACAGATTTCCGCCAGGGGTATCACCCTCCTGTCCCTCAAGAGATTCCTTAAAGGAGATGAGGCTGCGGTAACGGACAGCCTCGTGCCTGTGCTTCTTGGCAGACTGTACGGACGCCAGCTTGCGGACGGAGGATTCCCGTTATGGCCCGGACAGGCTGATGCAAACGAATGGGTTACCTCTATGGCGGGACAGTTCATGGCTCTGGCGGCAGCGCAGGGATATGAAGTGAACAGAGGAGTATACGATGCATGGGCGAACTTCCAGAAACGCTGTTCAAGGAACTTCAGGATACCGACAGGAAACGGAACTGATGCTTCCGCATCCAGGACTGCCGCCCTTACACAGGCCTACAGGCTGTACACCCTCGCCCTTGCGTCCGTTGCGGAAGACGGGGAAATGAACAGGCTCAAGGAATCCTCAGGCATTCCGGACATCGCGAAATGGATGCTCGCTTCCGCATATTCCATCAACGGGAAGAAGGCAGTCGCCAAGGAAATCATCTCCGGGCTGAAGATGCAGACGGAAGATGCCGGACAGGCTGACAGATTCCGGTCATCCATGAGAGACAAGGCGATAATGCTCGAAAGCCTCGTACTTGCAGACGATATCCGTGCCGCCCTCGGTCCGGCAGAAGAAATCTCCCGGACCCTCAGGGAAGGCAGTCCGTACTCCACCCAGCAGACAGCATTCGTATCTTCCGCCATGGGCAGGCTTGCCGACAGGATGAATACGGGTGCTCTCCACGCAGAAGTAAGGTACACCGGACTAGACAGCGCATCCGGCACCGGAGCGGAAGAAATCAACAGTGCAGGGGCGGTATATACAATGCCTCTGTCCCCGGACAGAAAGGAAGTGGAGATAAGGAATCTTTCCGAAGGGCCTGTCTATGCCACTGTCATCACCAGACAGAGGCCGGCTGCCGGCACTGAAGCGAGCGGTTCTTCATACGGAATCGGCCTTGATGTCTCATATACGGACCTTGACGGAAACCCGGTATCATCAAAGAGCATCAGACAGGGCACGGATTTCATGGTGACGGTCACTGTCAGGAACAATTCCGGAACAACCGATCTGACTTCCCTTGCCCTGACCGTACCTGCGGCATCCGGCTGGGAAATATTCAACGAAAGGGTAACCGGGACGGCATCATCCGAAACAGGATATGACTACAAGGATATCCGTGATGACAGGGTGACGTATTATTTTGACTTGCGGAAAGGGACCGGAAAGACCTTCCGGACAAGGCTCCGCGCAGCATATAAGGGTGAATTCATCCTGCCCGCAATCAGTTGTGAAGCAATGTATTCGCCTGAAATCAACGCCAGGACCGCCTCCGGCACGACCACCGTCGACTGAGAGAAGGGACCCGATTCCCCATAGCCAGCAAGCAAATGCGGAAAAGTCTGAAAAGGATTCCGGACCTTGTGAGGAAAAGACCGGTGATGACAGCAGTCATTGCCGGTCTGGCTGTCATAGGCATGGTCTGGCTTAACTGCCTTCCGCGTGACCTGTTTGAAGGGACAGTCTATTCCAGGGTCGTGACCGACAGAAACGGGGAACTTCTCACCGCCAGAATCGCGGATGACGGGCAATGGAGATTCCCTCCTTCAGATTCCGTCCCGGAAAAATTCGCGATTGCCATCACTTCATTTGAAGACAGGTGGTTCCGCTGGCATCCCGGGGTAAATCCCGTCTCCCTGGCAAGGGCCGCATACCAGAACCTGTCATCAGGCAGGGTAATCAGCGGAGGAAGCACAATAACGATGCAGGTAATCCGACTTTCAAGAAACCGGGAAAGGACGCTGTGGCAGAAACTGATCGAATGCATCCTTGCCACCCGGCTCGAATTGAGATGCAGCAAGGATGAAATCCTGGCCCTGTATGCCTCTTATGCCCCATTCGGAGGCAACGTGGTCGGACTGGAGGCGGCTTCGTGGAGGTATTTCGGCAAACCGGCCGACCGGCTTTCATGGGCCGAAGCGGCGACTCTGGCCGTACTGCCAAATGCGCCTTCAATGATACATCCCGGCCGGAACAGGGAACTGCTGGAACAGAAAAGGAACAGGTTGCTGGGAATCCTGCTTGAAAGGGACGTGATCGATTCCACCGACTATAGCCTTGCCTGCGATGAACCGCTTCCGGACAACCCGCTGCCGCTTCCCCAACATGCGCCTCATCTGGCAGACGGCCGGTTACTGCAGGCTACTGAACCGGACGGTATTGTCCGCACTTCCATCGACATTCATCTGCAACGGCAGGTGGAAGCCATACTCGAACGATGGAATGCGGAATTCCGCAGGAAAGGGATAAATGACATTGCCGCAGTCGTTTTCGATGTTAGATCGATGCAGGTGCTGGCTTATTGCGGCAATGCAGGATTCTCGTCCGGACGCCCGGGCTGCCAGGTAGACATCCTCCAGTCGCCACGCAGTACCGGAAGTATCCTCAAACCGTTGCTGTACTGCGCCATGCTGCAGGACGGATCCATCCTGCCGGGGACTCTGCTGCCTGACATCCCTGTAAACATAAACGGCTTCTCGCCCCAGAACTATGATCTGCAGTTCTATGGAGCAGTACCGGCCGATGAGGCCCTTGCCAGATCCCTGAACGTCCCTGCCGTACATCTGCTCCGCAGTTACGGTGTCCCCCGTTTCCACACCTTGCTCCGGAACGCAGGGATGACTACCGTTACAAGGCCACCGGAAGATTACGGGTTGTCACTGATCCTGGGCGGCGCGGAAGGACGGCTGTATGAAATCACCGGAATCTATGCCGGAATGGCCCGTCTGCTGGCAGGACATGGCAACGAAACGGACAACCGGTTCCCGCTGTCGGACCCGGAAGCCATCTGGTGGACAATGGAAGCATTGAAGGAGGTCAACCGGCCTGATGAAATGGACTGGAGACTGATATCGTCTGTCCGCAAGGTCGCCTGGAAAACAGGGACAAGTTACGGATTCCGGGACGCATGGGCAGTCGGGGTGACTCCGGGATATGCAGTAGGGGTATGGGCAGGGAACGCTGACGGTGCAGGCGTACCAGGACTGTCCGGAGCGACCGCAGCAGGACCGGTAATGTTCGACATATTCAACACACTGCCGGAGCGAGGGACTTCCGGAGACTGGTTTGAAGAGCCTTCCGGCACATCCTGTTCAATAGCAGAAGTCTGCAGGAAATCCGGACACCTTGCCGGACAGTACTGTGACATCAGGGACACCCTGGCTCTTCCGGCAGCGGCACTCCGGAGCACGGTGTGCCCATACCACAGAGCGGTGACAGTCAGCGCAGACGGCCGATACAGGGTTTCCGCCCCCACCCCGGGCGCACGGACGGTCAACATGTTCATCCTTCCCCCTGCAATGGAATGGTATTACCGCAGACAACATCCGGAATACAGGCCGCTTCCACCTTCCGCTCCGGGCACATCCGGTCATGACGGGTATGCACCTATGGAATTCATATATCCTGAAAACGGAAGCACCATAACCGTTCCCCGCCAGTTGGACGGCAGCATCAAGGGCGCAGTATTCAACCTCGCTCACAGCAACCCGGAAACCGACGTGTTCTGGCATCTCGATTCGGAATACCTCGGCTCGACCCGGTATATCCACCAGATGAATATCACCGCCGCCCCCGGAGAACACACGGTCACTGCCGTCGACTCTGACGGCAACTCACTATCCGTCCGTTTCCTTATCAAATAACGGCAAAATTTTCTAACTTTGGCCCTCGAAACGAATTAACGGAAAACACCATGAAAAAGACCGTCCTTGCAGCAGCCGTCATAATATCGGCTCTCTCCACGGCTGCATCCGCACAGCCAAAGTCTGTCGGAGGCCGACTGGCATTCGGACTTGAAGCCAGTTACCAGCATACTGTAAGACACGCCGATTTCATCGAAGCCAACCTGGGCGTACCGTATTTTTCTTCACTCAGCGCCACGGCAACCTATAATTTCATGATTGCGCAGCCGGTATGGACAGCCAGAGGCGACTGGGGATTCTATGCAGGCCCGGGGCTGTCTGTCGGATATGCCTTCTCCAGTTATGACACAATGATATTCGGCATAGTAGGGCAGATAGGACTGGAATACTCATTCTGGTTCCCCCTGCAGATTTCCGTGGACCTGAGACCTCAGTTCGGTATCGGATACGGAGCGGGATTCTATAATGAAGGACTGCTCGGATTCATCCCTACTGTCGGAGTACGGTACAGATTCTGACACATTCAACCAACAAATACTGATTCCTTATGAGAAAGTTCCATCTTTTCTGCGTAG
>CALVAE010000056.1 GCA_944325465.1 uncultured Bacteroidales bacterium | reverse complement strand
GCAATGAGGGAAATCAGGAAATTGCCGTTGATATGTTTCCAGAAGGCCTTGAATTTGCCGGTGAACAGCAGTCTGACGGCTTCACCGTTGATGGAGTTGATGGAACCTACAAGTTCTTCATAGATGCCTGTCATGAAGGCAATCGTGCCGCCCGATACTCCCGGTATCACGTCGGCGGCTCCCATGCAGATGCCTTTTACGGTCACCATCAGGTAGTCTGTGAATCTTTTCATCTCTTTATTCTATTTTTGTTATGATTTCCGTGACGGTTCTGAATATTTCCCCGATGACACTCTTGCCTTCAGGAAGTGCTGACTTGGCCGTGTCAGGTGTTGCATGCCTGGCATCTGCCACGGTTTCAGCCCGGGCGGTTGTTCCGGGGGAGCCGTATGGAGTTTCTGTCTGCTCTCCGGGATTTTCCGGCAGCCTTTCTGCCACGATCAGGTCGAACGGGTCGTCAGGGAAAGGCTTTCTTCCTATCTTGAATCTTGCCTTGGCCGCACGGGACAGGTATTCTATGCAGAAGGAGGTGTCGTCCGCAAGACAGAGAAACAGATCCGTCGGATGTCCCGTCACGATAGCCGCCTTTTTCAGGTCCGGCCGTCCGAACCAGTTGATATCCTTGCGTGTAATGGTCCTGTCCCTGTCGGATCCTGTCTCCTCTCCCTTTCCCGGCTTGCGCAGGTCAATGAACAGGACAGACAGGGATATGCCGCCGGCTTTGCAGAATGACTCCAGACTTTTCAGACAGTCATCCCAGCCGGGTTCGGCAATATTGATGACTGCAGCAGCGGAATGGATTTCCCTGAGCGGAATCATTCCTGTCCTTATCGTTGAGGCATCTTTCCTGAGCCGTCTTTTCCTGAAGAATTTCCTGAACATTGTAGTGAGCGTCGTGGATAAAGTCCGTCATCTTGATTCAGGGATGGCAGCGCGGTCTTTCCCGAAGGCCGATACAAGTTCCCTTATCTCCTGTTTGGCTGCCTTCCATCTCGGTATGTCAATCTTGGTCCCGACCACTTCGACAACCTTGGCCGCAATGATCGATCCGATTTCCCCGCACGTTTTCAGCGGCAGCCCGAGCGAGTGGGCGTACAGGAATCCGGCGGCATAGGTGTCTCCGGCGCCTGTCGCATCCACCGGTGTGGCCGGCCATGCCTCTATATAATGGTATTCGTCTCCGCTCTTCAACATCGAGCCATCCTTTCCGATTTTCACGACAGCGATGTCGCAGTATCTTGCCATTTCGTCAAGGGCTTCCCGGGGTTCGAGACGGGTGAAGGACCTGGCTTCCGTCTCGTTGGCGAATACGATGTCGACATAGTTCTCCACTATATCGTGCAGGAAAGCCTTGTTCGATTCTATGACATTATAGGAAGCCATATCTATGGAAATCGTGCAGCCTGCCTCCCTTGCCATTTCCACAGCCTTGCGGATAAGTTCCTGGTTCTGGACCAGGTAGCCTTCGATATGGAAATAGTCATATCCTTCGAAGTATTCCGGTTTCAGGTCTTCCGGGACCAGTTCAAGCGCTGCGCCGAGGTAGGTGGCGAATGTCCGTTCGGCGTTCGGCGCCGTTATGAACACCATGGCCCTGCCAGTCGGGCTTTCCCCCTTGAGCAGCCTGGAATGTATGCCGTATTGCTCCTGGTCGCTTCTGTACAGATGGCCGATTTCGTCATCCCCGACTTTGCCTATGAATCCGGATTCCATTCCGAGAATGGCAGTGCAGGTGATAGTGTTGGCGGCCGATCCTCCGGCTACGTACTGGACTCCTATCTGTCTGAGGGTGTGCCAGATCTTGTCGCTGGTTCCTCTGTCCACGTGCTGCATGCTGCCTTTTGGCAGATGGAGGCTTTTGAGAAGGGTGTCATCCGGAAGTACGGCAAGGACATCCGTAAGGGCATTCCCCATTCCTAATATTGACTTCATAGATATGAATTTGACTTTAAGACGCAAAGTTAGAAAAAATATGGATAAATTTGCGGGTCGGTAATATAAGGAAGGAACGGAATGACGGAAAGGAACAAGAAGATATTGAAATATTCTGTGTCGCTGGCGGTTGCGGCAGTGCTTCTCTGGTTTTCATTCAGAGGGGTGAAATGGGAGGATTTCATCAGAGGTCTGAAGGAGTGCAGATGGGAATTCGTTATCCTGTCCATGGCTGTCAGTATCATAGCTTTCTGGCTAAGGGGACTGCGCTGGCGGCAGATCCTTCTTCCCATCGATCCTGCCACGACACGTCTGACCGCTTTCAACGCGGTCAACATAGGCTATATTGCGAATTTCGTTTTCCCGAGGATAGGTGAATTCGTCCGTTGCGGGGTGATCAGTGCCAGGAGCGCGGCCGTGCATCGCGGGGAGGTGCCGGAGAGTGTGGCAGGCCGTGACGGCGGGAGGTCTGTCAGCCGGAGTGTCGGAACCGGTTCCGAGCGGGATGTCGCGACATACGACAAGGTCTTCGGGACAGTGGTGCTGGAGAGAGGCTGGGATCTGGTGGTAATGTTGTTTGTGACGGCGATGCTGTTGGTCTTCAGATGGGAAAAATTCGGGTCTTTCTTTGTGGAGAAGATATGGCGGCCTGTGGAAAGCAGCCTACATCTGAGTCTGTGGTGGGTGATCGCTGCCCTTGTCATTGTACTGGCTGCCTTCTGTCTGGTTGTATGGAAGTTCAGGGACAGGAGCAGATTCTGTTCCAAAGCGGTATCCTTGTCGAAAGGTGTGATTGACGGGTTTACGAGTGCTTTCAGAATGGATGGCAAACTGATGTTCCTGCTGTACACTGTCCTTATCTGGGTAATGTACTGGCTGATGGCTGTCTGTACGATGTATGCGATTCCGGATCTGGGCTATCTCAATGCGGTTGACGCCCTTTTCCTGATGATTGCAGGAAGTTTCGGGTGGCTTGTCCCTGTCCCGGGCGGTTTCGGCTCATTCCATTTCATCGTGTCTCTGGCACTTTCGACGATCTACGGGATTCCTGCAGGCCTGGGTGTCATTTTCGCCACCCTTTCCCATGAATCACAGGCTGTGACCATGGCCTTGTGCGGCGGGATTTCCTGGTTCTATGAGTCTTTCAGGAAATAGGCCGCAGACGGGCTGGATCCCTGTTATCTGTAGACCTGGGGCTGGATGGAACTTCGGATGAAAAGAGTCAGTTGGGCCAGATAATAAGGTATCATTATCAGATATGTTTCCCCGGGAACCGGCCCGACAAACCTGTTGTAGGCTATGACCGCATCGGAAAACACGAAAAGGACGGCTCCGGCGGCAAATGCGATATCCTTCTGCGCCAATGCGGTCCAGAGCATCAGCAGGATAAGGGCGGAATATACCGAAACGGCACTCCTGACTGAAGTGTCATCTATGGCCGGAGAAAGAACCGTCGCGGAACATGCCAGCAGTCCGGTAGTGAGTACGGTAAGCAGGAATGCGAAAATGAACTGGAGGCTCCCGTTTCTGGAACTGTAGCCGGATTGGGAATACAGTTTCTCCCGGATTGCCCTTGAGATGAAGAAGACGATAAGCATTATCTGGGCGAGGGCGAAGAATCCGGTCTGCAGGATGAAACTTCCGTATGCCCCGGCTGCATCCCCGGCGGCGGAAAAGAACATCGCCAGGCACATCTGCCAGGGGAGAATCCAAGGAGACAGGATAGCCAGAATGACCAGTGGGTACGCAATCTTGAAGGGCAGGTCAACGGGCAGGAAATACAGTACGGCCAGCAGTATGAACAGGATAGAGGCTGACAGTGTTATCCGGGTTCTGGTGTTTGGGGTGGTCTTTTGCATCTTCGTATATGTTTCTGGTCATGGATTTGCGTCTGCCAGACTTGTCGTCTGCCGGTTCGGATCAGTCTATGTCAAGTTCTACCGGGCAGTGGTCCGAACCGTAGATCCCGTTATGGATGGCGGCTCCCCTGATGTGTTCCTTGAAATTCTCCGAAACGAGAAAATAGTCTATCCTCCATCCTGCATTCCGGCTTCTTGCACTGAACCGGTATGACCACCAGGAATATATGTCTTTCGTGTCCGGATAGAAGTATCTGAAAGTGTCGATGAAGCCGCTATCCAGCAGTTCTGTCATCTTGCCCCTTTCTTCATCCGTGAAGCCTGCATTGCGCCTGTTCGATGAAGGATTCTTGATATCGATTTCCTTATGGGCGACATTCAGGTCTCCGCATACGATGACCCCCTTGACGGAAGCAAGGTTCAGAAGGTATGCCCTGAAGTCATCCTCCCATTTCATCCTGTAGCCAAGTCTTGCAAGCCCGTCCTGGGAGTTGGGGGTGTATACGCAGACAAGGTAGAATTCCGGCATTTCAAGGGTTATGACCCTGCCTTCATGGTCGTGCTCGTCGATTCCCATGCCGTATGTGACGGACAGCGGTTCCTTGCGGGTGAATATTGCCGTGCCTGAATAGCCTTTCCTGTCGGCATAGTTCCAGTAGGAACGGTAGCCGTCGAATTCCAGGTCCAGTTGCCCGGCCTGCATCTTCGTTTCCTGCAGGCAGAAGAAGTCTGCATCCAGGGCGGCGAATGTCTCCCTGAATCCTCCCTTGTCACATACGGCTCTGAGTCCGTTTACGTTCCACGATATCAATTTCATATATTAACGTTGTTATCAGGTCAAATGTCGGGGCGTTCAGGAAAGCGACCATTCCGTGCCGTCCTTGGTGTCCTTGATCGTGATGCCGATGGCGTTGAGGCTGTCGCGTATCCTGTCTGAAGTGGCCCAGTCCTTCGCTTCCTTCGCTTTCTTTCTCTGTTCCAGTACCATTTCCACAAGCCCGCCGATGGTTGCTGCAGCCTTGTCTCCTCCTTCCTCTTCTTCCGTAAGTCCGAACACACCGTCCGCTATGCCGTCGAAAACGGCAAGCAGGATTGCGCAGTCTTCTGCCGGAAGGGCCTGTTTCCTGTCCTTGGCTGAATTGATTATCCTCACTGCATCGAATATGTGGGAAATGGCCACCGGAGTGTTGAGGTCATCGCAAAGGGATTCATATATGGCCTGTGCGATCCTGCCGGCTTCGCTTTCGTAAGCCTGTCCGTCTGCCAGAGACTTGGCCGTTTCCGCGACCACGGCATCGGTGGAACCGATCCCGGCAGCCTTTGCAATATCCTTCAGGTCTTTCCCGGCCTGGAGTATCTTCTTCAATCCTTTCTCGGCGGCCTTGAGGGCGTCATTGCTGAAATCCAGCGTGCTGCGGTAGTGGGCCTGCAGGATGAAGAAGCGTATGGTCATCGGGCTGTATGCCTGTTCCAGAAGAGGATGCGTGCCGTGGAACATCTCGTCAAGGGTGATGAAATTGCCAAGTGACTTTCCCATCTTTTTCCCGTTGATCGTTATCATGTTGTTGTGCATCCAGTAGTGTACCCCTCCTGTCCCTCTTGAAGCGGTGTTCTGGGCCAGTTCGCATTCATGGTGGGGGAACATAAGGTCCATCCCGCCTCCGTGGATGTCGAATTCCCGTCCGAGATATTTTTCGCTCATCGCCGAGCATTCCAGATGCCATCCCGGGAAGCCTTCGCTCCACGGAGACGGCCATTTCATGATATGTTCGGGCGAGGCCTTCTTCCAGAGGGCGAAATCGTATGGGGCATGCTTGTCATCCTGCCCGTCCAGAGTCCTTGTCCCTTCCTTTGTCTCGTCAAGGGTCCTTCCGGAAAGGATGCCGTATCTGTGCTCCCTGTCGTATTTCTCCACATCGAAATACACCGAGCCGTTGCTGATGTATGCGTATCCCGCATCCAGAATCTTCTTCACGAGTTCTATCTGCTCGATGATATGCCCGGAGGCTCTCGGCTCTATTGAAGGCGGGGCAACATTCAGTGCTTCCATCGCCTTGTGGTAGCGGATGGTATATTCCTGGGCCACTTCCATCGGTTCAAGCTGTTCGAGCCTTGCCTTCTTTGCAATCTTGTCTTCCCCTTCGTCGGCATCGTGCTCAAGATGTCCCACATCCGTTATGTTCCTGACATACCGTACCTTGTAGCCGAGGTGCCGGAGGAACTTGACCAGTACGTCGTATGTCACTCCCGGCCTTGCATGTCCGAGGTGCGCGTCTCCGTAGACGGTCGGTCCGCATACATACAGCCCGACCCTTCCGGGGCTGATCGGTACAAACAGTTCCTTTTTGCGGCTTAATGTATTTGTTATATACAAGTCTCTCATATTCCTGATTTTAATCGGTCCTTTCCGCTGCATGGGGAAGCCCGGTGCAGCCATATCCTGCGAAGATAGACATTTTTACTGTAAAATAGGTCATTGCCGGATGTTTTAATAAAATAAATTTGACTACCTTTGTGAGGTTTTAGGACGTCATTTTTATCATTAATTATATGAAAGTTGCAATAATAATGGGATCTACAAGCGACTGGACGGTAATGTCGGCTGCAGTAGAGACCCTTGCCGGATTCGGCATCGAGATCGAGAAGCGTGTCATCAGCGCCCACAGGACTCCTGACCTTATGTTCGAATTCGCCAGGACGGCGAAAGAGCGCGGGATAGGGGTCATTATCGCCGGTGCCGGCGGAGCCGCCCATGTAGCCGGAGTGGTTGCGGGACTGACTACCGTGCCCGTAATCGGCGTGCCGATGCAGACAAAGGCGCTCGGCGGTCTGGATTCCCTCCTTTCGATCGTCCAGATGCCGGGAGGGGTTCCGGTGGCTACTGTGGCTATCAACGGAGCCAAAAACGCGGCTCTCCTCGCTGTGGAGATACTCGCACTTTCAGACAAGGGACTTGAAGAGAAACTTGTCGAATACAGGAAGCAGCAGACAGAAACCGTTTTGAAGGCAGAGATCTGATGGAAAACTACCGTATTTTCGTAGAGAAATATCCCGAATTCTACGTGGAGGGCGACAGCCTCAGGAATGAACTTAACGAGAACCTCCAGCTGGACCTCAAGTCGTTGCGTCTCCTTAATGTGTATGACCTGTTCGGCTTTACACCGGAACTTCTGGAAAAGAGCCGTTACAGCGTGTTCGGGGAGATCGTGACTGACAGGGTGACGGATACCTGTGACCTTGAGGGGAAGAAATACATAGCGGTGGAATACCTGCCGGGGCAGTTCGACCAGAGGGCAGCGTCGGCTGTCGATTGCGTGCGGCTCATTGACCCGGAGGCGGATGTCCGTATCCGCAGTTCGAGACTGATCATCCTTGACGGAGACACTTCCGAAGAGGATATGGCGAAGATAAGACACTATTATATAAATGCGGTAGAGTCCAGGGAGAAGGACCTTTCCAGGCTCAGCGACATGGAGCACGCCCCGGTGCGTCCGGTGCCGGTGCTTGAAGGCCTGAGGGAACTCGGTGAGGAAGACCTTGCGCCGTACTGCAGACAGTACGGGCTGGCCATGAATGCCGATGATCTCCGTGAAGTCGTGAATTATTTCAGGAATGAAGGCCGCGATCCGTATGAGACGGAACTGAGGATCCTGGATACCTACTGGAGCGACCATTGCCGCCATACCACCTTCACTACCATACTGAATGATGTCAAGGTAGAGGATTCGTTCGTAGAGGATGAGATCCAGGGTACGTATGACCTTTATCTGAAGATACGCAAGGAACTCGGTCGGGAAGGCAAGCCTTTGTGCCTGATGGATGTGGCTACCATAGGGGCGCGTTACCTCCGCAGCAAGGGACTGCTTGATGACATGGAGGTGAGCGAGGAGAATAACGCATGCAGCATTTATGTGGATGTGGACGTTGACGGGAAGGATGAGAAATGGCTGCTGCAGTTCAAGAACGAGACCCATAACCATCCTACCGAGATAGAGCCTTTCGGCGGGGCGGCGACCTGTCTCGGGGGAGCGATCCGAGACCCTCTTTCAGGCAGAAGTTACGTATATCAGGCGATGCGTCTTACCGGAGCGGGCAATCTGTGGAGGGATGTCAAGGACACCCGTCCGGGCAAACTTCCGCAGAAGGTGATCAGCCGCAAGGCTGCTGCCGGATATTCAAGTTACGGCAACCAGATCGGCCTGGCGACTACCAATGTCCACGAAATGTATCACCTCGGCTATGAGGCGAAGAGGCTTGAGATCGGAGCCGTGGTCGGGGCGGTCAAGGCGGATAATGTCCGCAGGGAGTCTCCGGCACCGGGGGATATAATACTTCTGCTTGGCGGGCGTACGGGCCGGGACGGTATCGGAGGGGCTACCGGTTCTTCAAAGGAACACACTGAAGCGTCTCTTGAAACCTGCGGAAGCGAGGTCCAGAAGGGCAATGCGCCGGAGGAACGCAAACTCCAGAGGCTGTTCCGTCGACCGGAAGTCACAAGACTGATCAAGAAATCGAATGATTTCGGGGCCGGCGGCGTAAGCGTGGCCATAGGTGAACTTGCCGACGGGCTGGACATTTACCTGGACCGGGTCCCTGTAAAATATTCCGGACTCAATACGACGGAACTGGCGATAAGCGAATCTCAGGAGAGGATGGCTGTCGTCATAGAGGCGAAAGACAGGGAGGAATTCGAGAAATACTGTCTGAGTGAAAATGTCGAGGTGACATACGTGGCGGATGTTACCGGCACCCGCAGGCTGAGGATGTACAACGGCGGGAAACTGATGGTGGACATCTCCCGGGAATTCATCGACAGCGCAGGGGCAAGGCATTATGCCGAGGCCACGATCGGTGCCGTCACTCCGTCCGAACCGTTCAGCCCGGATCCTGACGACAGAAGGTCGGTGAAGGAAAGGATAGAGGAAGAACTGTCGGATGCCAACCATACTTCACAGAAAGGGATGGTGGAGATGTTCGACTCCACTGTCGGCCGTTCTACCGTGCTTATGCCGTACGGCGGGATGCTCCAGACAACCCAGGCGCAGGTGTCTGTCCAGAAACTTCCAGTGGACGGATATACGGATACCGCTTCCGTGATGGCCTGGGGGTGCGATCCTTATCTTGGATCATGGAGCCCTTATCATGCTGCCGCATACGCGGTCGTGGATGCCTGCACGAAGGTGGTTTCGGCTGGTGGACAGTATGACAGGATGAGATTCTCATATCAGGAATATTTCCAGAGAATGACGCATGAACGGCATACCTGGGGGCTTCCTCTGGCCGCCCTGCTCGGGGCATTGAAGATGCAGGTGGAACTGGGCCTGCCGTCAATAGGAGGAAAGGATTCCATGAGCGGGACTTTCGAGGACCTGAATGTACCTCCGACCCTGGCTGCATTCGGTATCACTACGGTGGATGCGAATGATGTCATTTCCCCTGAACTGAAGTCGGAAGACGACCTTCTGTATCTTATAAGACATACCCCGAAGGAGAACCTTATGCCGGATACCGATCAGTTGAAGAGGAACTGGACCTTCGTCAACGAGCAGATTCTTGACGGCAACATAGTGTCCGCCTACGCTGTCGGACTGGATTCCGTATGCGCTTCCGTCTGCAAGATGTCTTTCGGCAATGCGTTCGGAGTGGATATCAAGGCTCCGGCAGAGGTCCTTTTCGACTGCTGCTACGGCTCTCTGGTGGTTGAATGCGAGGACACTCTGGATTATCCGGATGCCGTATATCTCGGCAAGGTGACTTCAGGGGAAGACGGGATGCTGCATATCAACGGGGAGGAACTTGACATATTCGGACTGATGGAACTTAACGGCGCCATGTTCAACGAGATCTATCCGTCTGCCGCAGAGGCCCGTCACAGTGCGCTGGTCCCATCCGGGATGGAGAATATCCGGCCGCTCAAGGTAAAGAAACAGGAACTCAGGTACAAGGGAGAACCTGTGCAGACCCCGGTCGCCTATCTGCCTGTGTTCCCGGGAACGAACTGTGACTATGATACGGCCAAGGCCTTCCGCAAGGCTGGAGCCGAGGTGAGGATGACCACGTTCTGCAATCTCAGGAGTGAGGATATATTCCGTTCTATCGCGGAAATGAAGAAGAATATAGCGGAGTGTCACATCCTGGCTCTCTGCGGCGGCTTCTCTGCAGGGGACGAACCGGACGGAAGCGGCAAGTTCATAGCGAATGTGCTTAACAACAAGGAAATAGCGGAAGAAATCCATAGGCTTCTCGACAGGGGAGGCCTCATACTTGGAATCTGCAACGGTTTCCAGGCGCTTGTGAAATCGGGACTTCTTCCTTACGGGCGTCTCGGAATGGTGACAAAGGATTCGCCTACTCTCTTCCGCAACGATATCAACCGCCACGTATCCCAGATGGTCACTACGAGAGTATCTACGACGAATTCTCCTTGGTTGTCAGGATTCAAGGTCGGGGATCTGCATACGATAGCGGTGAGTCACGGAGAAGGGAAGTTCGTGGTCAGCGATGATCTTGCACGCGAACTCTTCGCAAACGGTCAGGTCGCATTCCAGTATGTCGACCCTATCGATGAAGAGGTCACGATGGAGTCTCCGTACAATCCTAACGGCTCATATTACGCCATCGAGGGGATAATAAGCCGTAACGGACAGATACTCGGCAAGATGGGACATACGGAAAGGTATGAGGAAAATCTGTTCAAGAACATACCGGATGACGGTCTTGAGCAGCCTTTGTTTGACAATGCAGTCCGCTATTTCCGCGGGGAATAGCGGGCCCCTGTCATTCCATCTGTCATTCTGAGCGAAGCGAAGAATCTGATTGAAAATATATGGAGAAAAAGGAAGTGATATACAACGGTGAATCAGTCAGGATTTTCGGAACGGATGTCCCGGAGGAGGTCCTGCTATGCTTCACCGATAATATCACGGCATTCAATAAGATAAAGAAAGCGGTCATTGCCGGCAAGGGACGGCTGAATGCAGGCATCGCGGCGATGATATTCCGGATTCTAGAAGGAAACGGAATCAGGACGCATTTTATCAGGCAGGTATCTCCTACGGAACTGCTTTGCTGCCGGCTTGACGTGATTCCCATAGAAATCATTGTGCGCAATGTAATCGCCGGTTCTATGGCAGCAAGGCTCGGCCTGAAGGAGGGTATCGTGCCTGAGGAGCCTGTCATTGATCTGTGCTACAAGAATGATGACCTGTGTGACCCTCTGATAAATGACTGTCACGCAGTTGCCCTCGGACTTGCGACAGCCCGGGAACTGGAAAGGATATATGGGATGTCCAGGCGGATAAACGATGTCCTGAAACCGCTTTTTGCCGCAAAAGGCATCAGTCTGGTGGATTTCAAGATCGAGTTCGGCAGGCTGCCTTCCGGTGAGATCATCCTTGCCGATGAGATCACTCCGGACAATGCCCGTTTCTGGGATTCGGAGAGCGGAGAGCGGTATGACAAGGACAGGTTCCGCAGGGATATGGGCAAGGTAGGCGATGCCTACAGGATAATATATGACAAGGTATCGGAAATAGCAGGAAGCATATAATGGAAGATATCGTAAGGGACCGGGAACTTCACGAAGAATGCGGAGTGTTTGGTATATGGGGTGTGCCGGAAGCGGCAGGCCTGACATATTATGGTCTCCATTCCCTGCAGCACAGGGGACAGGAAGGTTGCGGAATTGTCGCAGTCAATGATGACGGACAGTTGCGCCGCATCAAGGGCGAAGGACTGGTGACGGAAGTGTTCAATGAAGCAAGGCTGTCTTCCCTTCCCGGGACCGCCGCCATCGGCCATGTAAGATATTCCACTACCGGAGGCGGAGGGATAGAGAATGTCCAGCCTTTCCTTTTCAGGCACAATACCGGGGATTTCGCCCTTGCCCATAACGGCAATCTGGTGAATTCAGCCCAGTTGCGCAGATATCTGGAGGACAGGGGGAGTCTGTTCCAGTCTTCTTCCGACAGCGAGATTCTGGCCCATCTGATAAAGAAGGATGCGGTTGACAGGCATCAGCCAAGAATATCCGCCATAATGACGGCCCTCAATATGATAGAAGGCGCTTTTGCCTTCCTTATCATGACGA
Organism: uncultured Bacteroidales bacterium; assembly: GCA_944325465.1. GTDB lineage: Bacteria > Bacteroidota > Bacteroidia > Bacteroidales > UBA932 > Cryptobacteroides. Next base: position 9,849 of record CALVAE010000056.1, on the reverse strand, counting down.
AGAACAGGATATATGCCTGCCGGGACAAGTATGGCCTCAGGCCGCTTTCGGTGGCCAGATTGGGGAACGGATATGTTGTCAGCAGCGAGACCTGTGCCTTCGATACGATAGGGGCGGAGTTCATCCGGGACATCGGGCCGGGGGAGATAGTTACGATTGACGGCCACGGGATCAGGAGCCTGCATTATTCCGAGTACAGGAGAAATGCGATGTGCGCGATGGAGTATATCTATTTCGCACGTCCGGACAGCGATATAGAAGGCTGTAATGTCCATGGTTTCCGGAAGGAAAGTGGGAGGTTGCTGTGGGAATCCGCTCCGGCTGAGGCTGATATAGTTGTCGGGGTGCCGGACTCCAGTCTGAGTGCGGCTATGGGTTACAGCGAGGCTTCCGGGATTCCGTACGAAATGGGACTCATAAAGAACAAGTACATCGGCAGGACATTCATCTATCCGTCCCAGGCCATGAGGGAAAAGGGCGTTAGGATGAAACTCTCGGCCGTCAAGACAATAGTGAAGGGGAAGCGGGTCGTGCTGATAGATGATTCGGTAGTAAGGGGAACGACTTCCCGCAGGATAGTCTCGATGTTGCGGGAGGCAGGGGCTGCGGAGGTACATCTCAGGATTGCGTCTCCTATGATAAAGTCTCCCTGCTTCTATGGTGTGGACATATCCACGTACGATGAACTGCTCTGTGCCAGAAGGGACGAGGAAGAGGCGCGGCAGGTCATTGGCGCTGATTCGCTGGCCTTCCTTCCGGAAGAGGCGCTGTTCAGGGCCGGCGGCAGGAACGACCTGTGTCTGGCATGTTTCAACGGACATTACCCGACCGCGCTTTACCAGAGTATAGAGGAAGCCAACAGGGACGGCAAGTTCTGACTGGAAAAGACTTATAATTGACATTATTCGAGAAAAACGGAGTTTTTCGGAAAGGTCCTCCCGGAGAGGGTCGAGAGCGATAAAGTGAATGTCCAGTGGACATTCATAGCGAACAGTGAGGAGGGTGACGCCCCCTCGGGGGCTCCGCGAAGCGGTGGGGGTATAATTATCATTTAATGTCAATCATTGGATGGTAATTGTTAAAAAAATACTTATAATTGACATTAAATGATAATTGGAATAGACGTAGGCGGAAGCACGACCAAGATTGTCGGCATAAAGGAAGGGAAGATATGCTCTCCTCAGTTCATCAAGGCCGATGACCCTGTGACCTCCCTTTTCGGGGCTTTCGGCAAGTATATATATGACAACCATATTGTGCTTTCCGAAGTGGAGCATGTGATGCTGACCGGAGTGGGGAGTGCATACGTTGACGGGAACCTTTACGGCCTTCCGACATCGAAGGTGGATGAATTTGTCTCCAATGCCCTCGGTGCGAGGTATGGAAGCGGTCTGGACAGGATGGTGGTGGTGAGCATGGGGACCGGTACCTCATTCATCAAGGTGGACGGGGACAGCATCGAGCATCTTGGTGGAATGGCGATAGGCGGGGGAACCCTTCAGGGGCTGTCCCGCATACTGTTCAGGACCCATGACATAAAGCACGTGATGTCGATGGCCATGCGCGGAGATGTGTCTGCTGTCGACCTGCAGATAAAGGATATATCCAGAACGGAGATTCCGGGACTTCCTTACGGAGTGACCGCATCCAATTTCGGCAAGGCGGAAGCGAATGCAGAGCCGGATGATGTGGCGGCGGGTATTGTCAACATGATATTGCAGGCTATAGGAAGTGCAGCTAACTTTGTGGCGAGAAACACGGATATCAGGGATTTTGTGCTGATAGGCAACCTGTCCATGCTTCCGCAGTGCCGCCAGACATTTGACAGGATAGAGAAACTTTACGGGATAAGGTTCCACATTCCGGAATTCAGGGAGTACAGGACCGCTATCGGAGCCGCCCTGTCTTTCCGTCGCTGAACCGGGTCCGGGCATCCTGCCCTGTCTCCTGTTCATTGTCATCCTGAGCGTAGCGAAGGATCTGAACCGGAAGACACAATCCTGTCATTCTGAGCGTAGCGAAGGATCTGGAAATTAAGGAAATTGATAACTAAAAACTATATATTATGGCAGAAAGTTACGAAAAAGCAGGTGTTAACCTTGAAGCCGGGTATGAGGTGGTCCGCAGGATCAAGTCCCATGTAGCATCAACTTCCCGTACCGGGGTGATGGGCAATATCGGGTCATTCGGAGGAATGTTTGACCTTTCGGCTCTGAATATCAAGGAGCCTGTGCTGGTAAGCGGCACGGACGGGGTCGGGACCAAACTTAAACTGGCGTTTGCCCTTGACAAGCACGACACCATCGGCATCGATGCCGTGGCAATGTGTGTCAATGATGTTCTGGCGCAGGGAGCCGAACCTCTTTTCTTCCTTGACTATGTGGCTGTCGGTCATAACGAGCCGTGGAAAGTGGAGGCAATCGTTTCCGGAGTGGCCGAAGGATGCCGTCAGGCCGGCTGTGCCCTTGTCGGCGGCGAGACGGCGGAAATGCCGGGAATGTATGCGGACGGGGAATATGATATCGCCGGTTTCACGACAGGTGTGGTCGAGAAATCGAAACTCATCGACGGATCCAAGGTCAAGGCGGGTGACGTGCTGGTCGGGATCGCTTCTTCGGGTATCCATTCCAACGGGTTCAGCCTGGTCCGCAAGATATTCGCAGACAATGCGCTGGATCTCAATGCCGCCTATCCGGAACTGGACGGAAAGGTCCTTGGGGATGTAGCCCTTACCCCGACCAGGATATATGTGAAGCAGGTGCTTGATGTCATTAGGAACTGTGACGTGCATGGCGTGGCCCATATAACAGGAGGCGGGTTTGACGAGAATATCCCGCGTATCCTCAATGAAGGCCAGGGTATTGAGATCAGGGAAGGCAGTTGGGAGATTCTGCCGATATTCCGCTTCCTCGAGAAATACGGCCGGATAGCCCACAGGGAGATGTTCAATATCTTCAATATGGGTATCGGGATGGTGCTCGCAGTCGATGAATCGGAGGCGCAGAAGGCCATTGACATTCTTGTTTCCCACGGGGAGAGGGCTTCTGTCATAGGCTGCATCACTTCCACCCCCGGAGTGACCATCATATAGGAATACGGTTTTGTACGGACAGAAATAAATACTTTATATTATGAGAGCATTATTTTCGGTAAGCGATAAGACTGGCGTGGTAGAATTCTCCAGTGAACTCAAGAGTCTCGGCTGGGATATAATCGCGACAGGCGGGACTATGAAACTGCTCAGGGATGCAGGATTGGATATCATCAATATCAGTGATGTGACCGGATTTCCTGAAATATGTGACGGCAGGGTGAAGACCCTCCATCCAAAGGTACACGGAGGACTTCTTGCCCGCAGGGATCTGGAGAGCCACCGCCGGCAACTGGAGGAGAACGGCATAGGGTACATCGACCTTGTCTGCGTCAATCTTTATCCGTTCAGGGAGACCATAGCAAAGCCTGACGTGACGATGGAGGATGCGGTGGAGCATATCGATATCGGAGGCCCTTCCATGCTCCGCAGTGCCGCAAAGAACTGGGCGGATGTCATTGTGGTCTGTCATCCCGAGGACTACGGCAAAGTGATAGATGAGATCAGGGCAAACGGCAATACCACCAGGGAGACGCGTCTTGAACTTTCGGCCAAGGCATATACCCATACTGCGGAATATGATATGATGATAGCCACCTATATGAGGGCACAGGCAGGTCTGAATGAAAGGCTGTTCCTGGAATATGACCTCAAACAGAGCCTCCGTTACGGAGAGAACCCTCACCAGCAGGCGAAATTCTATGCTTCGATGGAGAAAGTCCCGTATTCTCTGGCAACGGCGGAGCAACTCAACGGCAAGGAACTGTCCTACAATAATATCCAGGATGCAAATGCGGCTCTGAACATTGTCCGTGAATTCAACGAGCCTTTCTGTGTGGGACTCAAGCACATGAACCCGTGCGGCGCGGCCATAGGCAAAGATGTGACCGATGCCTGGAAGAAGGCTTTCGAGGCCGACAAGGTCAGCATTTTCGGCGGCATAGTCGCGACCAACCGTGAAATTACCCTTGAAGCGGCAGAATTGATGAAGCCGGTCTTCCTTGAAATAATCATGGCACCTTCATTCTCCGATGACGCCCTCGCCCTTCTGAAGACCAAGAAGAATCTCCGTCTGCTGAAGGTCGACATGTCCAGGGACGGGAAGGTCCGCAAACAGTTCGTGAGTGTGAACGGAGGTCTCCTTGTCCAGGACCAGGACATTGAGACAAAGACCGTTGTCCCTGAAATGTGCGTCACCGGGGCGAAGCCCGGGCCGGAGGATATGGAAGACCTCAATTTCGCGTGGCGTATAGTCAAGCATGTCAAATCCAATGCGATAGTGGTTGTAAAGAATGGAATGACATACGGAGTGGGAGCCGGTCAGATGAACCGTATCGGCTCGGCCGAAATCGCTCTCAATGAGGCCAGGGCTACGATTGAGTCCAATGGCGGCAAGGTGGAGGATTTCGGGCTTGTACTTGCCTCTGACGGGTTCTTCCCGTTTGATGATTGCGTGACCCTTGCTGCAAAGTACGGAGTGAAGGCGATTGTCCAGCCGGGAGGCAGTATCCGCGATGAGGATTCCATTCGGAAGGCCGACGAGAACGGGATTCCGATGCTCTTCACCGGCAACCGTCATTTCAAGCACTGACCTTTTCACGCAGAACATGATTTCCGGGGCTGTGTCAAAACAATAAATTTTGGCGCAGCCCCGTTGGGTATGTTGGAATTGTTAAAAAGCAAGGCATGCCTGCCGCAGTTGACAGCCTTTATCATGCATCATAATCCTGCAGTTTATCATATCGCCTATATCGTTCCTGTGGTATGTTTTGCCGTATGTGCCTATTACGGCTGGAAAGGATACAGGGTTACTGATCACTCTCCTGCATCTCTTGCAAGGAAAATTTGAAATAATTTCGTATCTTGGGCGCCGGAATTGGAAAAGCGTATATGAAGAAATTGTATTTTGTCATTCCTGCCGCCCTGCTGTTCTTTCCGATGAATCCGGTGAGCGGGCAGTCGTTGAAGGATCTTTTCAATAAGGAAAGTGTCAAGGACATAGTAGGTACAGTAGTGGAAAGCCTGGATATCATTCCGGAAAATATTGAAGGGGAATGGTCGTATTCCGGGACAGCGGTGAAACTGACGGGAGACAATATGCTTACGAATGCCGCCTCGACGCTCGTGACCGGTCAGGTCGAGGACAGGATGAACGGCTATCTGGAGCAGATCGGGATAAGGGAAGGCACTTTCAGATATGTTTTCAATGCTGACAACACCTTTTCCACTTATTTCGGGAAACTGACCTTTTCGGGTACCTATTCTTTTCTGCCGGATGAAGACAGTATCGTGCTGGATTACGGCAAAAGCGGCAGGCTTGGCGGAGTGACCCTGAAAGCCGGGGTGACTGTCCGGCCGGAAACGATGGAACTTCTTTTCAATGCGGACAGACTGCTTGATTTCATGGAGAAGATATCTTCAGTGACGGATTCCGGTTCCGGCTCGCTGGGGACGATCCTGAGCCAGTATGACGGAATACGGATAGGGTTTGAACTCAGGAGGGAAAAGTTACAGTAACGGTAAAACGGAAATACGGATATTATGCAGACAGTTGATGTACAAGCCGCAAAGGCAAAAGTCCTTGTAGTCGGGGGAGGGGGAAGGTGCCACGCTATAGTCGATGCCCTTTCCAGGTCCCGTCTGGTCTCGAAAATATATTGTGCGCCTGGAAATGCCGGGATTTCGGCCCAGGCGGAATGCGTCCCGTTGAAGGATACTCAAATCGGGGAACTGAAACAATTCGCCCTGGACAATTCTGTGGATCTGACCGTAGTCGGCCCGGAAGCATCCCTTGCCCTCGGTATCGTGGATGAATTCGGCAAGGCAGGGTTGAGGATTTTCGGACCTTCAAAGGCTGCCGCCACTATAGAGTCCAGCAAGGATTTCGCCAAAAGGCTGATGAAGAAATACGATGTGCCGACAGCGGCCTATGTGACTTTCGAAGATTACGGCAAGGCGGTGGAGTATGTGCGGCATCATTCCATGCCTGTGGTACTCAAATATGACGGCCTTGCGGCAGGAAAAGGCGTTGTCATACCTGACTCGTTCACCGAAGCGGAGGCTGTCTTGAGAGAGATGCTGCTGGATGACATGTTCGGCAAAGGCAAGGTCGTCATTGAGGATTTCCTTACCGGACCGGAATTCTCCCTGATGTGCTTCGTTGATGGGGAGAAGGTATATCCGATGGCCCTTTCCCAGGATCACAAAAGGGCATACGAAGGGGACAAGGGTCCGAATACCGGAGGTATGGGAGCCTATTCGCCGCTCCCGTTCATCTCGGACGAAGACATGGAATATTCCATGGAAAAGATAATGAAGCCGGTGGCTGCAGGTCTGGTCAAGGAGGGATGTCCGTTCAAGGGTGTCCTCTATGGCGGGCTGATGAAGACGCCGGATGGCATCAAGGTCATTGAGTTCAACTGCCGTTTCGGTGACCCCGAGACAGAAGTTGTGCTTCCGAGGCTGGAGTCGGATATCTACGAAATCTTCTCCAGCATCGTGGATGGAACTCCGATGCCTGAGATAAGATGGTCAGACAAGGCCACCATGGGATTTGTCATGGCATCCAAAGGTTATCCGGGGCATTATGACAAAGGCTTCGGGATACGGGGACTTGATGCTCTTGAAAACAATCCGGATGTCAGGATATACCATATGGGGACGGCTTTTGCCGACCGTACCGTTGTTACTTCCGGAGGAAGGGTGCTTATGGTAGTCGGTTCAGGCAAGGATCTTCAGGAAGCCCATGACAAGGCGCTCAAGGCAGTCGGGCAGATTGATTGCGACAATCTGTTCTATCGCCGGGATATCGGCTGGCGTGTCCTGTGATTGCCTGTGGCGGACCGGTATGGGCTGGACTCGCTGGCCCACGGATGTCAAATACTGTCATTAACTAGCAAAACATGAGTATGATAATAAGCGGTAAGGAACTTTCAACCAGACTGAAGGCGGAGATGGCGGAGCAGGTGGCTGCTTTCCCGGAAAAATACGGACGTGTGCCTCATCTTGTGGTTATACTTGTCGGAGATGATCCGGCGAGCGTATCGTATGTTACAGGCAAGGCAAAGGCTTCCGAAGTCGTAGGGATACGGAATACGACCATCCGCAGACCGGAGTCGATTACGGAGGAGGACCTCCTTTCTCTTATAAGGCAACTTAACGGGGATGATACGGTAGACGGAATCCTGGTGCAACTTCCTCTCCCGAAGCATATCAGCGAGGCGAAGGTCATAGAGACAATCTCCAGGGAAAAGGATGTGGACGGGTTCCACCCTCTCAATGTGGCTGCCCTCTGGCAGAAGCAGCCTTGTACTGTCGCCTGTACTCCGAAAGGAATCATAAAATTGCTGAAGGCGGCCGGAGTCACCATTCAGGGCAAGCGGGCCGTAGTTGTCGGCCGCAGCAATATTGTCGGACTTCCGGTGTCGAAACTTCTCCTGGACGAGAACGCCACTGTAACGATAGCGCACAGCCGTACCACCGGTCTCGCGGAACTTACGAGACAGGCTGAAATTCTGGTTGTGGCCATCGGCAGACCGAAATTCATTACCGGAGATATGGTTTCCGAAGGGACAGTAGTAATTGATGTCGGGGTCAACCGTGACCCGCAGACAGGCAGGCTTTGCGGAGATGTGGATTTTGCTGCCGTAGAACCTAAGGCTTCTGTCATCACGCCTGTACCTGGCGGGGTCGGACCAATGACAATCTGCTGTCTGATGGAAAATACAATCGAATGTTTCCTCCGCAGGCAGAGCCGCTGAGAATCCGTTTCTCTGAATTGGCTATTGACACAAGAGGCTGTACCGGGAAATCCTGTACAGCCTCTTGTGTTGTGCATTGTCCTATTTCAGCGCCATTCCGTCGTGGAAAGCCTTTCCTGCCGTCTCTCCGAGTGCTATATAGGTGTTGTTGACAGGGTCGAATGTGATGGGGCGGAGTTTTGCGGGATCGATTTTACCGGCATCGTCCAGAATCCGTTCGTCAGCGCATACATTGATTATCTTTCCGACAAGATGGCAGGTCTCCGGGTCATAAGAGATCAGAGTGCATTCCACTGCCATCGGAAGTTCATCTATCAGTGGCGCATTGACAAATTCGGATTTTGTTGCGTGGAATCCGGCACGGGCGAACTTGTCCGGTACCCTGTTGGCGGATACGCAACCTACATAGTCACATGCCACCAGGTGCTCGACATCTGCCATGCTGACAGTGAATGCATTGTTTGCCAGAATGTTGGCAACGGTCTTGTGCCCTGCGCTCAGGCAGAGGTTGATCCGGTCATCATAGTCGATTCCTCCCCATGCAGCATTCATTGCATCGGGATTACCGTTTTCGTCATAAGTGGCGATGATAAATACAGGCTGGGGATAAGTCCATGCCTTGGCTCCGAAATTTTTTCTCATATCATTCAGTTTCAGTATCTTTTGATTAAAAACATATCAGCAGCTTCTGCCTTCCACAAGGAACGGCCGGATGAATATCTTCCCTTCGGTATTGTCTTCGGTCTGGAAATCCCCGATCATCCTGACAAGCATATCCGTGGCCAGTTGTCCTATCTGCACTGCCGGCTGTTCGATTCTCGTAATAGGCGGATCGAGATAGTCCAGGAAACGGTTGTTGTCGAATGAAATGATTCCGATGTCGTCCGGAATCCTCAGCCCTTTTTCCCTGATTGCGGTAAGTGCCCCCAGCATTATAGTGGTACTGAAGGCGAAGATGGCGTCCGGAGGATTGCCGGATTCCAGGACTCTGATGGTACTTTCATATCCGTTTTCTGAAGAAAAGGCGTTTCCCGTGACGGTAAACCGGATTTCCTCTATGCCGGAATCCCTGACCGCATCCTTAAAGCCCCGTACCCTTTCCTTATTCGGCATTGATGTCTGTACTCCCTGAATCGCAAGCAGATTCCTGTATCCTTTATATATAAGGTGTCTGGTGGCTGCCAACCCTCCATAATAATTGTCTGTGCATACGTATGGAAGGGTAGTGTCAGGAAAGTATCTGTCTATCAGTACTACCGGTACGATTTTGCTGATTCTTTCCAGCAGGTCCGGAGACGAGCCGACGGGGACTGCTATTATTCCGTCCACTTTTCTCGACAGGAAGGAATTCAATGCATCCGTCTCCATCTGCTCGGCTTCCATTGAGTCTGCCAGAAGGATGTTGTACCCGTGATTTTTGAGATTATTGGTGATGATGCTTGCAAGGTTCGAGAAGAACGGATTGTCGATGCTTGGAACGGTCAGCCCTATGGTACTGGTCTTTTTTGTCCTGAGCCCCTTGGCAATCAGATCCGGCGTGTAGTTGCATTCCCTGGCTTCTCTGGTTATGGTTTCGATGGCCTGCTTTCCGATGCGGTACTGCTCTCCTTTCCCTGAAAGCACACGGGATACTGTGGAGACCGAGTATCCTGTACGTTCTGAAATTGTCTGCAGACTTTCCTTGTTTGACATCGTATATGTAGGTTTCATCACAGTCTTTACAAAGATAGATATTTTTCGGATAAATGTTAAGCGCCTTTCTAAATTATGATGCTCCATTTCTTCAAAAAAATGCGAATTTTTTAATTTTCCGTAAGGTTATGTCGTCCAGGGATTTGCGTTCGAGAACCGTGCGAGGGTCCTCAAAAAAATCAAAAAAAGACGAAAAAAAATTTGGAGGGAAAGAAAAAGTGCGTATCTTTGCAATCCCTTTCGGAAACGAGGGGGTTGAGAGAAGGCGAGAGGGGGCGGAAAAGATAGAAAGATCATTGACAAGGC
>CALVAE010000055.1 GCA_944325465.1 uncultured Bacteroidales bacterium | reverse complement strand
GCGACACTTTCAAGTGCAGAGCCGGAAAGGGTCAGAAGATTCGGGTATTGGAATTCGGAATCTTCCGCATCAATTGATCCGAACAGATACGGAATCCCGTCAGTCTGACTTATAGCCATAACCGGACCGTCACTCATGGTTATTTCAGACTGTGCGAGCATATTCCACTTTAACGGCTGATTGATAAGGACCGTAACCGTGTACATTGCATTCGAAGTTCCCAGTGATACGACAAGATCAACCGGCGAAGAAAAATCCACGGCAGTCTCTCCGCTGACAACCTGAACATTCCCGTTCATAACCGATGCTCCCTCCGTAACTTCAAATTGAGGGATAAGGGAAGTAAGAGCGGATTCAGGAGTTACCATAGGGAGACGGACTGTAATGGCATTTGACGTGATATTCTCTATCACTACATCAGAATACAGATCAGGATTATCCTGCATATAGAAGCCGAAAGAAGTCATGGAAACGGTGACCTGTTCTTCCCCGGAAGGTGTTGTTTCCTGACAGGCAGCCAGAGTCATAAGCGCTGCCGTCATCATCATTAAAAAACCGATTTTTTTCATAACATTTAACTTTAGTCAATATTTCAGTCCAACTTGTATTTGGTAATTCTCAGTGTGCGGTTAACTTCATCAGGCCCTGGCATTCCCAGGGAAAGGCCTTCGAGATCGGAAGATTCCAGTCTCAATGTCAGGGTATTGTCCTTCGTCTCGTCTATCTCATTTGCCAGCCATCTTATCCTGAACGGCATGTCATAGATACCGGGATAGAAAGTGACTGTCCCGCCCTGGGAGATGAATTCGTAGTCCACGCCTTCCTGCAGTCCGTCTCCCGGTATGGCTGATACCGTGACCGAAACAGGCGTATCAAGTCTTCTGCTGCTCAGATGGATGTAATACTGAGCGTCTGTCTGTGCCATCTCGTCTATGGATGTGGAAGATGAATTGGTATAGGTAAAGACCACAAAAGGATGGTCATACGGTTCCATCCGGTTGACGTTGCAGGAGCAGACCGTAAGGAGCAGTGCCGTGACCAGGGAATATTCAAATATCAGAGATTTCATCTTTGTGTTGCGTTTATCGGATTCGGTTGCATCAGAGGACTTGCGTCCAGTTCGACAAGAGGTATCGGGAGGATGAATCTGTCATCCGGGTACTCCATGGTCAGGACAGAGGACCCGCAGGATGCATCCCTTTCAAGATTTTCCTTGCGTCTTGTGATATCATACAGGCGATGCCCTTCAAGGAACAATTCCTTTATCCTCTCTCTCTGTATTATTGCGTCAAGTTCTTCTGCATTTGAATATGTCAGGTCAACGTCCTCTTTCGCAATCCCTGTCGCCCTGGACCTGAGGGTCCTGATATCATCCGCCGCCGCTTCAAGGCTGCCGAGAGCGCAGTTTGCTTCCGCCCTGATCAGATACATTTCGGAAAGGCGAAGAATGAAAGGATCATAATGACGGTTGTCATCGGCGACTCCCTCTTCCGTGATAGTGTACTTCATGCACACTCCTTCGTACCTGGAAGTTTCCGACGGGTCATCTTCGGAAACGGTCTCATAGGAAAGCAATGACTCCCTGACGTCCGGATGAGTTGGATTCCTGTCCTCCTCGAATATATCGAGAAGTTTCTGTGATGGATACATTACGGGAGTCATGTAGTCAAACATGGCACGAAGATTTGTCGCCAGTCTTGTTCCGTCCAGTCTCATGATTTCTTCCGGAGAACCCGGTGCCACCGTGCAGAACATGTCGGTATATTCTTCGTATGGGGTCAGGGACAGGCCATAATCGGAAATTACCTTTCCCGCATAAGCCGCGGCGGAGGAATGGTCACCCATATATAGGTGTACTCTCGCCAACAAGGCGTCACAAGCGGCTTTCGTCGCATAATGTACATCAGTCCGGTTGTCTGAAAGCAATTCCCCGGCAGTCGAAATATCCTCTACTATCTGCCGGTACGTATTGTAACAGGACGTTCTGGACAACTGATCGTTCATGGACGGAGCCTGCTCAAGGACGACTGCCCCCAAATGGCTTGCGTCTTCAGTATATCCGTATGACTGCGAATATGCCAGAACTATATTCAATTCCGCCAGCCCCCTGAGGAAATATGCCTGCGCAATGGCATTGTCCACTCTCTCCTGCTGCTGCGGATATCTGTTGCGGACATCTGGACCGTAACGGATTATCATATTCGCATTGTTGACAATCTCATAGCCGTCTTTCCAAATGTATCCCACAGGCGAAGTCTCTTCAGTCTCGTCCGAGATGAAGTTAAACTGTTCCACCCACGAAGCGGATGACCGGCTCAATCTCAGAAGATCTCCCGTGACTTCGGGATATAATATCGCATAACTGTCGTAATACGAATATGTAAGATTGTATATTCCGTTCACGGCCACTTCCAATGACAGGGGATCCGAAAAGAAGGACGGGATATCCTGTTTTCCGGTCTGTTCGATATTCAGGAAACTGCAAGATACCGCAATGCACAGCAGCGGGATATGCGTCACAGCCCTTAGTATTTTGTCTGGATTCCTCATAATCAAAATGAAACATTGAAATTTAATGAAATTGTCCTTGTTACGGGATAGCCGCTCATCATTGTCTTGTATGAATTCCTCCCCCGTTTCTGGTCCGGGGTGAAAAGGTACGCATTATTGCAGACCAGGGAGACCGTGGCCGAAGAGAGGCCCCACGAATCGGATATCCTCTGCGGCAATGAATAGGAAAGACTGACCGTGGACAGTTCAAAATTTGTCCTGTTGTACAGGTATCTTGTGGAACCCCGCCATGAATCCGTGGATGTCTGGGATACTTTCGGGAAATTGGTAAGTTGCCCCGGAGTGGTCCACCTGTCATAATAGACTTCCACCGCCTGATTGCCGTCTATTATATTGAGTCCGTCCCTGAAGTAGAATCTGGCATAGGATGGCAGCGCATATCCGCCTATGTCAAAGTTTATCTGGAAGGAAAAGGCCCAGTTCCCGTAGGACAAGGTATTGATCATGCCTCCTGTCAGTATCGGAGAGGCGGATTTCCCGGGTTTTCTGTTGGCACTGTTATAGGTCTTTGTCAGATTGCCGTCCAGATCATACCACATCGGCGAACCGTCCGAAGGGTCCACCCCTGCCCATTCCACCAGATAATAGGTATCCCTGTCATGCCCTTCCATCCATATCGTATAATCGGAAAAACGGGTGGACACCCCATTATAGAGTCTTTCAATAATATTCCTGTTATGACTGATATTAAAGGAAGTATGCCAGTTGAAGCGTCCGGTCCGGATATTGTCACTTTCAATATTCAGTTCGACTCCCCTGTTGCTCAATTCACCTACATTCGCATATACCCGGTCGGACGATATGGTACGGGAAACATATACCCTGCTTATCATATTACTGGTATAGTTGTAGTAATATTCAAGTTCCGCCGCAATTCTTCCCTTGAGGAATTCCATCCTGACTCCGGCGTTCAACATAGTGGTATTCTCCCACGTCAGACCTGGATTGGGCACAGTGCCGATGACAGCGCCGACCGAACCTCCGTAACTGTGGCTGTCCCCGTAATTGTAGGTTCCCAAAACACTTGATGACCCCACTCTGGAATTGCCGCTCGTCCCGTATGATACCTTTGCCTTGAGCATGTTGATTTTCTCCGAATGGAAGAACTTCTCGTTATGTATGTTCCATGATGCCCCGACAGACCAGAAATCGGCCCATTTCGAATATTCCCCGAAATCCGAATTGCCCTCTCTTCTATAGTTCAATGAAAGATAATACCTTGAATCATAGGAATAGGTTCCCCTGAAAAAGAACGACATGCTGCGCTGGATATCATAACCGCTTGATGCCGTTTCGGTTTCTTCATCACCGTATTCGAGTTCCTGCCAGTTGTCATTGAGAATACCTGAAACGCTGCCGTTCAGATACCTGTTCCTCTGCTGGTGCAGTTCTATTCCGGCCAGACCGCCGACCCGATGCTTTCCGAAATTCCTGTCAAAATTCAACCGTCCGATCGCGGTCCAGGTCAGGTATGAAGCATCTCCCTTTGTGGATTCTCCGTCCGGCTCACCGTCAGAATCGATTCCTCCAGGTGTCTGAATCGATTCATAGCGGTCTTCATGCGTATGCTGGTATTTTATATTATACTGAGCGGATGCCGTCAGTCCCTTGATAATGTCCGCATTCAGAGAAAAATCCGCCGTCGTCACCACTGAACGCTGGTCATTGACATCATTGTCCCGCCCCGGGACCTGGTTGTCATGGAACTTCGTGAGCGTCCAGCCTGATATGCTGTCATATATCATATTGTATATCCTGTATGAACCGTCCGGCATATAGGGTTCGAATATCGGCAATACCTCATTATATTCTCTGGTCAGATAAAACATGTCATTGTCGTTGAGAGAAGCGGACAGTTTTGTATCAAGCATGAGCCAGTCGGTAAAATGATATGTATTCTTGGCGTCAAGGGTGTACCGCTGGGAGACATCCGACCTGATCGTGCTGCCTTCCCTGTAATACGAACCTGACAGATAGCCTGAACTTTTTTTCGTGCCGCTTCTCAACACCAGTGACGCATACACGGTCGAACCTATTCCCAGATATTCGTCCGTCCAGTCAGTCGAAGTGGTGCTGTAGGAATTGTATTCGTTGTCCTGATACGGGAATGTACCGATTGAATATCCAGCATTTGTCCAGGCCTCTTTGGCGACTTCCATATATTGGGAAGCATCCATCATCTTGAACATCGTACTCTTGTCCGGAGCGGAAACCCCGAATTCGACTGTCGCGGATACCGATAGCGGGGTATTCTCTCTTCCTGATTTCGTAGTCACCAGAATCACACCGTTGGCACCGTTGGCACCGTAGATCGTGACCTGGTCCGCATCCTTGAGGACGGTTATGGATTCGATATTGTTAGGGTCAAGATATAACAACGGGGAAACGGAATAACTGACCCCATACATGAGATTGGTGGTGCCTCCTGTATAATACGGGACACCGTCTATGACCCAGAGCGGTTCGTTGGAAGAACTGAGGCTGGCTCCTCCTCTGATTCTGGTTTCGTATCTTGCCCGGGGAGACTGCACGTCATCCGTATTGAGATTTACCCTTACTCCAGGGACAAGACCTTCCAGAATATTGTCAATCCTGGCTTTGGGCTTGTTCCTGATTGCATCGGCATTGACCTGATAGGCACTTCCGATCAGGTCTTCCCGGCTCTGCTTCGTCCCGTATGCTCCTATGATAACGGCTTCATCTAGGTGGTTGTCATTCTCAAGCGATACGTTGATCCTGCGCTGCTTGCTGACGACGATTTCCCTGGTGACGGTGCCTATGTACTGATAGACCAGAGTATAGGACTCCCCTTCTCCCGGAGCCTTGATGGAATAATTGCCGTCAAGGTCTGTCGAAACCCCGGTTGTCGTACCCTTTATGTAGACCATGACTCCGACCAGAGGCTCGCCGTTCTCATCAGTTACCGTACCGGTGACATTATCCTGCTGGAGCGCTCCGGAACCGGCAGGATCGCCTGCATGATGCGGAGCATCCGCACGTACTGATACTCTCTGCCGGTCGGGACGACCGACGTCTTCTGCATAAAGCCTTACGGGAACAGACACGAGACATGCCACGCCAAACAATATGATAGACTTACCTTTCATGAATATATAACACTAACCGATCACAAAAATAGATAACTTTTTTTATATGGAAAAGCAGAGCGGATTTTTATCTTTGCAAGAAAAAGAATAATCGATGAAAAGAAGAAAGACATCCTTTTATGCACTGTTCATATCGGCAATTTTGCTGGCAGGTACGGCAGATTCCGCCACGGGAAGAAATACAGGCAGGCTGAAGGTGGCTTTTGTCGGAGATCCCCAGGTAAATGACTCAACGGAACTGCAATATGCAAGAAAATCCGTGTACAGGGAACTCCGGGAAAGGAAAGACATTGACCTGGCCATATTCCTGGGAGATATCGTCAATGATTCGATGGAAATGCTTGAACCGTCAAAGGCATCTCTTGACTCGCTTCCGTATCCGTGGTTCACGATACCGGGGAATCATGATTTCGACATCTACAAAGGAAGAAAGGCCGTAACCATACAGAAAGGCAGAAACCGGGATCTGACCAGTTATCCGGAAGTCTTCGGATCACCGGATACGACCTTTTCAAGAAAAGGGGTACGCTTCATTCTCATGAATGATGTCATATACGAAAACAATTCGTACAAAGGGGGCTTCACACAGCGGCAGATGGCATATCTTGACTCTGTCGTAACGGCCTGCAGCAAGGAGCGGACTCTTGTCCTTGCCACACATATCCCGTACTCGCATATCAAGGACAGGGCCGCCGCCGACTCGATTCTTGCCGGTTTCAGCGGAAAGATACTGCTTGTAAGCGGACACACCCATAACGTCAGACGGTCACAGGTCGGATTGTCGGAAAACAGGACGGTACCGGAACTGATAGCGGGAGCAAGTTGCGGCAGTTGGTGGCGCGGAGTGAAGGATGAAAACGGGATACCATATTCCCTGCAGGGATGCGGGGCACCCAGAGGATATTTCATCGCCGGATTCGGGAGAAATGGATATACTCTGGAATATAAATGTATCGGCAAACCGGAAGACTTCAGAGCCTCTGTCTGGTGCAATCCGGTTCAGGGAGACTCTACAAGGCTGATAGTAAATGTTTTCGGCGGTTCTACCGAAGGAAAGGTGGTAATCAGGAGCGTCGGGAGCAGGAAAAGCGGGAAGACATTGCTGGAAAGGACAGAGGAGACCGCCCCTGAAGTGCTGGAAGTCATATCTGCCAACAAATCCATGACCAAAGAGGAAATGAAAGACAGGAGAGCGGAAATAATCCCCTTGAGACCTTTCCGCTCTCCCCATGTATGGTCAGTCACCGTTCCGGGAACGGTCCGTGCCGAACGTCTGGAAATCATCTATCATGACCCGTACATGTCATTCAGGGATGACATTCCGGTTCGGAAAGCACGAACATTGTCGCATCCATAGGCGGTACGTTCACCCTGATTCTGGTGCCCGGATTAAGCATTGGGGTAATAGGGAGTTCCATCCATTCAAATGCGTGTTCCGGTATGGTCAGTTCCATCCGTGCCTCGTTGCCGGAGAAGTTGGCGACAAATAGCAGGGTCTCGTTGCCGTAGTCCCTCAGCCAGGCGAAGTGCCTTGTCTTGTCAAATCCTTCCGACGCAGTGTTGCAGTAGCAGAGGTCGTATGACATACCTTTCCTGACGGCTTCGCTTTTGGCAGCAAATCTCAATGCCCGGGCGTACCTGCGGAATATCCCGGCCTCTTCGGCTGAAATTCCATAACTTCCGAGAAGGGCTACATCTGCAGTACCGTCTTCGATAGCCCGGTACAATCCGTTATGTATTATGGCATTCAGTTTCCTGAGGGAGGATACGCTCCACCAGTCAAAGATGGTGGTCCTGCCATCCTGTCCGCTGAATCCTTCCTCGTCCATTCCCCTCTCGCCGAGTTCTTCTCCCATATAGAGCATGAAAGGGGCCGGATTGAGGCAGAGCGAAACATACAGGGAGGCGTAGGAGGCTGCCCCGTTCTTGCCGAAGAAGTCAGAAGCGAACCTCTGTTCATCATGATTTTCGAGGAAGTTAAGCATATATGGCTGCATGTCTCCGAGATACTGCCAGTTCCGGGTGATTCCTTCGGCCGACTGCCAGAGTTCCACAGGCATTCCGTTGTCATCCACATTTTTCGCGATAACAGTACGCAAGGTGTCATACAGTCCGGACTTGTCATAGAGGTAGTCGAACCCGACTTCACGGACATATTTCCTGTAAAGATCCTTCTGGTAGACCTCAGCAATGAAAATCACATCCGGGAAATCCTTGTGTATCCTTTCGATGAGCCACTTGAAGAATCCGGCGGGAACAAGTTCCACCATATCGCAGCGGAACCCGTCAACTCCTTTCCCTGCCCAGAACCTGACTATGTCGTACATCTTGTCCCAGGTAGGAGACCAGGTCTCGCAATAGTTTATCTTCACCGTTTCATACCAGTCGTTGATTCCCGGTTCAGGGGAAAAGCAGTTGTTGCCTGTAGCCATGGCCGGATATTCCCGGTAGGGTTCACGGCCCGGTGCGGGCGGGACAGGCAGTTTCAGTTCCTGGCCGGGATAGTAGTAGAAGTCATTCTCCTGTTTCCAGTGTACGCTTCTGTCATCGTCCTGACCGAGCACGGGATGTCCGACTACAGGATTGGCCTTGCCGTAATCTCTTGAAACATGATTCGGGACGAAGTCGATTATCACTTTCAGTCCGGCCTTGTGTGTCCTGTCCACAAGGGCTTCAAATTCCTCCATCCTCCTGTCAGGATTGTCTGCCAGATAGGGGTTCACGTCATAATAATCCGTAATGGCATACGGGGAACCCGCTTTCCCCTTCACTATCTGCGGATTGGATGCAATGCAGCCGTGAGAGGATTCCGTGGTCGCGTGGCGGATGATTCCCGTATACCAGATATGGCTGCAGCCCAGCCATTTGAAATAATCAAGACTGGCAGAATCCACATCGGAGAATCTGCCAGTCCCGTTCTGGTCCAAAGTACCGTTCTTGATATTTGCTGTACATTTGTTGCCCCACAGACGCGGAAGCAACTGATATATGACCGGTTTATCCATTCAATATTATTTTGATTACACTTTTGTCACCGTTGCGGGTCCCGGTCAGGATTCACGGACAGCGGAACCCGTCCTGAATGTCATATCAAATTGAATGCCGTAACGGATACCTTTTCAGTTGGAAAAGACATCCCTGACCGCTTCAAGGTAGCCGAAACCGTTCAGACGGTCCGGAAGGAGGTAACTGCCCTCCACCCATTCGTTCCATGCATTGATGACCACAATCTTCGGCTGGTCAGGATGTTCATCCGCATAATCCTTGGCCTGATCAAGGAAAGCACCGAATGATGTCGGCGTGTTATGGAACCTGGTCACATCATCAGCACCTTTTGCAGGAAATCTCGGCGTATCGTCCCAGCCTATCGAAACGGTCGGGAAAACAGGGATGTCAAATGCCTTGTCCCATCCTTTCCTGATCTCAATGGCATTTGCACCGTGCTTGAGATAGTCAGGGTCGAATCCGCCCATGTTATAGAATGCGATACTGTTGATACCCAGAGAGTCCACCATGCCTGAAAGTCTTTCTGCCTGCGCTTCGGAAAGAGGATATCCTCCTCCCGGGTTCATCTGGAAATGTATTCCGTCAAATCCGGCCTTCCTTGCCTCCTCACGGAAGTAATCCAGAGACTTGGCCGCTTCAGCCGTGCTTCCGAAACTCTTGACTATCTGATCATAGTCGAAGATCGCCATGACAGGACAGTTGTCTATCTTCAGATAGTTGGGCTGTACGAAATACTGGCCGATGATCCGCGAGACTATTTTCCGGAAGTTCTCCCAGTCTACCGTAGGGGTGAACAGGATGGAATCGTCATCCCCGTATCTGCGGCAGTTCCAGTAGTTCCTTGCGACCGTGTGGTTTGCCCACATGATATAGAAGTTCATCCTGTCACGGTTACGCGCCTTGAGGAACCCGTCATTCAGGGCGCTTTCGAGATAAGGACCGTCCATGAACCAGTACCAGTCGTAGATGAAGGTATTCACCCCGTGCTCAACCGCCGTATCTATCCAGCGTTCGACCACTTCCGGATCATTGTCCATTTCGTACCCCCAAAGAGGTTGCTTGGGCTGGTAATGTCCCTCGAACCTCGGGTCACCTTGTTTTATTACCTCCCACTCGCCAATCCCTTCGCTCCAAAGATATTCATGTGCAAGACTGTCATCATGACATGACGGCCAGATGTATGCCGCTACGATATAGCCATTTGTTGTCTTCACTCCTGTTTCAACGTCCCTGTTGCCGCAGGATGCTGCAGACAGCAGAACCAGACCTGCCGCTGAGATTGCTCCTATCAGTTTTCTCATTTTGTTGTTCAGTTGTTTGATAATTCTGCAAATTTACATAGTCCGTGAACTTTTTCAAAGTTTTAATAACAGGAAACGAACATTGGTACGTCAGAAATCGAGAGCAAATCCCACCCCGTTTTTCTGCAGGCCGAAAGAAAGGCTTGTTTCAGCCGTTCCGTTGTATGCATCTACCATATTGTCCAGACGTTTCTTGTAGACGCAATAGACTGCCGTACCGGTTGCGAGTCCGAGGATACCTGTTCCGGACATTACAAGTCCGGCAACGGCCACTCCACTGAATCTGCTGTCGCATGTGATTTCCGGGGGCTCTCCTGATATTGCCGTCAGCGGTGCCAATAGTACGAGCCCTACGCCGATTGAGATCCCTTCCATCATAAGACCGACAGCCCCTATACCAAGGGTCAGGAGTCCTGCACCCGTCAGGGAGCCGGAGGCAATAAGCAGCCCCTTCCCTGCCTTGAAACATGTGCAGTACTTCTCCCAGCCACTGTATGACAGTCCCTCGTCACTGCTGAACAGCACACTCACCTCTTCCGGAGTCAACTGTATACCTTCGGAAGAGAACAACTTCGTCCCTTGCCGGTATATGTCATTATACTGCGCCGATGCCTGGAAGGCGTCTACAGTTGCAATAACAGCCAGAAGCGAAATCAATACCAGTCTTTTCATATTTAAAATCAGTGATTCCCATATTGCTTAAAGATATGATATTTTCTCCAAATGACAAATCCCCGTTACGAACCGGCGGTAAAATAAAAAGACAGCACCGTCGGCCGGAAGCCGGATGGTGCTGTCTGATATATTGAACAGTGCAGTCTCGTAACGACTACCATTCGAGAATCTTGCGGAAGTCGTATTTCTCAGGATCAGCCACGTAAGCCTTGGCAGCCTCATAGTCATCCGGAGTGATATAGTGTGCAATGTAGTTGTAATAGTTCTGTGCGGTACCCGCATTGATATCCACGACGCGCGGAGGAATCTTTCCTGTCTCAGGATCCTGAAGATCGGCAAGATAGAGAGGAGATACATTCCCGTATGCATCGACGTAGACCATGCATCCGGTCTTGCCTTCGCTGAAGAGCTGGTAAACCCCCATCGCAAGTTCGGTGCAGTAGGTAAGGTCGTATGCCACCGGATCCTGGCAGCGGACATCATATCCGATCTCGACAGGGCGGGTCTTTACCTTCATCCCGAGTTTCTTGAGTTCCTTCTCCAGAAGGTCATTGAAAAGCACTGCCTTTGATACCTTGCCGAGTTCCGGATGGCCGTGCTCGTCATAGGTGAAATGGATACCAGCATCCGCAGCTTCCTTTGCCACTTCATCATTGTGGAAAAGACCTTCAGCAGCCACTACTGTACCGTAGTTCACTCCCATTATCTTTCTCTTGATGATGGCGGAAATCGTGAGTCTGATGATCTTGTCGAGAGTCATTCCGGTCTTGTTGAACATTTCCGGAATGATTGTCATAGGGCAGTGGGTAGCCTCGCCGATACCCAGGGCAAGACTTCCGCAGGTACGGCCCATTGCAGAGATTATCAGCCAGTTGCCTGATGTACGGGCGTCTTCGTAGATGGTCCTAGCAAGATGCGCTCCCTCATTCTTCGCCGAATTGTATCCGAAAGTCGGGGTGTTGTTCGGAAGAGGAAGGTCATTGTCTATGGTCTTCGGGCAATGGATATTGGCGATCGGATAGTTCTTGGCAGCAAGGAACTTGGAAATCCTGTTGGCAGTGGAAGCGGTATCGTCGCCGCCGATGGTCACAAGAAGTTTGATGTTGTTTTCCTTGAACAGGTCGAGATTGAAGTTCTCCTCGAAATCCTTGTCTGTTGGTTTGAAACGGCTCATTTCAAGGTAGGAGCCTCCCCTGTTGAAATAACGGTCAGCCTTGAAGAAATCGATGTCCTCGGTGCGGGCGTTCTTGCTGAACAGTCCTGAATAGCCTCCGTGAAGGCCGATCACGCGGTACCCCTTTGAAAGGAAGGTCTTGGCCACACTCATTGAAACTGAATTCATTCCCGGAGCAGGACCGCCTCCGCAGAGAATAATAATTGCGTCTTTCATACAGTATTTGTTTTTTGAAAGTGCAAAATTATCCATTTTCATCAAATTTCAACGAAAAAATCGTTAATTTTGTAAGTTATTTCGCCATGAACAGAGAAGAAGCCAAAATACGTATCGCCGGTCTGCGGGAGACAATCAATGAAAACAACCGCAGATATTATGTGGAGAACAGTCCTGTAATCAGCGACTATGAATTCGACATGCTGATGAACGAACTGATTTCCCTTGAAAGGCAGTATCCCGACCTGGTCACTCCTGATTCCCCTACTCAGAAGGTGGGAAGCGATCTGGCTTCCGGCCCTGAAGCGTCAGGACAGGAAGGCAACGGTGATTCAGGAAAGGCAATCAGGAAGGATGAGACTGCCGGAAGCCCTGACAATGAGCCGGCCGTACGGAATGAATTCGCACAGTATCCCCACAGATATCCCATGCTTTCGTTAGGGAATACATACGATATCACGGAAGTGGAGGCATTTGCCGACAGGACTTCCAGGGGACTTGGAGAAGCGCAATTCACCTTCTCAACGGAACTCAAGTTTGACGGAACGGCCATCTGTCTGACTTACAGGGACGGAGTCCTTTTCCGGGCATTGACAAGAGGCGACGGCACCATCGGGGACGATGTGACTGCGAATGTACGCCATATCGGCAACATTCCCCAAAGGCTTTCCGGAAGCGGATGGCCTGCCGAATTCGAGATAAGGGGAGAAATCTACATGCCTTACAAGGCATTCGACCGGCTGAATGCAGAACGGGAAAGGGATGAAGACCCGCCTTTCGCAAATCCGCGTAACGCAGCATCCGGTTCTCTGAAACTGCTCAACCCTAAGGAAGTAGGGCACAGAGGGCTGGAATGTACCCTGTATCATCTTGCAGGCGAGGATCTTCCGTTCCAGACCCATGACCAGGCCCTTTCAGCGGCCGCATCATGGGGGCTTCCTGTCTCCGACAAGAGGAAGGTATGCCGGAATATCGGTGAAATCAAGGAATATATCGACTACTGGGACGTCCACAGGAAATTCCTTCCGTTTGCTACGGACGGGATAGTGATCAAGGTGAATGAACTCGCCTTCCAGAGGCTTCTGGGATATACGGCGAAATTCCCACGCTGGGCGGTTGCCTATAAATTCAAGGCGGAACAGGCACTGACAAAGGTCCGTTCCATAGACTATCAGGTAGGAAGGACCGGGGCTGTCACTCCGGTAGCGAACCTGGATCCCGTACCACTGTCGGGCACTACCGTAAAAAGGGCCACCCTGCACAATCTCGACCAGATGCGGCTTCTGGACATCAGGATAGGAGACTATGTCTATGTGGAGAAGGGAGGGGAAATCATCCCCAAGATAACCGGTGTGGAACTGTCAGAACGTGGAAAAGATTCGGAAATACCGGAATTCCCTTCCTTATGTCCTGACTGCGGGACTCCCCTGGTAAGGGACGAGGGAGAGGCAAGGTTCTTCTGCCCCAACACGGACGGATGCCCGACACAGATAATGGGCAAACTGGTCCATTTCATCAGCCGCAAGGCCATGAACGTCATTGCAGGAGACGCCACTGTCGAACAGTTGTTCAGGCTTGGGCTAGTGAAGACCCCAGCAGACTTCTACAGCCTGACCAAAGAAGATCTGTTGAGACTGGACGGATGGAAGGACCGTTCCGCCGAACGGTTCCTTAAAAGTCTGGCCGCATCGAAGTCCGTTCCTTTCGAGCACGTCCTTTTTGCTCTGGGTATCAGATATGTCGGCGAGACTACAGCAAAGGAGGTGGCAAGACATTTCGGAAAGATAGATGCGGTCATCTCCGCTTCCAAAGAGGATCTGCTGGCAGTGAAGGATGTAGGGGAAGTCATAGCGGACAGCATCCTGTCCTATTTCTCCGTGCCTGCGCACATCAGGGAAATCGAAAGGCTCAAGGAGGCAGGGCTGAGGTTCTCAACGGATGAAGACAGTATGGAATCCACCGCACTCTCAGGCCTGACAATCGTCATAAGCGGGAATTTCAGCATTCCGAGAGACGAAATGAAAACCCTGATAGAAAGAAACGGAGGCAGGAACAGCAGTTCCCTCAGCAACAGGACTTCATACCTGCTTGCAGGAAGCAGGCCGGGACCGGAGAAAATGAAAAAGGCGGAAGAACTCGGAATCCGGGTCATAGGGGAAAAGGACCTTATTGACATGATCGGAGGACAGGCCGGGAATCCGGACATTCACGAAAAAGGGAGCGGAGACGCCGGGACCGACAGGCAGTTGACATTGTTCTAAGGCAGTCAGTATGAAGAGGGTAAGACATTACAGAGAAGCGGCAAGACAGTTTTTCGCCCAGGATATCTGGAAACTCAACCTTGAAGAGTTGTCCAGAGCCAAGGCAAAGGCTGTCAAGTATCTGAAGGTCCTCATCATAACAATAAAGACGTTTTCCGCCGAAAAGATAGGGTTCCAGGCAGTTGCGCTCAGTTTCTTCGGGACAATGGCCGTTGTCCCTTTCGTTGCGGTCGCGTTTGCCGTGACAGACGGCTTCGGATTGTCCGACAAGTTG
Organism: uncultured Bacteroidales bacterium; assembly: GCA_944325465.1. Taxonomy (GTDB): domain Bacteria; phylum Bacteroidota; class Bacteroidia; order Bacteroidales; family UBA932; genus Cryptobacteroides. The sequence continues at coordinate 17,492 of CALVAE010000055.1, read as the reverse complement.
AAGGATCTCCTGTATGCCAATTTTGACGGTCACCAGGAGATAATAGACATGCTCCTGACGTTCGCCAACAACATCATCACAGCGTCCCAGAGCAATGCCATGGGGCTGATAAGCGCCCTGCTTTTCGTCTGGCTCATCATCTGGATGATGATCTGTGTGGAAAGAGTATTCAATAATGTGTGGAGGGTGCGCAAGTCAAGGAATATCTTCAAGAGATTGGGTTTCTATCTGGTAATCCTGTTCCTGGCCCCTTTTGTCATAATGCTTTTCTTTTCCGGGTCACTTGTATATACCAACGCTTTCAAGAGCATAGGCCTCGGGGTCGCCTATTTCGACACGATATCCTCGCTTTTCGCCTGGCTGATATTCTATGTCATCGCCACGCTCACCTTTTCCGCCATGTACAAGTTCATCCCCAACTATAAGGTAAAATACAGCCATGCGCTGCGGGCTGCCGCCATATCCGCCATCGTGTTCACCCTGCTCCAGTATCTCTACCTGGAGACCCAGATTTTCGTGACCCGGCTCAATATGGTGTACGGTGCCGTCGCTGCAATACCGCTGTTCATGTTCTGGATGAATTTCGGATGGTTCATCATCCTTTTCGGAGCCGAACTGTCCTACGCATTCCAGAATGTAAATAACTATAACCTTGAATGACAATGAGTTTCTCTGAATTCACACAACAGGACTATGAAGTCATTGCACGCGACTATGCAGACCTTAAGGAAGCCGCGATGAAACGTTGCACCAACCAGGGAGAAATGGATGTAGTCCAGAAGGCTTTCGAGTTTGCCAATGAAGCACACAAGGGTGTACGCCGCCGCAGCGGAGAGCCGTACATCCTGCATCCGATAGCGGTAGCCAAGATTGTCGTCACCAACATCGGACTGGGATACAAGTCGATAGCAGCCGCACTCCTGCACGATGTGGTGGAGGACACGGACTATACCGTGGATGACATCCGCAACCTGTTCGGTGACCGCATCGCCCTGCTCGTGGACGGACTCACCAAAATCAAGGTAGTGCTTGACAACGATGCAAAGGCAGGCAGCAGAAGCATCCAGGCCGAAAATTTCAAGAGGATACTCCTGACACTGAATGATGATGTCAGGGTGGTGCTCATCAAACTGGCTGACCGCCTCCACAACTGCCGCACGATAGAATTCATGCCCGAATACAAGAGGGACAAGATTCTCAGCGAGACAATGTTCATATTCATCCCTCTGGCCCACAGGCTCGGACTCTATGAGGTAAAGTCGGAAATGGAAAACATCTGGCTCCGCTACAAGGAACCGGAAGCGTTCAACGACATAACAGCAAAGATCAACCGCAACATGACAGACAAGGAGAAGGAAATCGATGAGTTCATCACTCCCATCTCCACCGCACTGACAAATGCCGGCTTCAATTTCGAGATACGCAAGAGGGTCAAGACCGCATATTCCATCTGGCACAAGATGGTCACCAAGGGAATCACGTTCGACCAGGTCTATGACCTGTATGCGGTAAGGATAATCTTCACTCCGGATCCGCACGCGACCGAAACGGAAAGGGACCAGTGCTACCATGTGTTCTCGATAATAACCGATATCTACAGATACAAGTCCGACCGGGTTAGAGACTGGGTAAAGCATCCCAAGAACAACGGATACGAAGCGTTGCACTGTACGCTGATGAGCCATTCCGGCATCTGGATAGAAGTGCAGATCCGCACGAAAAGGATGGATGACATAGCGGAAAAGGGAATAGCCGCCCACTGGGCCTACAAGAAGGACGGATTTGTCGGGGAGAACGAGAGCGAAATGGACAAATGGATTTCCAAGGTCAAGGAAATCCTCGTCAACCCTGATGTCAATGCCCTCGAACTTCTGGATATCATACACAACGACCTGAACACGTCGGACATCTTCGTCTTCACGCCGAAAGGAGAACAGAAACGGATCCAGAAAGGTGCCACTGCCCTTGATTTTGCCTACAGCATCCACACGCATATCGGAAACACCGCCATAGCGGCCAAGGTCAACATGAGGCTGGTTCCCCTTTCATACGTTCTCAAAAGCGGAGACCAGGTGGAAATCATAACCGCCGAAACGGAATCACCGAAAAGGGAATGGCTCCAGTTCCTCCAGACGAGAAAGGCCCGCAATATTGTGATGGACTATCTCAAGGGTGAACGCAACGAGAGCATCCGCAGGGGCAGGAAAATGCTTGAAGACCAGTTGGCTGCCCTCGGGCACAAGATGAACGATGAAATTGTCAGAAAACTAGCTGACCGGTACGGAATACCGGACAATCCGGACGAAATGTATTTCCGGATAGGGCTCGGAATCCTGAAACTCAATGACCTGGACAATCTGGCCAGACCGGCAGGACCGAAACCTAAACAGTGGCTGTCATGGTTTCTGCCCAAGGGGAAGAAAGGTGATTTCGTCATCAATGACGAAGGCGGCACCAGTCACAGATACGTCATCGCATCCTGCTGCAACCCTATTCCGGGTGACAGCGTGGTAGGCTTTCTCGGTCCGGACGGCACGGTCACTGTCCACAAGAAAAGTTGCGCGGTGGCTAACGATGAGGCGGCCAAGCACGGGGACAGGATAGTGGTTCCGGAATGGGAAGAGGCCATGCAGTCGTCCTTCCTCGTAAGGCTGTCCCTGAAAGGATTCGACAGGATAGGCATAATAAATGAGATAACCCGCTATATTTCTTTCGTAATGAGCGTAAATATCCGCAGGATAGACATCGCGACTGAAGACGGGGTATTCGAAGGGGTCATCGACCTGTATGTACATGACAAGAAGGACCTTGACAAACTGATGAAAAAACTTGTGAAGATAGAAGGAATCCAAAATGTTGTCAGGACTGATCTATAGTTTATGAAAGCAATCAGAAAATTACTCTCCAGATATTTCCCTGCAATTCCGGTAGGTATGGTCCTCGCGTCTGTAATGTTTTCGCATTCATGCGCCAACACGACCACGCCTCCGAGCGGAGGGCCGAAAGATACCATTCCGCCTGTCATAGTAAAACTGTTTCCTCCGGACGGGACAACCATGGTGCCTGTCCACAAGACCCAGCTGTCGTTCACATTCGATGAATATGTGGTGGTAAAGGAAAGGCAGAACATCTTCCTCTCCCCTCCTCAGGCCAAGTCTCCGCTCTACAGGATAAAGGGGAAAAGCGTCATCGTCTCCTTTGAAGAGGACCTCGACTCGAACAGGACCTATACGCTTGACCTGACAAATGCCATTGCAGACAACAACGAGGGTAACATGTATCCCGGGCTGACTCTTGCGTTCTCGACCGGAAAAACACTGGATTCGATGATGGTTACAGGCAGCGTCTACGATTGCAATACCCTTATGCCTGTCAAGGGGGCGACCGTCATGCTGTACAGATACCAGGGTGACTCCACGGTCATCAACGATACGCTCACGGTACCGTCGGACTCGGCCGTGTTCCTCAAAAGGCCCGACGCTGCGGCCAGGACGGACGACTGGGGATTCTTCTGCATAAGGAACATAGAGGACACGCTTTACAGGATGTACGCAGTCATGGAAGAAACCGCCAACAACGTCTACGACCCGGACAACGACAGGGTGGCCTTTATCGATTCGCTGATAAGGCCGGTGACGGTGGTGGACGATTCTCTTCCCGAAGTCACAAAATATCTGATGACGGATACCCTTGCGTGCCTGGCAAGGAAGAGCGAATATGAGATGAACCTGTTCAAGGAAACCCCGTCCAAACAAATGATAGTCAACAGCGAAAGGCTCGGGGAAAGGACAGCGTATATCACTTTCATGGCTCCTTATGCCGATGTGGATTCGATATGGATAACCGGAGTGCCGCACGAAAGACTCATCACCCAGTTCAATCTGGAGAGGGACAGTCTCGAAATATGGGTAAACGACCCTGCAGAACAGCCGGATACGCTTTTCCTGAATGTATCGTATCTGAAAACCGATACGCTCGGACAACTGTCGCCTTTCATCGAGGAGGTCAAACTCACCAAGCCGCGCAAGACCGGGGCAGCCAAGAGTTCAAGAAAAGACATCAAGAAAGAGGATACCACAACCGTATTCACCATTGACGTGAAACCGGAAACCGTGGAACAGTACGGATTTACGATAGAATTCAAGTATCCGCTGGTGGAATCCGCCTTCGATTCCCTTGAATTCAGATACCTTAATCCGCGCCAGGAGGAACTGAAAGGGAAATATACCGTAACGCAGGACAGTCTGAACCTCAGGAAATACATTGTCAGGCCTGTCGAGCCGCTGATGCAGGGATATGAATACTTTCTTAAGGTCCCGGCACACAGGTTCATGGATATAAACGGATTCTACAATGACAGTTCAGAAGTAAGCGTCACCCTGCCGAACGACGACAAACTAAGTTCCCTCTCCCTTACCCTCGGCAACGTGAAGAACAAATACATAGTGGACCTTCTGAACGAAAAGCGGGACAATGTCATAAGATCATTCATCATTGATTCGGACTGCACCCTGCTGTTCCCATATATCACAGCAGGGAAATACTGTATCAGAATAACGGAAGACCTTAACCGGAACGGACTTGTGGATACAGGTAACCTGCTTGAAGGCAAACAGCCGGAAAAGGTGAAGTTCTACAGACTGGATGACGGGACCTTCCTTATCGATATCCCGGAAATGACCGAACTTGCACAGAATATTGATCTTGAAGAACTGTTCAGGTAAGAGGATAGAAGATGAAAAAGATATTGACAACAGCACTCCTGATGGCATGGGCCATTTCCGGATATGCCCAGGATACATTGAAGACGCAGGTGCAGGACTCTTCAAGGGTAATCGGGATTTCGGCAGATTCTGTAATGTTCTCCGATGCGTACCTTGATTCACTGGACATCCGCAAGAAGAGTGTCATCAATGACTACACCCTTATCGGAGTACAGTATGGCATGGGACTCAATCAGATGTCCTGGAATCCGAAAATGGAGCAGAGAATGCAGTTCGTTCCGGTGAATTTCGGCATAACGTGGACCAGGTACGGGAAAATGTTCGGATATATGCCGTATTTCGGAATCCAGGCAGGTCTTTTCTACGCAAAGGAAGGCTACATTCTTGAAGAGGACTACAACGTCGAAGGAGCCAATCAAGTGCTTATGGACGTTGTGGAAGTGCCCGTGCTGGCCCATTTCCATTTTGATTTCTGGAAAATGAAACTGATGGCAAATATAGGTTTCTACGGCAGTTATCGGCTCAACATTCAAAGGAGCGGACCGTCTGTCGCACCGTCAGTGGCCGGTTCGTTTCTGGAGACGGACAGACGGTTCGACTACGGTCTGAAGGGCGGTGCCGGCTTCGGATTCATATTCGACCCGGTAGAAATCCATTTCACGGCAATGTACAAGTACGGTTTCGGTTCGATATACGAGCCGGACTATGCCAGTGACTACTATTACCGTTTCGCCTCCGTATCGAATTTCATATTTTCCGTCGGAGTACATTTCCAGTTGACGAAAAGGACCGGAAAGACCAGCCACCAGTTGAAGAAGGAGGCCATGGAAATATACCGCGAAAGGATGACACCTGTAACAGAGCAATAAAATGACAACAAGAACAGTAAAGGCCGGCAACGTTCTCATCGGCGGAGGCAATCCGATAGTCGTCCAGACAATGTGCAACACCCACACCTCCGATGTGGAGGCGACCCTTGCCCAGTGCAGGAAACTTCACGAAGCAGGAGCGCAACTAATAAGGCTGACAGTACCCGGACTTGGGGATATAGCCCCTCTGAAGGCAATACACGGCCGGTTGCGGGCGGAAGGGATAGACACTCCCCTTGTGGCCGACATACACTTTTCTTCAGAGACCGCGATTGAAGCCGCCAAGGAAGTGGAAAAGGTCAGGATAAATCCCGGGAATTTCCACAGGGACCACGATAAGGCACGTGAACAATTCGCAAGGCTGGTCTCCGTCTGCAAGGAACACGGTACAGCAATCCGGATCGGCCTGAACCACGGCTCTCTCGGAGAAAGGATCACCACCCTGTACGGAAATACCCCCCTTGCGATGAAGGAGGCGGCAATGGAGTGGATCAGAATGTGCGTAGAAAACGATTTCTACAATGTTGCAGTATCCCTCAAAGCAAGTAACACGATTGTTATGACAGAGGCTTACCGTCTTCTGGCCAAGGCAATGGAAGAATTCGGAACCATATTTCCCCTTCACCTCGGCGTGACGGAAGCCGGGAACGGGGATGCCGGGAGAATCAAATCGGTTGTCGGGATATCCGCCCTGCTTTCAGAAGGTATCGGGGATACGATAAGGGTATCCCTCACAGAACCTCCGGAAAACGAACTGCCGGTAGCGCGATATCTTGCTGACAGGTACGGCCACCGGCTGCACTCCTCGATGATCGCCCTTAATCTGGAAGGAAAGATGGCCGTGGCCACATACGATGCCCCGTCAAGGGAAAGATTGCTGATGGATTTTTCCGCTGACTTCGGGAAAATGCTGCTTGACCGCAGGATAGATGAAGTGGAACTGCGCGGCCATTATATCGGAGAAAACGGAGAAAGACTGGTTCTGGACGGTTCAGGACTTGCAGGATACCTTACCGATGAACTTATGCAGGCTGCCAGACGCAGGTTCTACCGTCCCGAATACATTGCCTGCCCGGGGTGCGGAAGGACCATGTACAATCTTGAAGAGACCTTCAATGAGGTCAAAAGACGGACTTCCCATCTGAAGGGGATGGTAATTGCCGTAATGGGGTGCATTGTCAACGGCCCGGGAGAAATGGCCGATGCGGACTGGGGATACGTAGGGGAAGGCAACCACAAGGTAACCATCTATAAAGGCCGGACTCCTGTCGCCCTGCATGTCCCGGAAAAAGAAGCCATTGACAGACTTCTGGAACTCATAGGAGAATCCTGATGCGATGATATCAATCCTCTGCCGTACCGGAAGACAGAGGATTTCTTTTTACGATAACCTTGTCAATCCTGGCTCCGTCCATATCGACGACCTCAAAGGAAAAGTCATTCCAGTCCACCTTCTCCCCTGCCACCGGAACATGATCCAGTTCATCGAGGATGAGACCGGCGACCGTCGTATATTCGGAATCTTCCAACAGGTCGCCGTCAAGGTCAAAATGCCTCAGGAAATCATAGATCGGACACTGCCCGTCCACTATCCAGCCGTCATTCCCCTGACGGGCGACGATGTCCGGTTCCTCTCCGTGGTCATTCACATTCCCCACCAGTTCCTCTATGATATCCTTCAGGGTTATGATACCGGAACACAATCCGAACTCATCGCAGATGAGGGCACGGCTCACGTGCCTGCTCTTCATCTCCTCAAGCACCGTGTACACATTCATGTTCTCATGAAAATATACCGGCTCATGCATCATCTTTTCCAGATTGAAGGTTCCCTTGCCGAGATTCAGTACGAAATCCTTGAGACTCAACACCCCGATAACATGGTCCAGGTCGCCGTCCGCCACGGGGTATTCTTCATACAGATTCTCCTCTATCGTCCTGCGTACCTCATTCTCGTCCATCTCCTTCTCCAGCCATACGATATCGCTCCTGTGAGTCATTATGGTACTGACTTTCTGGTCTCCGAGAGTAAATACATTCTCCACGATATCCTGCTCCATCGGCAGCACTTCCCCCTCGTCCGTCCCTTCCTGTATAATCGAACGTATTTCATCCTCCGTCACCTTGGACTCCTGGTTCTGCAGGCGGAGGGCCTTGCATATCAGATGCGTTGTCTTGGAAAGTATCCATACGAAAGGGGACGCCAACGCTGATATGAATCTCATCGGGCCGGATACGAACTTCGCTACCTTTTCCGAAGCGCTCATCCCTATCTTTTTCGGAACCAGCTCGCCGAAAATCAGTGTCAGGAAAGTCACTATGACCACTATGATTCCCTTGGCAAGGGAGTCGGCGGCAACGGCAGACATCCCTGCACGTTCGAAGACATCCGCGAATTCAGCCGCTATCCTGTTGCCGGAAAAGATACCGGTCAGAATCCCGATCAGGGTAATTCCGATCTGCACTGCCGACAGGAAATTGTCAGGATCGGAAGCCAGTTTCAAGGCCCTTTTCGCATTGCCGTTACCCTTGTCAGCCTCGGCCTGAAGATTGGATTTTCTCGCAGAGATCAAGGCGATCTCCGACATCGCGAAAAAACCGTTCAGAAGAATAAGAATAAGGATTATAAAAATTTCATCCATGATTATTTCTTTAATTCGGCTATGACTGTCTCACAGGCTCTGACTTCATCTCCGATGTTGACCTTTATATCGCTCCCGAGAGGAAGATACATGTCAATCCTCGAGCCGAATTTGATTATTCCGCACTGGGTGCCCTTGGTTTCCTGACTGCCGACCTTGGCATAGCATACGATCCTTCTCGCGAAGGTCCCGGCCAACTGCTTGAAAAAGACTTCGCCGCAGCCGTTCCTGACAGCAATCGAAGTATGTTCGTTCAATTCCGAAGCCTTCGGCAGAAAGGCAAGAAGATATTTGCCCGGATGGTATCTGTAATATGTCACTTCTCCGGAAATCGGCCAGAAATTGACATGGACATTGAAGAAATCCATATATACGGACACCTGGATGCATTCTCCCTTGATATATTCCTTTTCATACACCTTTTCGATTATGACCACTTCACCGTCAGCCACGGACGTGACAACGTTGTCCCCTCGCACCGTCTGTCTCTTTGGAACGCGGAAAAAGAAGAAAACGAATATCATGAAAAAAATCAGGATGGCCGAAATAGGATAGGAAATGAACTGATACGCAATAAAGTGCAGGCTGAGATAGATCAGCAGCCCACAGAAAAGCCATATTGCGGCTATCGTTCCAAGACCATCCTTATGTATAGTCATAATCCGTAAAATTCAAGTTGCAAAACTAAAAAAAATCTTCGACATAGGAAAGTCCTACAGCAGGCGGACCATTTCCATGAAGATAATGCCCATCGGAAGGGCCGTCAGTGCACTGTCAAACCTGTCCAGATAACCTCCGTGCCCTGGGATGCTGTTACCGGAATCCTTCACGGAATAATGCCTTTTCCATTGCGACTCTATAAGGTCCCCATAGACTCCGGATATGTTGATCACTATGCCGATGGCAATGGATTTCACGAGAGACAGTTCAAGCAGACCTGCATAATGCAGGCCGACTGCCACAAGAATAGCCACCGCGAATCCTCCCCAGAAGCCTATCCAGGATTTTTTCGGGGATATTTCAGGAAAGAGTTTCTTGCCATATTTCTGTCCGAGGGTACATCCGAATACGTATGCACCCACATCAGAGCCCCAGATTATCGCAAAAAAGCATAGCAGGAGCATTCCGTCATAGTTCCCCGCGCTGTCAAACACGGCAAAGTTCGTCAGTGCCATCGGAACGGCGATATACAGGATGGCCGTATAGAGATTTGCGAATTTTCCGAACTCCGTCTTGTCCTTCACATACAGGGAGTCGATCATCACGATAAATATCGGGATAATGGAAAGGATGACCATCCTGCCTGGTATATCGTAACTCTTGAACAGGAACGTCAGTATAAAAAGAGTCTCAGCCGCCAGTATTGCCAGCAACTGTGAAAACCTGTAGGACGACCCCATGGTCATCCTGAAAAACTCGAACATCATCATTCCCGTAATCCACAGCATAAGCGCGGCAAAGGAAAACCGGCACCACAGCAGGGCGCCGATCATGATGGCCAGAAAACCTATGCCGGAAAGGGTTCGGACTATCAGATTCTTCATAACAGCATCAATTATCCTTTTCCGGCTCCCCGCCGTCTTCCTTTTCTCCGGACTCTTCCGCCTTCACGTCTGCAGTATCGGCTGCAGCCTTCCCGTCAGCATCATCAAGGATTGATACGTTCGCCCCTTTGCGCGGCCCCAGTATCCTTTCCAGGTCCTCGGAGAATATCACTTCCTTCTCAAGCAGGAGCGACGCCAATGCCAGGAATCCCTCCCTGTTATCGTCAAGTATCTTCCTTGTCCGGTCATGGATGAACTGTATCAGATCCTTGACCTCCTGGTCTATCATCTCCGCTGTCTTTTCGCTGTAAGGCTTTCCGAGTTCAAACCCTCTGGAACCTGTGGAGTCATAGTAGGATATTGTCCCTATCCTGTCGCTCATTCCATAATAGGTAACCATGGCATAGGCCATCTTCGTCAGTCTTTCAAGATCATTCAGCGCACCGGTCGAAGGCTGTCCGTTGACGATTTCCTCCGCGACCCTTCCGCCGATCAGAGAGCACATCTCATCATACATCTGCTCCCTGGTGACCAGTTGGCGCTCTTCAGGCAGATACCAGGCCGCTCCGAGTGACTGGCCGCGAGGGACTATTGTCACCTTGAACAACGGATTGGCATACGGCAGCATCCAACTTACGGTAGCATGTCCGGCCTCATGATGGGCAATTGACTTCTTCTCTTCCGGAGTTATGATCTTGTCCTTGCGCTCCAGACCTCCGATAATCCTGTCGACAGCATCCAGGAAGTCCTGTCTGTCGATTTCATCCTTATTGCGTCTTGCAGCGGTAAGGGCCGCCTCATTGCATACATTCGCGATGTCCGCCCCGGAAAATCCGGGAGTATGTTTGGCAAGGAAAGTCACATCGAAATCCTTTGCGAGTTTCAGACCGCGAAGATGTACGTTGAATATCTCTTCCCTCTCCTTCAGGTCAGGAAGGTCCACGTGGATCTGCCTGTCGAATCTTCCGGCACGAAGGAGAGCCTTGTCAAGTATATCGGCCCTGTTTGTCGCCGCGAGGATTATGACTCCGGAATTGGAATCGAAGCCGTCCATCTCGGTAAGCAACTGGTTCAGGGTGTTCTCCCTCTCGTCATTTGATGAAAACCCGCCGTTCTTGCTCCTGGCACGGCCCACTGCATCTATTTCATCTATGAAGACTATGCAAGGCGCCTTTTCCTTTGCCTGTCTGAAAAGATCCCTCACCCTGGATGCTCCCACTCCCACGAACATTTCCACGAAATCGGACCCGGAAATCGAGAAGAACGGCACATTCGCCTCTCCCGCCACGGCTTTGGCAAGCAGGGTCTTTCCAGTACCCGGAGGGCCGACCAGAAGGGCACCTTTCGGTATCTTGCCTCCAAGGGCGGTATATTTCTGCGGATTCTTCAGGAAATCCACGATCTCCATTATCTCTTCCTTTGCACCGTACAGCCCGGCTACATCCTTGAAAGTCACCTTGATGCTGTTCTTCTCCGCAAGTTTTCCCGTAGACTTGCCGACATTGAAGATACCTCCGGGACCGCCTGCCCCTCCACCCATATTCCGGTTCATGCCGCGGAACATGAAATACCACATGACAATCAGAAGGATAGGGAAAAACAACCATTCGAAAATGGTACTCCACATCTTGTTGGCCGTTTCTATGACGACCTTGAACCTGTCGGTTTCGGGCAGGGACTCATTGATCTGCGAAAACATTTCCTCCGCATTGAAACTGCCGGATACCAGGAAAAAGAAATGCGGAGACTTCGACGGAACATTCCCTCCGAACTTGTCTGCATACTTCTCAAGCCTGTCCGGCCGTATCGTCACCTTCCCCTCGAAATCGTTCCGCACGAAAGTTATCTCCTTGATGTCACCGGCCCGGGCCATCTCCTTGACCTCCTCCCACTCGATTTTCTGGGGATTGGCTCCGCCCTGGTTGAAAAACATCCATATTATACCGAAAATCAGCAGAATATACAGCCAGGACATATTGAAGGTGACCTTCACCGGTTTCCTGTCCCTTTTGCCGTTCCTGCCCTTGTCTTCCATATTGCTGCCCATCTGGCCGTTATCGCCCGGGCGGTTATTGTTGTCCATTACCGTTAGATTCTCGTTATTCTTCCTTAAATTCTGTCCTGGAGGCATCAGCCCAAAGGTCTTCCAGACGATAGAAGGCCCTGTATTCGGTCTGGAAAACATGCACGACGATATCCCCGTAATCGAGGATTATCCATATCGCATTCTCCCGGCCCTGGCTTCGGATTACCTTTCTGTGGCACAATTCAAGCATCCTGTCCTCGACATTGTCGGCAATGGCAAGGACATTGGTTCCCGAATCCGCATTGCATACTATGAAAAAATCAGATATTGCCGTACCTATTTTCTTGAGGTCCAGAGACACTACATCCTTCCCTTTCTTTTCCAGCATCGCATCTGCAATGACCTTCACTTCCTTATTGTTCATCCGTTCGTAATTATTGTTAAATTTGCGACCGCAAATATACACAAATTTTGCACCAATGAAGAGAATATACCGTATAATATGGCATGATACAATAGATTCGACCAATTCCGAGGCTGCCAGGCGGATTTCTGACATTGACAATCTGTCAGTCATTGCTGCCAAGGAGCAGAGTGACGGCAGAGGACAGAGGGGAAACAGGTGGAATGCCGATGCAGGAGAGAACCTGACCTTCTCGGTCATCATCAGGCCAGAACAGGACGACATCCCTCCTGTCAATGCCTCAGGCCAGTTCCTGATCAGCGAACTTGCAGCGCTTTCTGTGACGGAGTATCTGGAGACCAGGGGAATATACGCAAGTATCAAATGGCCCAATGACATATATTGCCATGACAGGAAAATCTGCGGAATCCTGATAGAAAACTGCATCCGGGACGGTCTGTTGCAATGGAGCATAGCAGGTATCGGGATCAATCTGAACCAGATGGAATTCCCGCCGGAAATACCCAATCCGACTTCCGTAATGCTTGAAACCGGGATGGAAAGCAGTCCTGACAAGGAACTTGCTGTCTGGACAGGGATTCTGGACGGGCTGCTTGACCGGCTTGCCTCGGAAGGCCCGGATACCATAGAAAGACTCTATCTGGGAAAGATGTACAGAAGGAACGAAAGGCACCTTTTCGAAGAACCCGGCGCAGGCAGGTTCCATGCAAGAATACTTGGAGTGACTTCCAACGGATGTCTTGAAGCGGTACTTGACGACGGCTCCGTCAGGACATTCGCCTTCAAGGAAATCAGATATGTCATCAATGACCGCGTCAGCCTCTGATCGCCCGGATCACCGCTACCGGATCACCTGACCTGAATACGGCACTGCCGGCCACAAGGATATCCGCTCCGGCATCCGCCAGGGCTGCGGCATTGCCGGCAGAAACACCGCCATCCACTTCAATCTCGCAACATGCCTTCCTGCGGATTATCTCCTCTTTCAGTGTCCCGACTCTCCCGTAGGTGGACTCAATGAATTTTTGTCCTCCGAAACCGGCAAAAACCGACATCAGGACGATAAAACCGCACTTGTCTATATACGGAAAGAGCCTCTCCACTTCAATGTCAGGATTGATTGCAAGACCGGGACGCATTCCGTTCTCCGCGATAAGGTCCAGGACCGCGGAAGGATTTTCCGTAGCGTCAAGATGGAAACTCAGCATATCGGCTCCGGCCTTCGCAAAGCGTTCCACGTACTTTTCTGGACGGATGATCATCAGATGGGCGTCCAGAGGTCTGGCAGCCTTGCTTGCGATAGCCTCTACGACCGGAAAGCCGTAGGAGATATTCGGGACGAATGTGCCGTCCATTATATCCAGATGGAACAGGTCCGCATTTGCATTGACCATCTCCACATCCTTTTCGAGATGCAGGAAATCTGCGGACAGCATCGACGGTGCAACCTTTACCATACCTGTTCAAAATCGCTGACAACCCTGTCCAGCAGTTTTACAAACTTGTCAAGAGAGGCAAGATCCAGCCTTTCACCAGGAGCATGAACACCCCTGAGCGTAGGGCCGAATGAAATCATATCAAGATCAGGGTATATATCCAGGAAGAGACCGCATTCCAGGCCGGCATGAATCGCCCTGACAACAGGTTCTGCCCCGAAAAGATCCTTGTACGCCTTTCGGGATATCTCCAGTATCCTGGAGTGGAGGTTCGGCTGCCATCCGGGATATTCGTTCTCATGGGAGACCTCTCCCCCGGCAAGTTCCATGCAGGCCCGCATCTTTTCTGCAGCGGCCCGGCATCCGCCTGCGGCAGAACTTCTCTGGTTGGTTATCACTTGAAGAGTACCGGCTACATCATCCATCCTGACCGCCGCAAGGTTGGATGACGTCTCCACCAGCCCCGGAATGTCCTGGCTCATGGCAAGGACTCCGTGAGGCGCGGCCACAAGCGCAGACACAAGCCTCTGGGCCTCAAAATCAGGTATCATCCTGTATTCACCCGAAACTTCGACACATTCAAAGGCAAGTTCCGGTTCCCTCTCCGCAAATTCCTCCTTTATCTCAACCGAAAATCTTTCAAATTCCTCCTTCAGTCCGTCACCTGTCCCTCTGACGGCAACAACGCACGAAGCCTCCCTTGCAATTGCATTACGCTTGTTCCCTCCTTCAATATGGCAAAGGGCGTAACTGCCGAGTTCCCTGTAGAGGAAGCGGGCAAGAATCCGGACTGCATTCGCCCTCCCCTTGTTGATGTCGTCTCCGCTATGTCCACCCACTCCGCCATGAATCCTGAATGAAAGAAGTCCGACGGACTCCGGCAATTCAACCATGTCATAACGGAAAGATGCGGTAGTATCGATTCCTCCGGCACAGCCTACAAAAAGTTCACCCTCATCTTCAGAATCCAGATTAAGCAGGGTCCTGCCGGTAATGAAACCAGGCTTGAGAGACTTCGCCCCGTCAAGACCCGTCTCTTCGGATACGGTGAAAAGACACTCTATGCGTCCGGTTGGCTGATCGCTTTCCAGCAGTGCCAGTTCGGCAGCAATTCCTATCCCGCAATCCGCCCCGAGGGTGGTGTCCGGCGCTATCATCCAGCCGTCCCTGATCTCGTAACGGATAGGATCCCTGGCAAAATCATGCTCGACTCCTGACTTCTTCTCGCATACCATATCCGAATGACTCTGCAGGACAAGAACGGGGACCTTTTCCTTACCCGGTGATGCAGGCTTCACTATTACTACATTTCCTGCTTCGTCCGTCCTGCATTCAAGAGAATGGGCGACGGCAAAATTCTGAAGATAGGCTATAATCAATTCCTCGTGTCCCGATTCGCGCGGCACACGGGTAATCTCCTTGAAGATTTCAAGTACTCTGTTGGAATCCATACCGATTTATATAAAAGGCCGCAGACGGTATTGCTACCTGCCTGCGACAAGCATCTTTTCTATGTCTGAAACATACTGTCTGAAGGTCCTGTCCGTGGACATCAGATCGGATACGGTAGTGCAGGCATGAAGGACTGTCGCATGATCCTTACCTCCGAGTTCGGCTCCTATCGTGGACAAGGAGCAGTTCATGTGCTGCCTCGTCATGTACATGGCAATCTGCCTTGCCTGGACTATCTGGCGCTTGCGGGATTTGGACAGAAGAGTCTCCTGCGAAATGTTGAAATACTCGCACACGACATTCTTGACCTTGTCTACAGTCATGTCCTCGGTCTGCTCCCCTACTATCTTTTCCGTTATCTTCTCGGCCAGTTCCACCGTCGCCTCCTTGTGGGCAAGGGTTGCATTTGCTATCAGGGAAATCAAGGCACCTTCCAGTTCCCTGAAATTGCTGCGGATTCTTGTTGCAAGAAAGACAAGAACCTCATCGCTCAGTCTGACCCCTTCCCTGAAACTCCTTGACTTGAGCATGGCAAGTCTTGTAGAATAGTCAGGCTGCTGAAGTTCGACTGAAAGTCCCCACTTGAGTCTGGACAGAAGGCGTTCCTCAAAGTCGTGAAGTTCTACCGGAGGTCTGTCCGAAGTGAAGATCAACTGCTTGCAGTTCTGATGCAGATGATTGAACACATGGAAGAATGCATTCTGAGTCCCGGGTGTCGCCAGTTCCTGGATGTCGTCCACTATCAGGACGTCCATCTTCATGTAGAAGGCCAGAAAATCCGTCAGCCTGTTCTTGACTATGGCATCCATATACTGTGTCTTGAACCTGTTGGCCGGGACATACAGCACGACCAGTTCCGGAAACTTTTCCTTGATGTCGATACCGATGGCCTGGGCTATATGGGTCTTGCCGAGACCTGGGCCACCGAACAGGAACAGAGGATTGAACGCCGTCTTTCCGGGCGCGAGGGATATGCTTTCCCCTGCAGTGATACCCATCTTGTTACATTCTCCCTTTATCAGATTGGCAAAGCAATAGACAGGGTTCAACTGCGAATTGACCTGCACCCTCTGCGTTCCGGGATAGACGAACGGCCCCGGATTGGATGCCGGCGAATATGTGGATACCGATATCGTCTTGTTGACAGGGACCTGACCGTGTGCGGCCGGATAGGTCATCGGAGGCTGGACAGACACAGGCCTGACCATATAGTTCAGTCTCGCATCCGCACCTATCTCCCTCTTGACTACCTTCTTGATTACATCAAGGAAATATTCTTCAATATATTCCCTGAAAAATTCCGACGGCACTTCTACCGTAAGCACATTTTCCTGGATGGACACCGGCCGTATGGGTTTGAACCACGTATTGAACTGCTGAGGCTCAAGTATCTGTTCAAACACTTTGAGACAACCGTTCCATACCGCCATATGTCTATCCTGCACCATTTGAGTAGAAGATTTTTCTGATTTAACCATCCCCTTCCGAAAGGGAACACAAAGATGGTGAAAAAATAGTTACAAAAAAATCTTTTTTCTATTGCAAGATTAAAATAATTTACATGTAGCCGTTTCAAAAATCCGAAAACGTTTATTTTATAATATATTGATTTTCAGTATTTTACAACGGCAGAAAATTCACAATAACGGCAAATCAGAGCGCATTATAATTTAGAATTATTCAAATTTGATTTTTTCGCCGCAACCTGTTCACAGCGACACACAAGGCCTAAAAAACGGAAATCCTGAGATATTTTTTCGGATTCTCTGCAATTTTACTGACAAGAAGATTTATTTCCGACAACAGGGAATCCACCGACTCATATACCTCTCCTCCTTCCAGAAGCCTGCCGATACTTCCGTCCGGATTCTGGATTTTTTCCGACAGGGACTTGAGCGAAGCGACCAGGCCTTCCACATCACTACGGTCCAGGGCCGATGTAATGCCGTTGATGTTGCTTACAGTCGTATCCGCCTTTTCAGCAAGAAGGGACAGTTTTCCGGAAACCCGTTCAAGATTGGATATGAACCCGGACAGTTCCTTTGATTTTCCGTTCACGGCCGCGGATATCGCCCGTGCATTCGAAATGGTAGCCTCCAGATCAGATGTCATCCGTTCAACGTCTTCAATACTAATTGCTGTAACAATCCTGTTAATGCCTGATACTGCAGATTCAAGGCTGTCAAGAGAAACGGTGACCTTATCGAACAGAGGGCCGGCGGCGGATGAGAGGGACGATATCAGATCATGCTCCACACGCGGCTCGAGTTCATACATGTCATCCGCATATTCTCCTGAAACCCCGAGATCGATACGTATTCCCTTGCCCCCCATGATATCGACACTGTACAGGGTCATCTTCGAATCGACGGGAA
>CALVAE010000054.1 GCA_944325465.1 uncultured Bacteroidales bacterium | reverse complement strand
GGAGTGACGGTGCGGTCTGGGGTGACAGGTATGTGTCCGAATATACATTCCGGGAAAAAATCAGCCATGAGGTCGTGGATGAGACTATTTTTCTTACCTTTGTGGAGTTGGACCGCTTCGACAAGCCGCTGGAGGAGTGCAGGAGCATGGCGGACAAGTGGTGCTATTCCCTGAAGCATGTCGGAACGATGGAGAGGTTGCCGGAGGAGTTGCGGATCGAGGCATTCGAGAGGCTGTTCGAGGCGTGCGAGATATCGAGGTTCACACCGGAAGAAAAACTGAAATACGAACACGATATGATGACCGAACGTGATTATACGAATATCCTGAATACCTGCCGGTCCGAGGCACTGGCAGAAGGGAAAGCAGAGGGTCTTGCGGAAGGCGAGGCAAAAGGCAAGGCAGAAGGGCTTGCTGAGGGAGAAGCAAAAGGAAAAATGGAGGTCGCGCGAGCCATGAAGGCCAAAGGTCTCGAAATGTCTCTGATATCGGAACTGACCGGACTTGCCGAGGATGAGATACAAAAGGTTTGAAATGAATAACCTTCAGATAGTTATACGGTCAAATCAAAGGATTTATAATGTAACGGATAGACGTACGGTATGAAAAAACCGAATGTGATTGCTGTATTGGTCCTACTGATGGGCATTCTTTCCTGTAGAGACGCTGAAAAAGCGAAATTCACTGACATTGAGCCGGATTCCGTCTGCTCTGAAATCCGATACGACAGTATAGATGTGGAAACGGTCGTATTGGATCCGGTGCATTGTTCGTACTATGGTTTTTCAGGCGTCAATCCGGAAGGGAGGATCTGGTACTATGACAGATATTCCGGACATGTGTACGAATTTGACAGTGAGGGGAAATATCTGTCGCGGCACCTCGGTATAGGACGGAGCAACCAGGAGTCGGTTCTAAGGGATTGTGTGGATGCGGTCTTTTCCGACCATGGGTTTGTCCTGTTGAGTTCGGGGCTTGATCTTGAAATATTTGATCCGGACTGGTCTTTGGAAAAGAGGTTTACGTTGGCATACAGGCCCGGGAGCAAATGCGATCCTTCATCGTTTGAAACCTATTCTTTCAACCTGGATAATCGGGTTTCAAGAGTCAGGGACGGGGTTTTCTATATAAGCATGCTGAGCGAATATCCGGGATTCAGTTATTTTGATACCAGGAAGAAGTTCCTGGATAAAGACCATCATATTGGAAGAATAGATTTGGCTGAAGAAAAGCAGTTGCCAATGATTGTGAAGGGTTTTCCTCGTATATTCCACCGGGAGAAGGAGTCATGCGCATCTTTCAGCGGCGTCAATTTCGATATGGGAGAAGATTGCCTGTATGTCGGGTATGAAGCGGATTCGTTGATATATAAATGCAGTATGTCAGGAGAGCCTGAATCCGCTTTCGGCATTTCCGGTGAGAATATGGATACGGACTATGAGCCTGTCCGGAACTGGAATGACATGCCTGTATACAGGCGGAACAGGGAAACGAAAGGATGGTATGGATGGATTGAATATGTAGATGAGACAGGATTCCTGTTCAGATCGTATTGCAAGGGGCGGCATAGTGCTTCGGACGGTCTTCAGATTTATAAGGACGGGATTCCGGCAGCTGATGTGGATGTGCCGAAGGGATTCAGGGTTATGGGGTATATCGCCCCGTATTATTATTCGCAGGTCATCGAAGATGCGGAAAACGGAAGATTGGAAATAATGCGGTTCAGATTATGAAACTATCCGGCCGAAAGTAAAAAATTCTGGCAATATGTGCATATTTGATTAAAATTGTTAACTTTGGTAGCAATTTTTTGAAAGAACACATAACTAATACCAGAAATGCAACATAAAGTAATTGACGCTAAAGATGTTGTGATCAGGTTTGCAGGAGACTCCGGAGACGGGATGCAGTTAACGGGGTCCCTTTTTGCAAATATGTCGGCAGTCTACGGCAACGAACTTTCCACTTTTCCTGATTTTCCGGCCGAGATCCGGGCGCCTCACGGGACACTTTCCGGGGTCTCCGGTTTCACTGTCCATATAGGTAGCGAGCATATCAGTACCCCCGGGGATTATTGCGACATGCTGGTGGCGATGAACCCGGCGGCGCTCAAGACCAATGCCAGATGGCTCAAAAGGACGGCCCTGGTGTTGATTGATGAAGATGCTTTCGATGATCAGGGACTGGCGAAGGCCGGGTTCAAAGGGAATCCTTTCACCGAACTGAAGATCGAGGACAGGACAATTGTCTCATCTCCCATCACATCGCTGACCTTTGAAAGCCTCAAGGACAGCGGACTTGACCATAAGGCAATCGGGAGGTGCAAGAATATGTTCACTCTCGGGATGGCGTGTTTCATTTACAGCCGTCCGATAGAATACATCTATACGTATATCGAGAACAAGTTCGGCAAGAAGCATCCGGAACTTGTCGCTCCGAACAAGAAGGCCCTTTTCGACGGATATAACTATGCGTCCAATATACAGGCCATCCCGAATACCTACCATATCGAGCCGGCGCACGTGAAGCCTGGTCTGTACCGTAATATAACTGGTAACCAGGCGATAGCATGGGGGCTTCTTGCCGCTGCCGAGAAATCCGGACTCCGTCTTTTCTGCGGCTCCTATCCGATCACTCCGGCTACCGCGATACTTGAGGAACTGGCCCTGCACAAGAGCCTCGGTGCGACCACCCTTCAGGCTGAAGACGAGATTGCTGGGATATGTACCGCAATAGGCGCCGCCTATGCAGGAGACCTTGCCGTGACAACTACTTCCGGCCCGGGACTTTCCCTCAAATCAGAGGCTATGGGACTTGCGGTGATGACCGAACTTCCGATAGTGATAGTCGATGTGCAGAGAGCGGGTCCATCTACGGGCATCCCTACCAAGACAGAACAGACCGACCTCAATCAGGTGCTGTACGGCAGGAACGGGGAGTGCCCTCTGGTAGTGATGGCCGCCCATTCTCCTGCAAACTGTTTCGATGCGGCCTTCAATGCCGCGAAGATAGCCCTGGAGCACATGACTCCGGTGGTGCTCCTGTCGGAAGGTTTTCTGGGTAACGGTTCGGAACCGTGGAGGATACCGTCGATGTCGGATTATCCCGAGATCCGGCCTCCGTATGCAAGACAGTCCGACGAAGGGAAATTCCATCCGTTTGAAAGGGATCCCGAGACCATGGCGCGCAGATGGGCGGTGCCGGGTCAGAAGGGTTTCGAACACAGGGTCGGAGGCCTTGAGAAAAACCACGAAGGAGTCCTGTCTTCCGCTCCTGACAACCATGCCGTAATGGTCAGGGAGAGGGCGGAGAAAGTTGCAAGGGTCGCTGACAGCATTCCTCTTCTTGCAGTGGACGGTCCGGCTGAAGGACATCTGCTTGTAGTCGGCTGGGGCGGAACATTCGGACATATAGGTTCTGCGGTTTCGCAGGTCAGGCTTTCAGGCGTGGATGTAAGTTATGCCCACTTCGACTACATCAATCCTCTTCCGAAGAATACGGCGGATGTATTTTCCCGTTTTGACAGGATATTGGTATGCGAACTCAACAGCGGACATTTTGCAGGCTATCTCAGGACTGTCCTGCCGCAGTTCGATTATCTGCAGTACAATAAGGTGGAAGGCCAGCCGTTCCTGGTCCAGGAACTGGCGGAAGCCATAGAGAAGGTCCTGCAGGAGCGTTCCGGGCATAATGGTGTATCTGAAAACTAAAGGAGAAGGTTATGAAATATACATACAAGGATTTCAAGAGTGACCAGGAAGTTAGGTGGTGTCCGGGATGCGGGGACCACGCAGTCCTCGCTGCAATGCAGAGGGCCATGCCGCGTGTGGCGGAGGCTCTCGGGTATGAAAAGGAACGCTTTGTGGTGGTATCCGGTATCGGATGTTCGTCCAGACTGCCGTATTATATGGACACGTACGGTTTCCACGGCATCCACGGGCGTGCCACTGCCATTTCCACCGGCATAAAGGTAGCCAATCCGTCGCTCAACGTGTGGCAGGCCTGCGGGGACGGTGATGCCCTGGCAATCGGAGGCAACCATTTCATCCATGCCATAAGAAGAAATATTGACATCAATATAATCCTGTTCAACAATCAGATCTACGGCCTTACCAAAGGCCAGTATTCTCCGACGTCAAAGTTCGGGGCCATAACAAAGACTTCCCCATACGGTACCGTGGAACATCCTTTCAATCCCGGAAGCCTTGTGCTCGGAGCAAAGGGTACTTTCTTTGCCCGCGGCCTGGATACGGAACTGAAACTGAATGAGGAAATCATGGTTTCCGCGGCTACGCATAACGGGACATCGGTCGTGGAGATGCTGACCAACTGTGTGATTTTCAATGACGGGGCGCATTCCTCCATATCCGGCAGGGAGACAAAGGCGGACAGGACGATAGTCCTGAGGCACGGTCAGAAAATGATCTTCGGAAAGAATAGGGACAAGGGTCTGATTCTGGACGGACTGAGACTGAAAGTCGTCACGATAGGGGAGAAGGGTATCACGGAAGATGATATCCTGACCCATGATGCGCATAATGACAATATCGGTATCCACATGATGCTTGCCGATATGAAATATCCGGAGTATCCTGTCGCTCTCGGAGTGATCAGGGACGTAGCCGATGTCACTTATGACGGAGGAGTGAGGATGCAGGCCGAGCAGGTGACTGCAAAGGCCAAGATCCATTGCGTGGATGACCTGCTCCGCAGCGGATCCACCTGGGAGGTCAGATAACCCGCCTTCCCGTCCGGGACAGAGACGGGAAATAAACGAAAACCTACTTTTTAATAACATCATAACAATGAAAACCAATGAAATAATGGCCGGATTGCAGGCCAAGTATCCGAATGAGAAGGAATACCTTCAGGCTGTGCGTGAAGTTCTGGAATCTATCGAGGACACCTACAACAGACATCCTGAATTCGAGGATGCGAAGATTGTGGAACGTCTTGTGGAGCCGGACAGGATCTTTACCTTCAGGGTCACTTGGGTGGACGACAACGGTGAGATTCAGGTAAATACAGGATACCGTGTCCAGTTCAACAGCGCAATAGGGCCGTATAAGGGTGGCCTCCGCTTCCATCCGTCCGTCAATCTTTCAATTCTTAAGTTCTTGGGATTCGAGCAGACATTCAAGAACGCTCTCACCACCCTTCCGATGGGAGGAGGCAAAGGAGGTTCCGATTTCAATCCGAAAGGCAAGTCTGATGCCGAGATAATGCGTTTCTGCCAGGCCTTTATGCTCGAGTTGTGGCGCAATATCGGTCCGGACACTGATGTTCCTGCAGGTGACATCGGAGTCGGAGGCAGGGAGATCGGCTATCTGTTCGGAATGTACAAGAAACTGGCCCGGGAGCATACGGGAGTCCTTACAGGCAAGGGCCTTACATACGGCGGATCCCTTATCCGTCCGGAAGCGACCGGCTACGGGGCTGTATATTTCGTGCAGCATATGCTCCATCGCGACGGTAAGGACATCAAGGACAAGACTGTGGCAATATCCGGCTTCGGGAACGTAGCCTGGGGGGCAGCAAAGAAAGCGACGCAACTCGGAGCGAAGGTGATAGCCATTTCCGGCCCTGACGGAGCGATCTATGATCCTGAAGGTATGAATGATGAGAAGATAGCATATATGCTGGAACTCAGGGCTTCGAACAATGACGTGGTCGCCCCGTTCGCTGACAGGTTCCCGTCCGCTACATTCTATCCCGGAAAGAAGGCATGGAGCATCAAGTGCGACATTGCAATGCCATGTGCGTTCCAGAACGAGATGTCGGGAGCCGATGCGGAAGAACTCATAAAGAACGGCACCTGGTGCTGCGTGGAGGTATCCAATATGGGATGTACTCCTGAGGCCATAGCCGCATTCCAGAATGCAGGTATCCTGTTCGCTCCTGGAAAGGCGGTGAATGCCGGAGGAGTCGCCACTTCAGGCCTGGAAATGACCCAGAATGCGATGCACATAAGTTGGAGCGCTGAAGAAGTCGACAGGAAACTGCATGAGATAATGGCGAATATCCATCATGCCTGCGTACAGTATGGCGAGCAGCCGGACGGATATGTAAACTATGTCAAAGGAGCCAACGTGGCCGGCTTTATGAAAGTGGCCACGGCAATGCTTGAACAAGGTGTAATCTAAAGATACTGAAATGGCAACAGAACCGGGCAGATTCAACGTGAAGCTCTGTGTGATGCTTCCGCTCATTGTCGCGATAACGCTTTTCCTGTGGTTTGTCCCGACGGGTTTCTTCGGGATAGACGGCCTGACAATCACGGAGCAGAGGACGATTGCGATTTTCGTTTTTGCAGCGCTGATGTGGATGTTCGAGGTAATTCCGACATGGACTACATCGGTCCTGGTCATAGTGATAATGCTGTTGACCATATCGGACAGTAGCCTGCCTTTCCTCAAGGCTACGGGAGTGCCGGATGAACTCGGAACCCTTGTCAGTTACAAGTCTTTGCTGGCAACATTTGCGGATCCCGTGATAATGCTCTTTCTGGGAGGTTTCGTGCTGGCTATCGCTTCTTCCAAGTACGGGCTGGATGTCCAGTTGGCCAGAGTCCTTCTGAAACCGTTCGGAAAGAAATCCGAATTTGTCCTGCTGGGCTTTCTCCTGGTCATAGGTACGTTCTCCATGTTTATGAGCAATACGGCGACGGCAGCAATGATGCTTACCTTCCTCGCTCCCGTGCTGAAGACTCTTCCGCCTGACGGGAAAGGCAGGATTGCGCTTGCGTTGGCTATCCCTATCGCAGCGAATATCGGAGGCATCGGTACGCCTATAGGAACGCCTCCGAATGCGATTGCTTTCGGATATCTCAATGATACCCTCCATCTGGACGTCACCTTTGCCGACTGGATGAAGATAATGGTGCCGTATGTGTACGTCATGCTGCTTATCGCATGGGGACTTCTCCTTTGGCTGTACCCTTTCAAGCAGAAGACCATTGAACTGAAGATAGAGAGCAATCACAAGAAGTCGTGGCGGACATACGTCGTATGGATTACCTTTGCTGTTACGATTATCCTCTGGGTTCTGGAGAGCGTTATAGGCATCAATTCCTATGTCGTGGCAATGATACCTGTCGGAGTGTTCTGTGTCACCGGGGTGATCAGGGAAGAGGATCTCAAGGAG
Source organism: uncultured Bacteroidales bacterium (assembly GCA_944325465.1). GTDB lineage: Bacteria > Bacteroidota > Bacteroidia > Bacteroidales > UBA932 > Cryptobacteroides. Next base: position 567 of record CALVAE010000054.1, on the reverse strand, counting down.
ATCAACTGGAGTGTCCTGTGGATGGTCGCAGGCGGTTTCGCCCTCGGTCTTGCCCTTAATGCCACGGGACTGGCCGAACATCTTGTGTCATCCATACCGTTTGGGGAATGGCTCCCTCTTGTCGTGGTGCTTGTTGCCGGCTTTATCGGTTATTTCATTTCCAACTTCATTTCCAACACGGCTGCGGCCAGCCTGATAGTACCTATCCTGAGTGCTGTGGGTGTAGGTATGGGGGATGCCCTTCTGCCGGTCGGCGGAATCAAGGTGCTGCTTGTAGGTGCTGTCCTTGCGACTTCCCTTGCAATGCTTTTCCCTATATCCACTCCACCGAATGCCCTGGCTCATTCTACCGGTCTTGTAACGACCAGGGATATGACCAAGGTGGGTATCATGATAGGTGTGATAGGGTTCGTATTGGGATATGGAGTGCTTTTCCTGATTGGAATCTGACAAAAACTTTATAACTTCGCCGTCTGCAAGGTGACGGCAGACAAGGGGATGCCGTATGACATCCCCTTCTGTTATCCCGGACGAACCATTGCCCCTGACGGACTACTGTCACCCTGA
>CALVAE010000053.1 GCA_944325465.1 uncultured Bacteroidales bacterium | reverse complement strand
TCAGAGTCACATTGAAATAACGGTCTGACAGCGATTCGTAGTCGGGCACCTCGACTTCGGTTTTCTCCACCGCTATGGTATATCCGTAATTCTGCTGCACCACCGTGATATCCCGGGAATCCCAGTTGTCCCCGGTGATGGTAACTGTCCCCGTCCTTGTGGCGACCTCTGCATTTTTCATCACAATGGCGGAATCGACAATGATCCGGCAGGTCCTGGAACCGTTCCCGTTTGCCGGGGAGACGGTAATCCACGGCACATTGGCGGAAGCTATCCATGAACCGGGAGAAGAAACCTCCACGGTAGCGGATCCGCCTTCTGCCTCAACTTCGAGCAGGTCGCTGTCAAGGACAAACGGCACATCTTCCTTAGTCTGGCAGGCAAATGCAGCCACAAGACCTGCGGCAAACAACGCAATATTTCTGTATATCTTCATAACAATTCAATATATTTTTCTAATCCAACATTGCATCGCAGTTGATAATTTCCTGGCCGGGATCATAGTACAGATAATATGCTCCCGCCTGCCATGCTGCGCAGACATCGGACGCATCGAATACGATGTTGGGGTTGTCGCTGATGTCGAGATAGAAGATAAGCGTGGAAATGGAGTCATCCCTTATGACCCTCAGATCATTGGAACCGATATAGAATCCTCTCAGTCCCGTGTGGGTATAGAGACCCTCCGGCCAGTCACTCAGGCACCTCTCTCCTGCGGAATTGCGCTGGCCCCTGATGCTGAATGCCGTCATGCGCAGAATATTGAGGGGTTCGAGAGGGAATGACGAGAACGAATTGCAGGACAGGTCCATACCGGAAACATAGGGCAATGTCTCCGCACTGAAATCCTCTGGAATGTCAGTAAGATTGTTGTACTGCAGGTCGAGAGTGGTAAGGTTGCTCGTATATTCCCCGTCAAGGCAGCCTTCCGGGAACTCTTTCATTCCGCAGGACTGCATCACGAGCACTTCCACATAAGAGTCGGTCTCGGCGAGCTCTTTAGGGAAAGTCAAAATCGGGTTTGCGGTGAGAGTCAGTGTCACAACCCTGACCCCGTTGAATTCCGACGCGTCAGGCAGCTTCCCGATACTGTTGTGCGCAACATTAATGGATGTCATGATAATATTGTCAGGGTCAGACGAGAAGCAGTTAGGGAAGGATGTCAGGTCATTGTATGAGATGCTGAATGAATCGAGGGCATCGAGGGAGCAGAAACCTTCCGGAACGCCGGTAATATGATTGTCATCGAATGAAAGCTCCTGAGGGGCAAAATTCTCGCCGAACTGAGGAAGCTCACCCTGTATATTGTTCTGCATCACATTGAGCATACCGAGACTGGCCATGTCCCCTACACTCGCAGGAAGTTCCGTAAGCTGGTTCTGGAGGAAATAGAGAACCTGTATCTTGTCCTCGGAAGCCCCTCCCGCAATGGCATCAAGGGCATTGTTGGAACCTTCCGGAGTAAACCCGTTGGTGGAGAGGTTCACTGTGATCAGGTTAGGAAGTGCGGCCACGCCCTCCGGAAGAGTTTCAAGCTTCGGACAGTTGTAAATCTCAAGTTCGGTGACTGATGTGAGCTGGCTGAACACGTCAGTGCCCGGGAAGCCTGACTCCGTTATCGGGGAGTTGGCTATGGACAGGGATTCAAGACGCTGCAGGTTCCGGATCTCACCGCTGATACCCGTCAGACCGTTGGTCAGCTTTCCGAGGTTCATGTCATACGGACGGATCTGGCTGTCTCCTGCCGGAGCCGTACCGGCAGCCGCCATACGAGAAATCTCGTCCAGGGACATCCCGTTGTAGAACGATGCGGCAGACGAAGTCTTCCCGTTCATCCGGAGTGCAAGTGCGCATGCCGGTGACAATGGTTCCGCAGGGCAGATATCCTTGCCGAAATCCCTGTATTTGTCCTGTATCCAGCGGGCCTTTGCCTCCTGAGTGCCGTCCACCGGATACTGGGAGCCAGGTCCGTGATACTGCTTGACCTCGTTGTGGTCCCCGAGGGAAAGCCGTACCAGCTCGGTCAATTGTCCGATTTCATCCGGAAGGACTCCGTGGATGCCGAAACCGCTGAGATCAAGGCTTGCCACACGGCCGTTGTCGTGTATCTGCACTCCAGGCTGGTCTCCCCACAGGTCGGGATCCTTGTCGAAGTTCCAGTTGGAACCGGCCGGCCAGGTCTGGCCTTCGTAATACCAGTCCTCACCGCCGAGCGCCTCCCAAATGGCACGCAGAGCATAGTAATCCCTGATATATTCATCCGTCTCGACAAGTGTGACAGGGACATCGGCCTCTGTAAGTTCATTGTCGGAAACCTCGATGGTGTTCTCCTGCTCCTCGAAACTGTCGCTGAAATCCTGTGTCTCGAGAGGAATGTCATCGGAATCAAGCAGCTTGTAGGACAGTATCTTGTAGCTTCCGGCAGGAGCATATACTATGGAATCCGCCTGGCTTGAAGAAGTCTGCTCCCCGGTCACGCCGTCTTCCCCGTCATAATGCTCGTCTCCGCTGAAATGGACGGAGAAGGTCACAGGAATGCCGTTGTATGTGACACGCTGGGTCTGGTCCACAATATCTATGATAGTGATGTTCATCGATGCTATCTCGTCGAAAGTGTATCCCCCGTCACGGCGGTCCCTCAGACCGAGTTCGGGATTGAGACCGGAGAGATCCTTGACAAGGTTGAAGCGGATCATTCCCCTCGGGGCCACGTCAGCCGTAAGGTCGAATATCTCCAGGCCTCCGGATACGACAGTAAGCGGCCTGGCCACGGCTACGCGGTTGCCTATCTGTGTATCGAGATTATTGTAAAGTGCGTATGACGCCACCTCGTAATCGCCCTGCAGAAGACGCAGTTTGGCACTGCGCAGTCCGAATTCGGCAGCAGCATTGTCCGAGGCTGTAAGGGTAAGGGTCTGTGAAATGGTACGCCCGGCACTGTTGGTCAGCATTACGTTTATCTTGCTGGCCTGGGACAGGGAATCCAGATCATAGTCTCCGGCTGCCTTTGTCACATTTCCGTAGGAGGCTTCCTTGTAGAGCTTGAACTGGACATAACCGTAGTCCATATCCCGGTTGTCCGGAAGTTCCTCGCGGGCACAGCCTGCGACAAGAAAGGCCGAAACTGCCAGAATGACGGACGGGGTCATTAAAATGAGTCGTTTCATACTTATTCTCAATCAATTATAGTCTATCTGAATTATTTTATAAGTCTGCGGACCGGACGGCGGTCCGCAGACCGGGACATATTATTCTGTTACGACACGGCAGACAATTTTCAATGCTGTACCGTAATTAACATCGTAGAAAGAGACAATCCCGTCTTCCCCAGTAGCAGCTGCAAGGTTAAACATAAACGAGTATGATGTGCCGCTCATTCTACTGATTTCTACCCAACTTTCGGCCTGATTCCAGAAGTCCGGACTCTCAGGGAATCCCTCGATAACTGCCATTCCTGCTTCTGTGCCAGTGAAAGTAAGGAGAAAACATGGCTGTGTCTCCCAACCGTCAGGTCTGTCGGAACTGCCGGATTCGAGCTTCGTTATTTCATAACCCTCGCCCATCATTGAGATGTAAAGATTTACATCCTCTGTTTCTCCGCCACTGCCTGACGGTTCATAATTCAACTTTATAATAGCCACATAGTCACTGCCATTTTTAAGCAGGAAATAGACGAGACCTTCGGACGGGGTATCCTCGCCGGGCTGTATGCCGATGTAATATCTGTTGTCCGGAGAGTCATCATACTGCGATTCTTTCAGCTGTGCCCAAAACGAGGATACATCCGGTACTGTCGCTCCTGTATTGAAATCCAGGATTTCCCAGCTGTCGAATTCGACATTCACATCAAACTCGGACTCTGTTCCCAATTCATATCCTCCCATATCCTCGACATCTGTGGTATAGGTAATGGCATATCCCGGTATTTCGCCCGTTATTCCCGGAAGGCCGGCCATATATATGTCATCCATCATGGACAGCTCTTCGAAACCGGCTCCGACCTGAGACCAGTATTCTTCCAGCATATACGGCTCCACAGCTTTCGGCAGTCCGGACTGCTCGATATACGCCACAATATATTCCGTATATTCATCAGCGACACTGCTCCCGTCGAACAGTATCTCCATAACATCACCGGGCATAGAAGGATTTTCATCGGCTGCCTGCTTGATTTTATTCCATACACCCTCCGGGAATGCCATTATCATCCCTTCGCGAGGGTCGCTGCCATCATTCGGCTCCAGTTCCACAGTGAGGGCGTTTGTCTGGATTTTGGCATTGCCGCTGCCCCAGACAAATCCGTCTTCCTCCGTACCTCCTGCGTTCCCGTCCTCAGTGTCCGGATAAGCCGATGACTTTATCCAGCCTCCACCATTATACACGGCCATTGCATCGTTGTCATCCCGGTACCATCCTTCGCTCAGATAGAATTCCATAACTTTCACAGGAGCGGCGCTTGTAATCTCCATCTCGGCATTCGTGCCGGATGTCATCTCCTCCTGTATATATTTGCCGTCTGCATCGAACGAGAATGTCGGCACCGTAGTCACATAGAAAATATCACTTACATTCGGAGAAGAGACGTTGAAACACTGTGAATACACATCGTCATCCGCATCTCCCATATTTATCGTGACAGAGCCGGCCGCACCTCCTGTTTCGAGGACTTCAGGAGCCACATATATCCGGTAGTAGGTCTCAGTCTCATAGGTATCGGATGTCTCGTCCACTTTTGTGCCGGCATCGGTGCTGAGCCATTCCTGGTCCGGAAGCACCGTGAAAGTGAAGTTAGACCTGATGAGTATATATGAATCCACTTCCGTGATGGTTGCGGACGGCCTCCATATCATATCCACAGTGCCGGCTTCCGGAAGGCCGGATGCATCAGAAGCAAGGACGAGAGGCTCTTCTTCATACAGCCAGTTGTATGGGCTGTCATCGCCTGACGGGGTCTCGAAATTCTGCCCGTCGGAAGTCACGGTTGCCTTTTTGACCTCTATATGCGGCACAAACTGAGGTGCACTGAATGTCACAGGCACTGTCTCATATCCCGGGGCATCGGATGTCAGGTTGAAGTTGTGCTTTACCGGTATATCGGAAAGATTGACTGCGCTGCAGAAAATCTCATATTCCGATAATCTTGCGCTTGGCTCAGGAGACTGGAGCTCTTCAGCCCTCAGCCCCGCAGTAACCTCTGTCCCGTAATTGAAATTGGACTCGACGAGGATATAGGATACATAGCCGTTCCGCGAGGCATCCCACAGCATAGGAACCGTCCCGTCATCAGCAAGTCCGGTTTCGGCATATTTATATATCAGTCCATCGCTGCCGTCTGAGGTCTGGAAATACTTATGGTCGGGATTGTCCTGCTCCTGTGCCATCACAGCCGGCTTTATAATCAGTTCAGGCTCACCGGCCGCCAGTTCGAGCTTGGCTATGACTCGCGTCTGGCCGCCCATGCTCATGGACACTTCCACCGTATGCGGTTCAAGATCCTGCATCTCGGCAAGGCAGACTATCTCGACTGTCACATCTCCGGCACGCCCTCCCACGGAATTGGAAATCTGCTCGCCATCGCGTATTCCCCAGTAGTCGGAAGCTGTCGAAGGGATACTCACCATCCACTCCTGGTTAGGGCTCAGGTTAAGTATGTAGCTGGAAGCCGGCTCAACGAAGGCGGACACCTCCGCAGGAAAGTTCGGCTCCGGAGTACCCTCATCCCGGGTACATGCAGTGGCCAGCACCGTTGCGAGCATTGCCACTGTCAAAAGTCTTTCTGCAAGTTTTTTCATGACTTTCGGTTTTAACGATAAAACTATAATTAAGTGAGATAGGTTACATCCCTTCTTCTTTCTGCAGCCTGTCGGCCTCCTCGTCGGAAACCCACTCCATCACATTGTAAAAGTCTCCCACATACCCAACGAGTGTACTCAGGTCGTAGACATAGGCCCTGAGCCACAAGGACACGAACGACTGGCAGCTGTTGAAATAGGACACATAGGCAGGACTGTCCATCCCCAGTATCCTGTTGTCCCCGTTGGCCTGGCCGAAAACGGACAGTTCATCGCTGATGACCTGGTCATCAGGCATGGTGACACGTGGATTGGCCGGATCGCTGTTGTCGAAGCATATCCTGACATCATATCCATCGAAAAGCCAGTCCTCGAGAATTACGGCATTTTCGTCAGAAGGGTCCGGTCTGGTCTTTATGAGCCTCTGGTACGACTGGGAGACATTCGTCAGCCCCGGATATTCGTACAGGAACATCGAAGTCACGACGCACCAGCCGGTGAAGATGTCGCGAGAGAACGGGCACACCTTGTACATCGACACTTTGGTCTCGTCACCGTACAGGCTCCACGTAAGCTGCTCCGGCATCACGAGCTTCAGGTTGAACGAAAGGGTGTCTTCATCATTGAAACGGTCATATTGCGGATAGACCACGACATCCGCGCTGTATTTCCCTGCGGGAATAGTGATTGTGTTGGACCCCAGCACATAATCCCGACCCTCCACGGCATTGCTGCCCTCATCGACAATCTCGACAGCAATGGTCCTGTCATAGCTGCAGGATACTGTGGATGAGACTGGAACCGTAAAGCTGTAGTTATCATCGTTCAGGACAGGGTGCACGGACAGCGTATCCTGGAACAGGATATACTCCCTGTCCACCACCCTTGTACCGGTTTCCTGGCAGGCTGTGAAAAAGACTGCTGAAAGCACCGCTGCCATAAATATTATAGGTATTCTTATTGCCATTGCGTTTGCTGTGTTTACCTGTTATTGCTAGGATTTCCTTCTATTTCAGATCCCGGAGCCTCTATCTCATGCTGAGGTATCGGCCACACGAACAGAGGATCGTCCGCACTGATTTCAAGGTCATTGCCCTCTGTCTGGGAATAGCTGTTAGGCGTCCTTTCAAAGCCCATATTCCATCTCTTGAGGTCATTCAGACGAAAACCTTCCATATAAAGTTCTTTGACTCTCTCCCTGGATATGGTTTCCAGCCAGTCCGATCCGACCGACACTGCCCCGGCGCCTCTGTTCTGGCTGAGTGCGGTGAGATCGTTGGTTGCAAGTCCGGTGTTCCCGAGCCTGCAGTTAGCCTCGGCACGTATCAGATACTGCTCCGCAAGCCTCAGAGGCTTCGGCATGGACACATGGTAGAGCTGGTATGTATTGGTGAACGAGCGGTTGCCCCAGTATTTTACCACGAGAGGCACCGGTATCTCGAAAGAATATCCGTTCTGTATGCCCGTCACACTTGCATCCGCAAAGTAGGCCAGATAGCGGATATCACTGGATGAATACAGGCCTATGACCCATTCCGAAGGGACATAGTCAGGATAGAGGTAGGTGTAGTCGCGGGTGTAGTTGAGAAATACCGTTCCGAGCGCTCCTCCGTAGGATGTCCCGGTGAACCCGATACGCCAGATGATCTCAGTACCGGTGTCATAGTACCACAGGCTGTCAAACCCGGTATAACCGGTGGTCTGGTTCACCGTTGTGCCGCTCAGGGCAAACGCATCGTTGTCTATCACATAAGAGGAATATGTCACGGCATCTTCCCAGTCCCTCATGTACAGGGCAACACGGGAGCGGATCGCATAGACGGCAGCGGGAGAAATGTAATAGTTGTCATATACATCATCCTCGCTTGCAGACGGGTCATCATCCCCGTCGTCGAGCAGTTCCTCTGCCCTGTCGAGATCGTCGAGCACATGCTGCCATGAATCATAAAGGGAAGCCCTCTTCACCGGCTCCGGCTCGAAATATTTAGTGCGGAGCACTACCCCGGGCAGATTTCTGGCTGCTTCATCATCCGGAGTGCTGCCTTCGCTGTCGGAAGCCGGATACGCCGCGCAAAAGCACTTGATAAGTTCGGAATAGCATAGCGCACGGATTGCATAGACCTCACCTGTATAGGCATCGAGGGTTTCGAGATTGTTCTCGTCCGTCTCGGAGGCTATCACATCCGCAATTCTGTCGAGATAGAAATTGCAGTTGCCGATGACGGAATACAAGGCCCCGTAGACACCTTCAATATATTCGTTGGTAGGCCGTATATCCCATTCCCAGATGCCCGGATACGGGTTGTTGTTGGTCAGAGAAGCCATCACGAGGTCCGCCTGGATATCCGGAAGCAGGGCAAGGCTGCCGCTATAGAGATTTCCGCTTTTCAGGCTCGCATATATCCCTATGAGATGCTGCTCGGCATCGGAGAAAGTCTTCATCGAATTCTGCACCGGAATGGCTGAACCCGGATATTTTTCAAGGCAGGATGTGACCGTCACGACGGCAATTGCGGAAAGGACCGCATATTTTATGAATTTCAATATATGTTTCATCGCATTTCCTCCTGTTAGAATGTCAGGTCAAGTCCGAATGTGAACTGGCGGGACATCGGATACTGGGCAATGTAGATATTGGATACACCCTCTGGGTCAAGACCGGAGAAACCGGTGACCGTAAACAGGTTCTGAGCCTGGAAATAGACCCTGAGTCCCTCGATGAAGCCTGTCTTGCGTATCAGTGGAGAAGGGAACTGGTATGCCAGCATAAGATTCTTCAATCTGAGGAAAGAGGCATCTTCGAGAAGCCTGTCGTCAAACTCCATATATACTCCGTGTCGCGGGGTCTCGGAGATGTCTCCCGGCTCCTTCCACCTGTCAAGAAGCTTGACGGACTGGTTATAGGTCTGGTAACGCCCGTTGGATTCCTGGTAGAAGCGGTCGTTGTTTATCATCCACCTGTCAGCTACCCAGCTGAACTGTGCGGAAAGCGAAAGTCCCTTCCAGGCGAATGTGGTCCCGAATCCTCCTGCCCACGGTGCATTGTAGCTCTTGCCTACCATCACCCGGTCCTCGTCCCTGAGTTCGTTGGTGAGCTCCCCGTCCTTGGTGTACCAGAGGGCATCCCCGTTCGCAGGATTCACCCCGGCGAAACGGTTCAGGAAAAATTCCCCGGAATCATGGCCGACGACGAGCTTCAGGTTCGTGTTCGCGATTTCGTATTCCTGCACCCCGTTGTACAGTTCGGAAATCCTGTTTCTGTTATATGAGACGTTGGCGTTCAGCTGCCATGAGAAATCGCCGATCTGAAGCGCCGTTCCAGAGAGATTCAGTTCGGCACCACGGTTCGTCATGGCCCCTATGTTGTCCCAGTTGCTGCCGAAACCGTTGTCTGAATATGACTGAGGCACGAGCATGAGCAGGTTGTACGTGTATTTGTTATAAAGTTCAAGATCCACATGCAGTCTGTTCCAGAATGCAAAATGGAAGGCGAGATTGGTGATCCATGTAGACTCCCAGCTCAGATTCTCATTGCCCTGGGATATCGGGGCAAGTCCAGGCGTCCCGACATAGTCCCCGGCGCTCCCGACAAGGGCAAGGTGATTGTAGTTCGGGATCTCTGAATTACCCGATGTGCCGCTGTTGAATGCTATCTGGGCGTATGTCAGCCAACTCCTGTAAGGAGCCATAAAGTCTTCGTTGAGCATGTTCCACATGAAACCGACGGCTCCGAACCCTGCCCATCTGCCATCCCGTCCGAACCGCGAAGAAGCATCCGCACGGCCTGAAAGTTCGAGATAGTATCTGTTTGCATAATTGTATTCCGCCCTTGCAAAGAATGACAGGAAGCCATAGTCGTCATCGGTCGTGTCGCTCCACGAGGTGGCCCGTGAACCCGTCGTCACATTGGTCATGTAATGGTTGTTCTGACCGGCCGTAAGGATGCTGAAATCCTCATAGTGGTAGTTTATGCCCTCCTGCGCGACCATAAAATTGAAAGAATGGTCGTGGTTGATATCGAACTGGTAGTTGACCGTATTGGTCACTGACAGAGTCAGACCATCCGTAGAGAGCCTCTGGGCCGTTCCCTGCTCCTGGTTTGGAATAAAGTCCGGATATGACCGGCCGTACCCTGTGGTGTGGGTGTAGTCAACTGTAAACTGGGAACGTATCGAAAGTCCCTTTATCGGCCTTGCCTCTGCAAAGACTGTCGAGAACACCTTGTATCTCTTGTATGTACGGGGATTGTGCTCCAGCCAGTCTATAGGGTTGACCCCGTCACCTTTCCAGCTCGTTGCAGGGTCGGAACCTCCAGAAACGGCAATGGAACCGTCGGCATTGTACGGATTCCAGTAAGGAAGCATGAACTGGGCAGCCGAGATAGGCGTCACGATTGACGGCGCCCCTTCATCTGCCTGCTCTATTTCCTGATAGTTGAGCATGGTATTCGTGCCTATGGTCAGCCAGCTGGCTGCACGCTGCTCGACATTGGCCCTGACAGAATACCGGCTGAAACCGGACCCGAGAGCCACTCCTTCCTGGTCGTAGTAGGCTCCGGAAATGTAATAATTGGTGTTTTCCGTTGCCCCGGACACGGACAGCTCATAGTTCTGGAGCATCGCCGCATCATTGTACACTACATTTTCCCAGTCCACATCGGTCTGTGAAAGGACACTGTAGTCCTTGCCGGCATCTATGCCTATCTCCTTCTCATACTGGATGCGCTCGGCGGTATTCATCAGATTCCACTGTCCATGCGCCACATCAGAGAAACCGAGCTGCGTGCGGAATGTAATAGTCGGCTTGTCAGCCATACGCCCGCGCTTGGTGGTTATGACAATCACCCCATTGGATGCCCTGGCTCCATAGATGGATGTCGAGGAAGCATCTTTCAGGACGGATATGCTCTCGATATCGGACGGATTTATGGAATTGAATTCCGAAGCCGAAATGGCGGCACCATCAAGGATATATAGAGGTGCCGTACCCGAATTGATGGAATTTGACCCTCGGATGAGCATAGTGGCGGCAGCACTCGGCTCACCAGATGATGACAGGACCGTCAGTCCGGGAACCTGTCCCTGGAGTGCCTGATCGAATGCCGCTGTCGGAGTGCTTTCTATCTTTTCGGACTTGACACTTGAGACCGAACCGGTAATCGTACCCTTTTTCCTTACTCCGTAAGCGATGACAACCGTCTCTTCAAGGAGCTGGCTGTCAGACTCCAGAGCCACATCGTAAACAACTGATGTTGAACCTGAAGGTACGGTAAATTCGACTGTCTGATAACTGATGGCGTGAAACGAGAGGACAGTCCCTGCAGGAACGGTAATCGAATAGCTTCCGTCATCGGAGGCACTTATACCACCCCCTACGGAAGACATGACCACTACTCCGGCCAGCGGCGCGCCATCTTCAGACGATGTTACCCTGCCACTGACAGTGACATCCTCCTCTCCTGCGGTCTGGGCAGACACGGCCGATGCCGCCATGCAGATCAGCAGTTCAAGAAGAAACAACAAAATAGTTTTCATATCTGTAATTTGAATTCGGGCGCAAAAGTAAACAATATTTTTATAAAACACAGACATTGAAAAATTTTTTGTTGCTTTGAATCAGAGAGATAGATTAATCAATGTAAGATTTTTGCCGGATTGGGTTTACATTCACAAGCCGCTTCACGGGATATGGTTACTGTTTCCGGCAAAACCCCGGAAAAACATAACAATTGAAAAACATAGCCGGATCAACTGCCAAATTCAGGGATATGACGGAAAAGACATCCGTTAAGACCGGAAAATCATCCGACGGCCCGTATCTGTGGGATACAACTTGCTGCAGCATAAGACGAAAGGGGGCGAGTCTCTCTTTTGACCCGCCCCCTTTCCTGAATCAATGGAGAAGTCAGTACATACATTCGGTCTTCTGAGGGTTACCTCCAAGCTGGGACCATGAATCTGTATGTCCGGATGCAAATCCCTGCACAGCGAACAACACAGGCTTTCCGTCCTTCATGCCGGTGACATAGATCACTCCATCAGCGGCAATTGTCGGAGATGTCCTCATCTCATCACAGAGTTTGAGTTCAGCCATCCTGCTTCCATCCGATGCCGACAGGCGGACAAGCTTGCCGAGTCCGGAATCCTTGTAATAGATGCAGCCATCACTGTCCACGGCAGCCACTCCGTTGATATTGCCGTCAGCGGCTGATTCCCAGAGCACATCTCCTGAAGCGGACACAGCAGTTACATATGCCTTCTCAGCATTCCCGGATGCGGAAGTCACATACACAGTCCCGTCTTCTCCCACCACACAGCCAAGACCGCTTTGAGGGACATCGCCCTTGATACCTGCCGTCCATTCAGGCTGAGGATTGACATCGTATTTGAAACTGCCTGAATCGAAACAGTAAAGGATACCTCCACCGGTCACCTTGCCTGCCGTGTTATCCATCAGCAGATAAACCTTCCCATCAGCAGACATGGCCGGTTGCGCGCCGTTAGGAGTATCCTGTGTGCCCAGATTGTAGTCGTTGCTTCCGGTGGCATTGTCAGGAGCGAATTTCCATTTCCCTTCACCGTCAGGATAATAGAGCCTGTATCCCCATTTCCCTCCTGTCGCGCAGATTATCATCCCGTTCTTCAAGGCCATCATGCCACCGTATGAACCGGAATTGGCGTGCATATCCGTGACAAATATCCCGGACTGCCTGTCAAACACCTGTACCTGCCATTTGCTCCAGTTGGAGCAGTTTCTGTTGCTGATTATCACATAATCTTCAGTGAGGCAAGGAGACATGAAACGTGAGCTTGTAGCTGTCCCGAGATCCACATGCCATTTCTGCTCTCCACTGTCACCGTAAACCGCATACAGGGACCCTTTTGCAGCCTTCGGTTCATCGAAACCGGATACGATATAGACAACTCCCATGTCATCAACCGATGGAGTCGGAGACTGATGTCTGATCGTGCCATCATTCCCAAGAGCAGATGCACCATCCTTACCTATGTCAAACCTCCAGTTTTCGTTGCCTTCAGTATCGAAACTTACAAGATGATAGCCTGTGGATGAGACATAGATGCTCTGTCCGTCGGGGCTTGTCGCAGGCGATGTCCCGTACACGTATGCATCCTCTACATCATCGTATGGTCTCTCCCACAGAAGTTCCAGATAATCCGCCCCCTTCGCCACTTCCACCGTGACTGTCTTCGATGCAGTACCTCTCTTGTCATCCGTCACTTTCAGCGTCACATCAATCTGGCCGTATGACACAAAAGTGTACTCCATATCTTTTCCCTCAGCCTGAACCACTGTAGAACCGAATGTCCATTCGCGGCTGACGATTGTCCCATCCTCATCTGTAGACATATCAGTAAAGACCACAGGCTCTCCTGCCACTATCTCCTGCGGTTCCCAGCTGAAATCAGCGACAGGTTTGACATTGCTGTCTATGACAGATATCCTTTTCTCGAAAGAGCCTTTGACTGACCCGACATCGGAAGTCACGGTCAGTCTTATAGTATATTCTCCTTCCGTATCGAACGATACATCTTCAGGAGTGAAGTCATACGACACCTTTCCTTCTCCCAGTTCCCACTGGCAGATGGCCATCTGCGCATTCTCTACCACAGTGGTATTGGTGATAACAACCTGTTCGTACACTTCATACACATCCTTGTCGGTAGTGAAAGATGCATTCACCTTGACCTCCATGTTTTTCTGACAGGAGACCATCATTGCTGCGAGCGCCAGCAGCCCGCCAATAAAATATCCAGTCTTCATATCGGTTTTGTTTAGATTATTTTTCGAACTCAAGAAATGCAGATACAGGATAATGGTCTGATATATACGGGACTTCCTCATACCGCTGTCGTACGGTACTGTATTCACGCGGAATAAATCCTGAACAGAAGATATGGTCCACGACCTGCGATGACTTGCCCCAGTTGTTGTAGGTCCCTAAATTATCCGTCACCGGACTTGCCGCCCGGGCATCAAGCATAAACTCTTTTATCCCATCGAAAATTCCGCTTGTGGACTGGGTATTGAAATCAGCGGTGAGCAGCATAGGGAGACCATCTCTGTTCAACTCCGCCATCTTGCTCTCTATAAGCACCATCGACTTTTCTCTGGCATTCTCGTTAAGATCAAGGTGTGTATTGATATAAAAGAATTCCGTCCCTGTCGACTTGATCCTGAATACGGCCCAGGTCGCACTCCTATAGCTGCCTGCTCCCCAGCTGACTGCTTTTGATGGCTCATCCGGAGTGTCCGACAGCCAGAAAGTCCCCCACCTGGCCACAGCCACATCCTCTGTCCTGTAGAATATTGCCATAAACTCCCCTTTCTGCTTGCCATCCTCCCTTCCTACTCCTATATAGTCATATCCTGCACAATTCTCTTGCAGATATTCTATCTGTTCCAGTTCCGCCTCCTGGACACCTATGACAAGCGGTTTCTGGTTTTCAAACATGGCGGGGAAAGCGATTTTCCTGTTGTCCCAGCTGACTGAAGTACCCACATCGGAAGATGCAGATGCGTAGCGGACATTGGAAGACATCACATGGATGGTTTCTCCCGTACCTTCAACATCAGTTCCACCAGAATCATCCGGCAACTCCTGAACACCCTGAGGGTTGTCATACCACTGTGAATAATCCGCCGCAGGCCTGCTGCATCCTGTAGATACGGAAAGGACAGACACTGCAAGACTCAATATCAATTTGTTCTTCATCATAAAACAGGTTTAAGACATTTGACATGATGATAAATGATGACCGCAACCGTTTGCTGCTGACTACCAACCCGGATTCTGGGAAAGGGAATATCCCGCATTGACATAGTCCCTGATGACCTGGGCCGGGACAGGATACAGATATTGTCTGTCATCATCGTACCAGTAGCGGTCTCCAGTCCCTACCTTGTACACTATGTCATACCCGGATACCGGGTTACTCTCCAGATACAGACCGATATCTCCCCGGTTGACCTGGATTGCGATATTCCTGTAAGCGCATGACACAGAGGAAATGTCGGATTCCGTGAAATAATAGTCATCAGTTCCATCCCCGTTTATGTCTACCGGGGCATCAAGCCCTTCTTCAATATGGATTCCGGTCCATGGAAGAGAAGCCATCAAATCTCCGCAGGCCCAGCGCTTCAGGTCGTTGAACCGGAAACCTTCACCCACAAGCTCTATCATCCTCTCCCTCCTTATCTCCAGGAGCTCAAGATTGTTGATGTCCGGATAGAAAGTTGACTGGAGATACGGATCCACAACGGCAGGCAGACTTTCCGTCCCTCCTGTAATTCCAGCCCTGCGCCTCAGTGCACCCACAGTCCTTGCCCAGTCGGAATCCGACAGTTCGCCGAGTTCCGCCATGGCTTCGGCATAGTTCAGAAGGACCTCGGCATACCTTATCAAAGGAATGCTGTTGATGTTCTTTGCCCCTCCATCATATTTCGATTCATCAAGCGTATATTTTATCATCTGGTAACCGGTAAGGCTGACATCCTTGATATTGGCCACTGCCGCCTCGCCATCGTATGTGAATCCCGGAGTCCGCACTGTCTGGGCGAGACGGCCATCCCTGCCGGACACTTCATCTGCAAACGGCTTGACATCATACCCCGCGACAGATGTATAAGGTGTGCCGTCAAGCATCAGATAAAGATTCATGAACGGTCTCACCAGACTCCAGCACAGGCCGTATGACTTATAGTTGTACCACCAGTTCTGCTCACCGAATATGCCTCCGGCCTCATTGGTGCACACTGCAAGTATGACCTCGGAAACTACAGGTTCTTCACTGTAGAACAGGTCTCTGTATGCTCCCTTCTGCCCTCTTGCGGTATTCAGGGAAAAACCGCTGTCATTCTTCACAAGGCATGCCGCTTCGGCCGCCTCTTCATAAAGGTCTTCTGCCGAATATTCCATCCCCGTCAGGCCGTGATATTTTCTGTATGCCGCCTCGAACAGGCATATCCTGGACTTCAATGCCGCAGCGGCCCATTTCGTCAGAGTAGAGCTTCCTGTAGATGATGTCGCCGAAATATGGCTGTATGCAAAATCGAGGTCTGAAATGATATTCCTGATTATGACATCACGGCTGTCCCTGTCCTTGTACATGACATCATACTGATATGACTGTATCTCGTTCCCGAACCACGGCACCTCACCGTATGTCACGAGCTTGTCATAGTAGAACCAGGCCCTGAACCATCTGGCGATGCCTATATAATTGTCCCGTACAGATGCATCCACAGTGCAGTATCTGGAATCATTGCAGCCATCGATGAAATAATTGATGTTCCTGAGCGCGCCCCAGCTCCAGTCAGTTGATGTCTCTGCATTATATGCGCCCTCCTTTATGAACCTGTCCGTATTGCTGACAGCTGCTTAATCCACCATGGCATCCTTTCTGAAAGCATTGTTCAGGGCGGGCAGAGCCTCATAGAAAGAATAGGCGTATGTCTTCAGACCCGACTCGGAGCCGAAAATGGTAGCCTTGTCTGCCTGTACCTGCATCCGCTCCGTCAGGTCACATGAAGATACCGTGACCACCGGAAGCAGGGCGATTAAAAAGTGCAATATTCTTGTATCCATATCGTATTCTCCTGTTTTAATATGTGATGGATATACCGATGCTGAAACTTTTCATGCTTGGGTAATTGAACCCATCTCCCCTTGAGGACGAGATGTCCGTATCCGAACTCTTCGAAGCGTTGGCGACATCAAAATCCCTTGTCCACCTGTACAGCGGAGACCAGCTCCAGAGATTCTCCCCGGAAAAGTATATGCTCACATTGGAAAGATGTATCTTCTTGAGCCACTTATGCGGCAGGTTATAGCCTACCTGAACATTCTTGAGCCGTATGTATGCGATATTCTGGAGATATCTGCTGTTGACATTAGCCGTACCGGCATTCATCGGGCCATAATATCCGACATAACGTGGCAGATATGCATCCCTGTTGTCCTCTGTCCAGTAGTTTCCGAGATGCCATGAAGGAACCTGGTTGTATGGTCTGTTATACATTCCCCAGAAAAGGCTCTCGTCACTCGGGAACCAGTCCTGTTTCCCGACACCTTCAAAGAATGCAGACAGGAAAATGCCGTTCCAGTCCGCATTTAGAGACAGCGAATATATGTACCGGGGCTCTGAATTTCCTATGATGCAGCGGTCGCCGGGGTCATCCACGGTATCGCTTCCCCGGTCGATCCTGTCATTGCCGTTGAGGTCCTCGAAACGCATATCCCCGGGATATGTGATATATTTTTCGGAAGTCTGCATTATCTCGTTCCTGTATCCCTTGCCATCAAACGCGCTGTCTATCTCCTCCTGCGACTGGAAAAGGCCGTTGCACACGAAACCCCATATCTCCCCGATCCGCTGCCCGACATAATAGTCGCTCAATTCCCTGGAAGCATTGTTGTATTTGTCTATTATGGAATAATAGTCTGCAAGAGTGGCCTTGACCCCGAAATGGAAAGGCCGCCTTCCTACCATCCAGGTATCATCATAACTCAAGGAAAGTTCATATCCGTATGTGCTCATCTCGGCATAGTTGCCTTTAGGGGCGCTCGCCCCGAAAGTATCTGGAAGCGTCGGACCGACAGTGTACATATCCAGAGTCTTCCTTATATAATAGTCTCCGGTAAATGATATCCTGCCGTCGAGAAAAGCCATATCCAGCCCCACATCGAGAGTCCTGGACTTCTCCCAACCGATATTGTCAGGAATCTGGCTCGGATTTTTGATGTATCTCAACTTTGCCAGTCCATCCAGATAACGGGCAGAGGACCCTGAACCTGTACCGAAGGTACTGAAAGAAAATTTTTCAAGGTATGAATACGGATCCACATTGCTGTTGCCAAGCTCTCCGTAAGAAACCCTTACCTTGAGATTGGAGACAGCCTTCGGACTGACATTCCAGAAAGGCTCGCGTGATACCCTCCATGCGGCAGATGCAGACGGGAAAAATCCCCACTGAGAATTGTCCGGGAACTTGGAACTTCCATCATAACGGCCGTTCACTTCAAGAAGATACCTTTCATCGAAAGCATAATTGAGGCGGAAGAATGCCCCGGCATATCTCCACCTGCTTCCACCGCTCGTGATGCTCATCACATCACCGAGGGCGAAATTGATATGGTCGAGATCCGGCATAAGCAGGCCGTTCCTCTCTGAATATGTCGACTTGTAATCCTGCTGCTCGTAATTATAGCCGAGCAATGCCTTGAAATAATGTCTCGTAGAGAACGTGTCCTCATACTCCGCGTATGCATTGGTCGCTATATAGCTCGTCATCTGCAGAGACTCCTTGATGCTGTCATCCGATTCGGGAGTACCCAGCCAGACAATCTCATCTATGTATTCGCTGTATGGGATGGCAGTCCGCTTCCTTGTCTCCGTATAGTCTTTTGACCTGTATGTAAAGTCTCCGGTCAGCCTCAGCCTGTCATTCAGAAATGTGGCTTTCAGGGAGGTCGTGGTCTTGAATGTCTTGGTTATGCGGTCCATCCAGTTGTTGCCGGA
Organism: uncultured Bacteroidales bacterium; assembly: GCA_944325465.1. Classification (GTDB taxonomy): domain Bacteria; phylum Bacteroidota; class Bacteroidia; order Bacteroidales; family UBA932; genus Cryptobacteroides. Next base: position 3,489 of record CALVAE010000053.1, on the reverse strand, counting down.
CACGAGCCCGCCAATGGCATACGCCCCGGACTTGGTCAGAGTCCCGTCCGGATTGAACACCGGAGCGGATGGATGCCCCTCATCATTGATAGAACGCCACAGCACTCCACCTCCTTCCTCTGATGAACCTGTCGGCTGATGATATTTGTCGTATGTGAAATCGATATTGCTGGAAAGTTGTAGCCACGGCAGAATCCTTGCTGTCACCTTCGACCTTGTATTCATTGTCCTGTATCTGTCAGGATCGAAATTGAACAGCCCATCATAATCATAAAGCCTGCCTGAAAAAAACCAGCTAAGTTTTCCGGAAGTACCGCTCAACGACAGATTATGCGTCTGCGCTATCGTCGTATTCTTGTATATCACATCATAATAGTCAGTATTCCCGTAATATACATATCTGCCATCCGGCTCGACAGCCATCTCGAGCGTGTTCCCCGCAAGCTTTCTCTGCCGGAATGTCTCAAGCCATGTCTTGGAAAAATCCTGCGTCTTGTTGAATGTCGTAGGGTCATTGAACCTGTAATTGTACCAGGCATCGTAAAAGAGAGAGGCATAGACATATCCGTCAGACACGACATCAGGAATCGCAGTCGGCTGCTGGATGGAGACATTGCCCGTGTATGTGACAGTGAACCTGTCCTTCTCCCGCGATGGATCCCTGGTCGTTATCAGGACCACTCCGTATGGTGCCCTCGAACCGTATATAGCTGAAGAAGCCGCATCCTTGAGTACAGAAATGCTCTCTATGTCATCCGGATTGAGCATGGCCGGATCGCCCTCAACTCCATCTATGAGGACAAGCGCACTTCCTCCCGCCCCGATAGAGGTTGTACCCCTGATATTGTATGAAGCAGACCTGTTCGGCTTGCCATCGGCGAGAGAAATGTTAAGGTTAGGCACAGCCCCTTGAAGCATCTGAGTGACATTGGCCACAGGTCTGTTGTCAAACCTTTCGGAAGACACCTGGTCTACAGCTCCGGTAAGGTTGACTTTTCTTGTCGTGCCATAGCCGACAACTACGACATCTTCCAGGAACTCGGCAGAAGGCTCCAGGCGGATAAGCACATCGGAGGTGTCGCGGCAAATTCATAGTCCTCGTATCCGATACAGGACACCACCAGGAAATCACCTGCCACGACCTGTAAAGAGAAACGCCCCTGAATATCCGCTACCGTACCGTCGGAACCACCCGCCTCCATGACAGAAGCCCCTATGACAGGTTCTCCGGTACTGCGGTCCAATATGACTCCTGACACCCGGATACGTTCGGGGACAGTACCCGTTTCTGAAGACTGTTCTGCTGAATAGATCATCACTAATCTTCCGTTGACTTCATAGCGGATGTCTCTTCCCGCGAAAATCCGGTCAAGTGCGACCCTGAAATCGGTGCTGTCAAAATCAGCCGTCACCGGCCCTGCCGCATCGAGTTCGCTCTTCTCATAGACAAAAGAAAGTGAAGTCTGCTGCTCGAAATCCCTGATTACGGCAGTCAGCGGTTCATCCCGGAAATGGCCGCTCACCGTCTGGGCATCAATTACACCGCAGAGAGACAGCAGCATCACGACAGGGACGAACCTGTACAAGAAAGAATTGGCAATCATGGTCTGTTATCTTGTTGTTATACAATGGTTATCATCAATTCCACCACTAGCCGTAACATATATTCCGCCATCTGGTTTCCTGGTATAGGAAATCGGAGCGATTACGGACAATGCATACAATATCTCATCTAAGGATTCTGAATTGTTAAGAAGAATCCTGTACCCTTTATCTGCAAGTGTGTCTGCATCATACATAATGTCAACGCCGTACTGTGCGGACAGCCGTCTGAAGAACGCATCAAGGGTGATAGATTCGAAATCTATCCTGCCTTCTGTCCACGCCGTGTACTGGCTGACCCTTGTCTTCGATATCACTGCTGTCCCGCTCTCCACATCATAGTCAAGGAGTTCGCCTGCCTCCATCCCTGTCTCCACACCGTTTTCCGAGATGAAGTTAACCGTCCCTGAAATGAGCGCAACCTGGATGTCATCCATCGTGTCATAGCAAGAGACATTGAACCTTGTGCCGGTGACCTCCACTGTACCCGAGGGCAGATGCACAAGGAAAGGACAATCCTTATCAGGGCTGACATCAAACAGGGCCTCCCCATCCATATAGACATCCCTGCTGTCTACCCCGAATCCGCTGCCATACCTGAGGCTTGACGAAGAGTTGAGCCATACGGATGAACCATCTGCAAGAACGATATGCGTCCTCATCGCATCCGGCACAGTGACCAGTGTATCATCCGTCCTGTCCTCAACGGCAGCCGGATGCAGGCTTGAATATACTGTCCCGATGACTGCAAGGACCGCCAGAACTGCCGCTGCTGATGACATGGCAATCCTGGAGAGTTTCCTTTTTCGCCTTGACATTATCCTGGAAGCTATACTGCCGTACATCAGCCTGTCCGACATGGAAGGAGACCGCATTGAACGCCATTCCTGCTCCAATTGACGGAAAGTGCCCCACCGGCTTGGGTCAGTGCCCAGAAAATCATTCAGACGGCATTCCTGCTCCGGAGAGATTTCCCCTTCCAGATACTGACGGACAAGGACCTTCAACTTTTTTGTATTCATGACAGATGCGTTTCTGTCATTAAGACGACAAAAGAAGCCTCTACCCTACCTTTGAAATGTTAATTTTTTATGTCAAGAAAACAATACAAGCACCAGAGGATTGAATCCGGATGCCGACAGATCTGCCGAAAGGATTCTCAAGGCCTTGGATATCTGCTTTTCGACAGCTTTTTCAGATATACCCAATGCAACAGATATCTCCCTGTTGGTCTTCCTTTCAACCCTGCTCATGCGGAATATCTCCATACATCTCGGAAGGGGTGTCGACATCGAATCATTTATGACCTTGCTGAGATCCTTGCATATCAAAGGGACATCTCCTGACAGGTCGGAAACGAGATTCCTGTACACAAGCTCTTCAGAAGCCCTGTATTCAGTCACTGCATCTATCGGCACATTGTTGAAAAGACAGCTGGATTTCATGAAATCCAGACATTTGTTCCTTACTATGGTATATAGCAGAGCCTCAGCCCTGTAGACAGTCTTTCCATGATACTGGTTCCACAGGCTTATATAGCTTTCCTGGACAATGTCAGATGCTGATTCCCTGTCCTCGACATATCTGCCTGCGAAATTCACTAGCCTTGCATTTACATCGAACACCAGCCGCCTGAATGTTTCTTCCGTCAGAACCATAAGATGGATTTTTCCGCTAATGTATGGAATTTCATTCAGATGACGGATGTATTTAACAAAAATTTAAAAACGCTATACGAAAAATTAAAAGAAACAGAGGTGACAGAAACCGGAGTTCCCGTCACCTCTGCTAATTGATAAGAACTGTTTTATCAGTTTTCCTCGGCTACTACCTCGAATTTGACAGTCCCCTTGATATCCTTGTAGCACTTCACTGAAGCCTCGTATG
>CALVAE010000052.1 GCA_944325465.1 uncultured Bacteroidales bacterium | reverse complement strand
TGACCACCCGCAACCACATCCACTGGTTCGTAACCGAGTACGGTGCGGTGGACCTCTACGGCAAGTCCCTCCAGGAGAGAGCCAAGGCCATCATCAGCGTCGCTCATCCCGACCATCAGGAGGAGCTTGACCGCGCGGCCTTCGAGCGTTTCGGTCCACACTACCACTTCGTCGGCTAAGACCCATACGGCCGACAGCAGGACAAAGGCAGTCTCCCTCTATCTAGGACGGCTGCTTTTTGTTGTAATCACATTACTTTACTGCTCTATGAAACTCAATCAGAATGCCAAGACTGGCCTGACGCAACATGCCCAGTATTCGTTCTTATACTCACTTGCTACCATAGCAGAAAAGAATCCACATATAATGGCAAAACTATAATCCAACTCTGAACTGGACCAATAATCCCCGTTTATGGACGGCTTCCCTATCTTCACGAGAACATCGTTGATTCTGTTTTTTACATCCATCATGTCCCTGGGCATATACATTATATCATCGTCATAGTCGCCACTGCATAACAAGGAGAGTTCTTTTGCTGACGGAACATACCATCCTGACGTATTCTCAGGTGCCTGGACCGTCCATGAATACATGGCGTCTATTACACCTAAACTCCAGTTTGAATTTGCTTTGTCCGCATTAAACAATTCCATTGCCTTGGTATTGTTATAGCCGACGATTTTATTCAAAGGCTGGTCAATCCCGTCTGAAGTAGTTATACTGGCATATTCCGTATTTTCCTCAACCCATTCTCCAACTGTACGGCCATAATCGGTATAATTCATCTGCCATGCGACCATATCGTCTCCAGCATTGTCCAACGCTACTACCAAGCCATTGACACATTCAGGGTGATCCTCACGCAAAGCCTTATCATCCTTGCCCGGATCACCGGACCAGAATACCAACCCGATTACTTCCTTGTCTTCTTGCAGGTCTGTGGAGAAAGTTCCGTCAGAATAGAAGAAATCGCCTACTTTCGGGGTTATTTTGGTTACCTGGACTTTTATTTCATCAAAAACATCTCCTACTGAAGCTTTTATAACAGCAATCCCTTCTGCAAGTGCCGTAACCAGACCATGTTCATTTACCTTTGCCACACCTTCATTGTCGGACTCCCACAATATTGAATAATTCTCCGCATACTCTGGCGAAACACTTGCGTTGAGCTGTACTTCATTGCCGATTTCAATTGAAATGTCCGTAGTGTCTATCACTATCTCTTCGACTACCGCCGGGAGAACTGTTACCGTACCGACACCTGTTCTGCCTCCGGCTGATACTGTCAAACTTGTTTTTCCCTCCGAAAGAGCAGTAACTGTTCCCGATTGGTCAACCCTTACCACAGACCTGTCTTCACAAGCAAAAAACACATCATCGTACACAGCTCCTTCCGGAATGACTGAAAAAACCATCTGGGCAGATTTGCCGACATAAAGTTCCATAGAATCCACTTTGATCTCTTCAACAGAGACATCCGCGCCACTCCTGTCACATGAAACACATACTGTGGAGAGCACAATAATACACAGACCTATTATTATACTATTTTTCATACTCATTTTGTTTTAATATCAGAATGCAAGTACCGGACGGACTCTGTAAAATGTTCCCTTGTCAAATACGGAAATACCTCCATAATAGCAAAATACCCCATATACCGAATAGGCCCACTCGTCTTCTGAACTAGACAAATATCCTGTCTGATCCGTACTCAGCATTATGGCGTTATCCAAAGTTGCCAGTCTTTCATTTATCAAATCCCTCATATCCACCTCTGTACCTGATATGTCGTAGATATTTGCATTCCATTCTCCCGTAATCATAAGCGACACTTCTTTGGGTGACGGAAGATACCAGTCACTGGAATTGCCAGGTGCCTGTACCTCCTCCCTGTAGCCCACGACCTGTTCAACTGCAGTCACAGGCCACGATGCATTTGAAGGATCTTCATTGAAAACCTCTAGTGCCTTCGTGTTATTGTATCCTACGATCTTATTAAGGTTATCTTCAATTCCTGAGGCAGTCTTTATCGACATGAATTCCGGTGCATTCTGCTGCAGCCATTTACCGACACAGGCGTCCATACTATAATCTTCAGCGACAATATAATCCCAATATGATTCCTGCCATGCTGACTCAGTATCTCCTGAAATTGACACAACCAGGCCATTGACACACTCAGGATGCTGGGCAGCCAGAATAGGATCGTCTGCAGTAGGATCTCCTGTCCAGAAGACAATACCTATAACGTCCTTTGTATTATTCAAGTCCGTAGACCACGTACCGTCGGAATAATAATAATCCCCTATTCTGGCAGGAGCCGGTGCAACAGATACGTGACATGACTGGGATACGTCCCCGGCAGCTGCCGTTATTTCAGCAACTCCCTCCTTTATCGCCACGACAAGTCCAGTCTCGTCTACAGCTGCCACGTCCGGGTTTGATGAAGACCATCGGATCATATCATATTCTGCATCGTCAGGCAAAACCTCGGCTTCCAATTTGACTTCATCACCCGTCAATAATTCCAATTCATTTTCAGAAAGACGTATCTCTTCCACAGGTATACCGGAAACGACGACCCGGCACTGGTCAAAACAGCTGCCGCCTGTCACTTCTATAATAGCCTCGCCCTTGCCGGTTGAGATAACCATTCCTCCATTGTCCACTACTGCCACACTGGAATCGGAGGAACTCCAATCCAACTTATCTACCATCTCTTCAGGCGAAACTTCAAAGGCCAATTGTGCAGACTCCCCGATTACAAGGGAAAGCTCATCCTGAACAATATTCAAAGAGTACACCTCCTCGTTTTTATCAACACAGGAGGTTAAGGAAAAGATCAGTTGAAAAACAATCAACGGTACCAAAAATACATGCTTTTTCTGCTTCATACTTTAAATTTTTTTATGACTTTGAACGCAAATTTCTAAAAAAACGCATTCAGAATTCCTTCTACAATGACGCAGAAAGGCAATTTTGTCTTTTTGACATACACTACCCGGCAGATTCCTTCTCTTTTTTATACTGAGCAGGTGACATTCCCATCATGGCTCCGAAAAGTTTATAAAAATTGGACACAGAACTGAAACCGAGGTCCGATGCGATTTCCTTATTGGAACGCATGTCATTCCTGTCCGACAGGATACGCGCCGCCTCCTCGATGCGATATTTGTTGATATACGCGGCAAGATTCATTCCTGTATGGGCATGTACTATTTTCGTTATATAAGTTCTGTTGGTATCAAGGATTTCCGCTATCTTTTCACGGGTAATGTTACGGTCTGCATATATCCGCTTGTCCTTCATCAATGTCTCCAGTCTTTCAAACATCACATTCATCTTTTCATCAGATACCGGAAGCAATTCCTGCTTACGGTTCTTTTTGAGACTCTCCAACATTCTTTTTCTCGATCTCAAGTGTATAATCCACAACACTGCGCAAATGACGACCAACAGAAACAGCGAAAGCCCCACTATGATTTTCAGATTCCTGTTAGCGACATCAATGGATTCTTCATATTCTTCGCGATACAACGACAGTTTGTCATTGTATATGATACGTTCATTTTTATAGTTGAATATACTGTCCTTGTAACGTTCGTATATCTCCCTATAGTATTCTGCACGCTGATAATCATGCATCAGGGAACATATGTCTGCAGCCTCTGTATACAATTTATATGCGTTTGCATCGTTGAAAGTACTGTCCGACAATCTAATACCACGCTCTACAACTACCAGGGCAGAATCATACATCCCTTTCTTTTTCAAATATTTGCCGTAGCTAAGATATATATCTATGCCAGATAGCCTGGCAGCACTCTCATCATGGTAAAATGCTTTTTTGTAATATTCAAGAGCTTCGTCTTCATCTCCTTTTGCCATAAGGATATCTCCGTACAATGTCCACAAACTGTAATAGTCTGATTCTATTTTTTCAGATAGAGGCATAGCTATGTCAATATAATACAAAGCACTGTCATAATCCCCTTCCCCATAATACAGGTATGAGGATATGAACGAGCCCATATATTGCATATAACCGTCATCATGGAGAATCCCTGACTTATAAACGTCCAAGGCATATCTTTTCCCTTCAGGGTCATTACGCATATAATATGAAAGTGCCAGATTGCATTTCAAATTGGACAACAGAGTATCATCTTTTATTTTTTCTGCATACGTCAATCCTTTGAGAAAATATTTTATGGCTTTTACTGACGTCAGTTCATCTTTTCTGTAATATACTCCCAATGCATTATATATCGTACCGATAGCCCAATTGTCATTATATTTCAAAGCCAGAGCCATTGCCTTTTCATAATACAGACTCATGGAATCAACTTCCTGCAACATCATATAGGCCTGTCCAATGTATACCAATGCCGAGATATATTCGGATCTGCAGCAATCTTCCGATGTAATTTCTCTAAGCATGATTGATTTATTCAGGGCCAAATCAGGTCTACATGAAATCAAATCAGCACGTATCTCCTTTCTCAACTCGCCTGCTTCCTTACACGCCTCAGTCTGTTTACTGCATGACATTGTAATGGCAAACAACAATAGCAATATAATATGATACAGTCTCATATATAATCAACCTAGTCCCCTAACAAGAGCAATATACAGTGACAAAGTTTGGAATTATTTTCTTTTTTACAAAAATAAGATACTGATTTTATCCTCACCGCAGCATCACAGGTTGCGGCATAACGCAATACAATGAAGGCAGTATCCCAACAATAGGGGATACTGCTTTTTTTGCCGGAAAAACTTTTTTCCTATTTTTGCGGAATGGACACCCTGTGGAAATACCTACGGCGATACCTGCCGGTCAAGCTGCTGCTCCCGCTGCTCTTCATAGCTTATGCGGGCAGCATCTCGCTGTTCCCTCATGCCCACATCATAGACGGATGCAAGATTGTACACTCCCATCCCTTCGCCGGTGACGGGCACGGTCACGATGCGAAGACCGCCCGTACCATACTGATTCTTTCG
>CALVAE010000051.1 GCA_944325465.1 uncultured Bacteroidales bacterium | reverse complement strand
GGCTTTTCCCTATGGCCTGGATGAATCCGAATTCCTGCATGTTCCCGGGAGACAAGGTCCCGTCAAAGTCGTATATAAGAGCGACAATAGGTTTCTTTCTCATTGACGGATAAATCTTTGAACCTTACAAACATAATTAAAAATCCATTATAAAGGAAATCAAATCATGATTTTCTTTTACTATCTTTGTCCCGGATACATTAAACGGGATGATGATGGAACATTTTTTCAACAGGCTGCAGAATGCCATGCGCAGTAATTGGGACAGACCTGCTCTGTGCAATTATCACGGCGAAGAGTTCACTTTCGGAGATCTTGCCACGAAGATAGAGAGGTTCCATATAGTGTTCGAGGCTTCCGGCATATCAAAGGGAGACAAGGTGGCATTGTGTGCGAGGAATTCTGCCAGGTGGGCGGTCTCGTTTCTGGCGATAACCACGTACGGGGCTGTTGCAGTCCCGATTCTTGCCGATTTCCATCCTGACAGCATCAATTCTCTGGTCGACCATTCGGAAAGCAAACTCCTGTTTACGGATGCCGATATGTGGAAAAAACTGGATATCGGCAGGATGCCTGAGTTGAAGACAGTGGTCAATACGGGGGATTTCTCTGTCCTGTACACTTCCGACAGCCGGATCAGGGAGGCGCTGGATAATCTGGAATCCCTATTCAGGGCAAGATTCCCGCAGGGGGTCAGGCCGGAAGATATTGACTATCCGACGGACAACGGGAAGGACATAGCCGTCATCAACTATACTTCCGGTACGACAAGTGCTCCGAAGGGGGTTATGCTCAGGTATGAATGCCTGTCTTCCAATGTACAGTTCGGGCAGGACCGGATCCCGTCGGGGAATACGGATTCGATAGTGTCTATGCTTCCTCTTGCGCACATGTACGGGATGATGTTCGAATTCCTGTATCCTCTGTGCGGAGGCTCGTCCATATATTTTCTGGGCAAGGCCCCGACTCCGGCAATGCTGCTCGGAGCCATGAAGGAGGTCCGTCCGTACCTTGTGGTCACCGTACCTCTGGTGATGGAGAAGATTTTCAAGAGTTCCGTGCTTCCTGTGCTCAACAGGCCGGCGGTAAAGGTACTGACTGCGATACCAGGAGTGAACAGGATTATCTTCAATGCAATCAGGAAAAGGCTTCTTTCCGCATTCGGAGGCAATGTCAGGATGATCATCATGGGCGGTGCCGCCTTGAATCCTGATGTGGAGAGATGGTTCAGGAAATTCAGGCTTCCGTTCACGGTCGGCTACGGGATGACCGAGGCTGCGCCCCTTCTCGCCTACGAGGAATGGGGGAAATTCGTGCCACGTTCCTGTGGAAAGGCTATCGACAGGGAAGAGGTCCGCATAGATTCCGAAGATCCGCAGAATGTGCCGGGTGAGATCCAGGCGAGGGGAGTGAACATAATGAGCGGGTATTACAGGAATGAAGAGGCGACAAAGGCGGCCTTCACTGCTGACGGGTGGATGAATACGGGAGATCTCGGGGTAATGGATGCCGAAGGAAACATATTCATCAGGGGCAGGAGCAAGAATATGATCCTGTCGTCCAACGGGCAGAACATATACCCTGAAGAGATAGAGGCTGTCATCAACAGCGAGCCGTATGTCGTGGAATCCGTGGTGGTGGACAGGGATTCAAAACTTGTCGCCCTCGTATATCCGGACAGGGACAGGATGCAGGCCGACGGAGTCAGGGAGGAAGATATCGGTGATATGATGTCAGGGATGATGGCATCGGTCAACAGGTCACTTCCGGTGTACAGCCGTCTGTCCAAAGTGGAGGTTATGGACAGCCCGTTCGAGAAGACCCCGAAGATGAGTATCAAGAGATTCCTGTACAGTTAACGGATACGGTCCGGTGCGGCTGAACCGTTATGTCCTCCGTAGCCTGCAACTATCGGAGGACAGTTTGCATCTATGTGACCGGTTGGATATCATTTCCACGGTTGGCTTATGCGCAGATTTATACCGATTATATTTTTCATGATGCTTTCTTTCCCTCTCTTTTCACGGGAAAGGAAGGAATTGCCTCCATACGATCTGAAGAAGCACGAATTTGCATTCAGCGGAGCGATATACCCGGGACGTTATGCCTTCGGGTATGATTTCGATTTCATAGTCAGGCGTTATGACACCTATCCTTATTATTATTCGATTGCGGGACTGTATGACGATGCAAGTACATATAATAAGGAAAAGGTGACCAATACATGGAGCCTGTCCTATACCTATAATTTCACCAGGGTCTTTGCCTTGTCTGCAAGTGTCAGTTATGAGGGCGGGTGGAACGAATATTACAGCCGTGCCGACAATTCGAAGTTAAGCGTTACGGAATGCCATTATATCACACCCATGCTTACGGCGCGGTTCAGTTGGCTTAACAGGAATCTGGTACGCATGTATTCGTCGGTCGGAGTTGGGATGGCCGTTTCCCTCACGGATGTGCATTATACCTCTACGGCTACCGGATGGAAGGAGTCTCCCGATACTCATATTTCATTGCAGGTTACCCCTGTAGGCATATCCGTGGGTCGGAATCTGTTCGGATTCTTCGAACTCGGAGTGGGGACAATATATGTGGGAGGTTGTTTCGGTATCGGATATAGATTTTAAAGGGATATGAGAAAGATTATATATGCGGCTGCAGCGTTTTCCGCTGTTTTTCTGACCGGTTGTGTCATGTACAGTGATGAGGATGAGGTGGAGAATCCACGGCTGGATGTTACCGATATGATATATTTCAATTACGTCGAGCCTGTTTTCAGGATTGCGGAACTGGCTGATTTCTTCGACAGGTATCAGGAGATAAGGGAAGACAGGGAGCAGGCGGAAGACTTGGCCAGAAGTTATTTCGGAGAGCATTTCATATCCGAGGATCTTTATTATGAGGAGTTTTCCGTGTATCCCATGTGGGGTAAGATCCTTCTTCCCGCTTCAGGCGGGGAAGGGTATGTCTGCATACCGGCCAGAACCAGACAGTGGGATAATCTTTATACGGAATATTCGGTGAAGGTCCTGGGTGACAGATGTTACGAGATAACATGCGATACTTCCGACGATCCTGACAAACTCTGGAAATCCCTTTCCGTACATGCTGTCGTGGACTGTAATTCTCCAGACGCGGCCAGAGTGGAGACTCTTGATGTTGTATATGAGGAAAATGTTGACAATGATAAGGTTACGGCGGTCGTAACATCTGCCGGAGACGGCCTTTCAGTCCCGATGTGCAAGGATGGCAACGTGAGCCAGTATCCGGTGACCGGAGTCCTTCATTTCGAGATTACAGGAACGGTGACGGATTCCTTTGATGTAGATTATGGCAGTTCGGACTTCGAGATTGTGGATGATAACGGTTCCGAGTCCGTTGATAAATGAAATTGATTAAGATGAAAAAGACGGTTTTGACAACGGCTCTTTTGCTTGGCGTCCTGCCGGGCTTTATGACGGCCCATCAGAGGACGTACGGTCCTGCCCTTGAGACGGAGGACTCTTCTTCACGTGAGGTCCGGGATTCCGGCAGGGATGTCACGTACAGGAACAGGTTGGATTACAGATATGAATTCAATATCGGCTGGGGCGGTTTTCCTGTACTGGATGCAACCAATTTCTCTAACTATAATTTCCTGTCGGCTCCGGAAGTGGACTTTTTCGTTCCCGGTTCGATAAGCGATATATATTCCCCGTACACCGGGCCGACCTATTCTACAGGAGTCCTGTCCGCTGAATTCAATATCCAGTTCAAGAAATGGTTCGCACTCGGACTCCAGGCCAATTTCGACGGGTTGTGGGCGACAGCCTTTTCTTCCGAAACCGGCGAACGCATGGGCAATTGCGGTGGCATAGTGTTTTCTTTTCTGCCTTATGCAAGGTTCACCTATCTGAACAGGCCGGTAGTGAAACTCTATTCTGCAGTAGGACTCGGTGTGGGCGTAGGATACAGGAAATATGATTTTTCAGGGTTTGATTCTACCATTGTCTATCCGTCATTCCAGATGACTCCGATAGGAATAATGGTGGGGAAGAGGCTCTACGGACTATTTGAACTCGGAATAGGAACCGTATATTTCGGATGCCGGGCCGGTATAGGTTACCGTTTCTGACAATGTTTACAGACAGATTGGTTATGAAAAAATTGTATATACTTATGTTGCTGCCGCTTGCAGCGGTTTCATGCAGACTTGACGGCGGTGAATCGTCTCACCGGACAGAAGATTCCATTACCAGATATACTTCCGGAGTCTTCTACGATATGGTGGTCAATTCCGTGGCTTTCCTTGACGAGGCATTGTGTCTGGATACCTATCTTAAACTTCCGGAGGAAGAGCAGCAAAGCGATAAATACGAATTCTTCAGGCATGAACTGAGACGTTATGACGAAAATACGTATGTTCTTGGAAGCAAGGTAATATCTACAGGCGGGACTTCCCTGACCGGACCGGGAAGTATATGGACGTTGAAGATGAAAATGTCGGACCTGTACTATTATATGTACAACAATTATTATGTATGGTCAGGCGGAATCGAACCCGGCAGAGGGGATGACTATGTCACATGGACTCTTGCCTGTACGGGGACCGATACATGGACCGTATCTTCGGAAGATGAATCTTCAGTAAGCCTGGAGGCCTCATATACAAGGTCGGAGGCCGGACTTGAACCTGACATTCCATACGGTGGCTCAGGTTACAACTATAGCGGAACCCTGACAGGGAGTCTGGCGGAAGATCCGGAAGGATTCAGTGTATCCTTTTCTACAGATGACTTCAGGTTTTTCTATGAAGAATATGCGGAAGACGGTTCCGGTGATACGGAAGATTCTTCCACTGTGGGTTATGCAAGGGCATATACCGTCACTTTCCGTCTTGATGTGTACAAGTGGAATCAGAGGATGGACTGGTGTATCCAGTACACGGATGCCGATGGAACGGACTATCTGACCAGTATAGGCAACGATTTCCCTCTGGAGTAGGGAAGTACGTATCGTCATCCGTGGACGGGATGTTCCCGAGACCGTATTTGAGGCTGACAATTTGTCAGCCTTTTTGTTTGGAATGCCTTTTGACTTTCCTGGCATGTCATTCCATGCTGATGCGTTTCTTTAACGGTCTGACAAAAATGGTTTGAAATAAATGAAAGGAGATATAGATTATGACAAAGAAAAAAGGTACAACAGGCAGGATCGGTGTAACTACCGAGAACATTTTCCCGGTGATAAAGAAATTCCTGTATTCCGACCACGAGATATTCCTCAGGGAATTGGTGGCGAATGCTGTGGATGCGACACAGAAGATGAAGGCTCTCGCTTCTTCCGGGGATTTCAAGGGGGAACTCGGAGATCTTTCGGTACGGATAGAACTTGATGAGAAAGAAAAGACACTCAAGATCATTGACCGCGGTATCGGTATGACCGAAGAGGAGGTTGACAAGTATATCAACCAGATTGCATTCAGTTCGGCAGGCGAGTTCCTTGAGAAATACAAGGACCAGATAGGGAATATAATAGGCCATTTCGGACTGGGGTTCTATTCCGCTTTCATGGTTGCGGAGAAGGTTACGGTAGAGACTCTTTCCTGGCAGGATGGAGCGAAGGCTGTGAAATGGACATGCGACGGTTCCCCGGAATACGAGATGTCAGATTGTGACAAGACCGACAGGGGAACGGTGATAACCTTGTATATCGACAAGGAAGAGGAGGAATTCGCGAAAAAAGAACGTATAGAGTCCCTTCTTGGCAAGTACTGCAAGTTCATGCCGGTCCCTGTCATCTTCGGCAAGGAACAGGAGTGGAAGGACGGCAAGTATGTGGATACTGACAAGGATAATGTCATAAATAAGGTGGAGCCTCTCTGGATGAAGAAGCCTGTCGACCTGAAGGAAGAGGATTATATGAATTTCTACCGGGCATTGTATCCGATGGGTGAGGATCCTTTGTTCCATATCCATCTTAATGTGGACTATCCGTTCCATCTTACTGGTATCCTGTATTTTCCTAAGATCAAGGACAGGATGGAGATCACCCGCAACAAGATTCAGTTGTACTGCAACCAGATGTTCGTGACAGATAGTGTGGACAATATCGTCCCTGACTTCCTGACGCTTCTCCACGGAGTGATAGATTCTCCGGATATCCCTCTGAATGTATCCAGAAGTTATCTGCAGAGTGATGCCAATGTGAAGAAGATTTCAGGATACATTACCAGAAAGGTTGCCGACCGTCTGGAGGAGATATTCAAGAACGAGAGGAAATCCCTTGAAGAGAAATGGGACAACCTGAAACTCTTCATCGAATACGGAATGCTCAGTGACGAGAAGTTCTGCGAAAGGGCTATGAAGTTCTGTCTTCTGAAGAATACGGACGGGAAGTATTTCAGTATCGACGAATACAGGAAAGCCATAGAACCTGAGCAGACTGACAAGGACAAGAAACTGGTCTTTCTGTATGCTACCGATGTCGAGGCGCAGTATCCTTATATCGAGAGTGCCAGGAACAAGGGGTATGACGTCCTGCTGATGGATTGCCAACTCGATTCCCACTTTGTCAATCTGCTGGAGATGAAGATAGAGAATACGAGGTTTGCACGTGTGGATTCCGACAGTATTGACAATCTTGTTCCGAAGGAGGAGAAGATAAGACCGGAACTTTCGGATGACAGGAAAAAGGATCTCGGCCTGATGTTCAAGGCTGTCCTCCCATCAGAGAACAATTACAATGTCGAGGCGGACAACCTCGGTGAGAACGCGGCTCCCATACTGATTACACAGTCTGAATTCATGCGCCGTTACCGTGAGATGTCATCCCTGGGCGGTGGAATGAATTTCTACGGAGAGATGCCGGCTTCTTATACGATTACTGTGAATATGCAGAATCCTCTGGTGGCAAAGATCATGGAGGCCGAGGCTGCTGCCGTGAGTCCGGAAGAGGCAGTGGCAGATGCTCCTTCTGATGCTACGGATGAGCAGAAGAAGGCAGTCCGTGAGGCTAAGGATGCCGCTGCGGATGCCCACAAAAAGGAGATTGAGACGTTTGCGCAGGGCAACGAGATCCTGAAGCAGATTACCGACCTGGCGCTGCTTGCCAACGGCATGCTGAAAGGCAAGGCGTTGAGTGACTTCATCAGCCGTAGCGGCAAGGTCGTGGCTGATGCCTATCTGAAATAGATCCGGGAACCGGATATTTTTCATAGAGGGAACTGAATACGCCCCTGCCCGTGCGGATGACTGACTGTCATGACCTGGCAGGGGCGTTTCTATGCCTCCCTGATGAGGTTGAGGAATTCGTTTCTGGTCCTTTCATCCTTGAGGAATACACCGGAAAAGGCAGATGTGGTGGTTATCGCATTGGCCTTCTGTATTCCACGTATCTGCATGCAGGTGTGGGACGCTTCGATAACCACTGCCACACCAAGCGGCTTGATGGTGTTCTGGATGCAGTCGCGGATCTGGACCGTGAGCCGTTCCTGTACCTGAAGCCGGCGGGCATACGTCTCCACCACTCTTGCTATCTTGCTGAGTCCGGTGATGGTCCCGTTGGGGATATATGCTACATGCGCTTTCCCGATGAACGGCATTATATGATGTTCGCAGGTCGAGTAGAGTTCGATATTCTTGACAAGGACCATCTGGCTGTATTCTTCCTTGAACATCGCGCTGCGCAGGATTTCCGCACCATCCTCACTGCTGCCTTTTGTCAGGAACTGCAGGGCTTTGGCAACCCTTTCCGGAGTCTTCAGAAGTCCTTCTCTGTCAGGGTCTTCTCCGAGGAGACGGAGTATCTCCCTGTAGTGTCCGGCAATCTGTGAAGTGATGTCGGTGTCGTATGTTTCGTCCCTATGATATGCCATTGTGTCTTTGGTATAAATGTTGTTTAGCGCTATCGCGCTTTCGGCCGGCAAAAATAGCAAAAAGAAATCTATTTGAGGAAGCGGTTCCGGAATTTCTGATATCCCTCTTGCAAAATTATTGGAATATCAAGGGGCTTCTGAAGATTTTTATCTATATTTGCGACCCGTTAGAGAATGTTGGATAACAATTTGATTTATAACATAAAACGGTTTAACACTAGAAGTTATGTATTGGACACTTGAACTTGCGTACAGACTGGAGGACGCGCCGTGGCCTGCTACAAAGGAAGAGCTGATTGACTACGCAACACGTTCTGGAGCCCCGCTCGAAGTAGTGGAGAATCTTGAGGA
>CALVAE010000050.1 GCA_944325465.1 uncultured Bacteroidales bacterium | reverse complement strand
AGACCGTCGCGCAGTATTGCGGCTATGATTTGCAGAATCATCACCATGCGCTGGCCGATGCCGAAGCCTGTGCCCGGATTGCTATTGAAATCCTTGACTTCTGATTCCATACACCTGAACAGATTATTCCAGACGTTGTTCCGCATTTTGACTCAAGTTTCGAATTAGGAACCTATGTTAAGAAAATGACATTTCTGTCAATTTTTGATAATAGGACATGTGAGATTAAAAATATCGCTATATTTGAAATGACGAAAAGTGACATTTCTGTCAATTTTTGATAATAGGGTGCAATATGGACATAAAAAGGGATTTCTACTTGAACCAGCTGATTGCCGGACGTGAAAATGGGCTGATTAAAATTATAACAGGTATCAGAAGATGTGGTAAATCATACCTTCTGTTCAGATTGTTTCATGAATGGTTAAATGCAAATGGCATTGATGATAGCCATATTATCGAGGTCGCACTTGATGACCGCAGCAATAAGGAACAGCGAGACCCTGATGCATTATTGAACTATGTGAAAAGCAGGATCTCGGACAAAAGTCTCTATTATATATTGCTGGATGAAATACAGATGGTGCCGGAATTTACGGATGTCATGAACAGTCTGCTGCACATACGCAATGCGGACGTGTATGTTACCGGGAGCAATTCGCATTTCCTTTCAACGGACGTGGTGACGGAGTTTCGCGGACGAGGTGACGAGATCCACCTGCATCCGCTCTCTTTTTCGGAATTTTGCCAGGGATTCCAAGGGGAGAAGAATCATGCCTGGAAGGAGTATTACACTTATGGTGGATTGCCGCTTGTCCTTTCTCTCGACACCGGACAGAAGAAGGCGGACTATCTGACCAACCTTTACCAGAGTGTATATCTGGTGGACATTCTTGAGCGACATAAGATAAAAAACAAGGCTGAATTTGACGAACTGGTTAAAACCATGGCCTCTTCCATAGGCTCTCCCTGCAATCCCACCAAATTGTCCAATACATTCAAGAGTGTGAAGAAAGTGGAAATACATCACCACACCATCGGCAAGTACCTGTCATACCTGAGCGATGCCTTTGTGTTGGAAAAGTCGGTCAGATATAATATTAAAGGAAAGAAATACATCAATACGCTGTCCAAGTATTATTTTTCCGACCTTGGCATCCGCAACGCACTGCTGGGATTCCGCCAACAGGAAGAAAACCACATCATGGAAAACATCATTTACAATGAACTGCGCACAAGAGGATACCATGTGGACACAGGCATGGTAGAGGAACGTACCACTGACAGAACCAACAAGACGATACGCAAGCAGTATGAAGTGGATTTTGTTGCCAATCAGGGCAACAGACGTTATTACATCCAGTCGGCATTTGCCATGCCTGACGAGACGAAGATAAGGCAGGAGACCGCTTCGCTAACACGCATTGATGATTCGTTCAAGAAAATCATCGTGGTCAAGGATGATATCATGCCCAAAAGAGATGAGAACGGTATCGTGACGATAGGCATAATGGACTTCCTGTTGCACCCGGACAGTCTGGACTATTGAACGGATTATAGATAAAGCGGGAAAGCACATCTTACGATACGGTCAAAGAATATATTGACTGCCTATATGATTTATTCAAGAAGATTATCATCAATGAAAACAGTGGAAATCCACACATTGTCGGTCGCGGATTTCAAACATACGATGCAGGACAACGACCTTTATGACAGTAATATAGAGCAGCGGACAGATCTCGCCGTCATCTCGATAGGAAACTCATTCGAAGACGGCGATCCGGATGACATTTTCTCGAACGGACCGTCATCGCGGTGGTTCCGGTATCAGCATAGGAATGTATTGAACCTTACATTCGACGACATTACGGCTCCAGAAAAATGGCAGTTGATGTCAGCGTCTGCAAAGCGGCCAGCAGGCGATGCTCCTATTGAAAACGGTATTCCAGACAGTGACTGTGTACTGTTTGACGAAGAAATGGCTCGCCAGATTGTGCAATTCGTGGAAGATAACCACAGAGCAGAGATCTGGATAGTACACTGCAGTGCCGGAGTGAGCCGCAGCGGAGCGGTTTCACGGTGGCTCAAAGACTGCCTGAAGTTCAAATACGGTATAGAAGCGGACAATGTCGACGGCAGGTATGCCGTTCCTAATGCGTATGTGCTGAGAATGCTGGACAAAGTATTATACCGATTATTCGGAAGGCCGTTATTTAGAGATACTTGACAGAATCGTCAGAAAGAACGGAGGCTGCATATCCGCAGCATCAGACGGTTGATCCTATCAGTTCCGTTCTGTTATTTCAATATTGATTTCCGTTTTGAATTTACGCACATAGATGAGGTCCGTAATGGCGAACATCGTGTGATCGAAAAGGTTGTGGAATGCACTTATAAGATGCAAGTCTTTAGTAAGTTCCTGGTCAAGCCCTTCGTTCCAGTTCGGAGGCGGACAGGTATATCAGGAAAAATTTTCTGATAGCCAATCAGAAAACGTGAATCTGCGTTAAATTGTTTATATTGAAAATATTGACGGGTGTTATGATTTGGCATATCTTCGTATTTTCTTTGTGACTGACAATTGAAAATACGAGGATATATTACGAATATGAAAGATTTTGCGGCGATAGATTTTGAGACGGCGAACGAGTGCCGTTCCAGCGTGTGCAGTGTCGGGGTCATCATTGTGAAAGACAGTAAGATATTGGATAAGTTTTATAGCCTTATCCGTCCGGTTCCGGACTATTATTCTTATTGGAACACTCAGGTTCACGGCCTGACATCAGATTCGACAAGGACAGCACCTCTATTTCCTGAGGTATGGGCAAAGGTTAGCCCCCTCATAGGAAACCTGCCGTTGGTTGCGCACAACAGTCCGTTCGATGAGGGTTGTCTGAAAGCAGCCTTCAGCGCATACGGGATGACCTATCCTGACTACCGGTTTTACTGTACCTGCAGGGCATCCAGGCGGATATTGGGCAATCGGCTCCCAAATCATCAGTTGCAGACCGTCGCGCAGTATTGCGGCTATGATTTGCAGAATCATCACCATGCGCTGGCCGATGCCGAAGCCTGTGCCCGGATTGCTATTGAA
>CALVAE010000049.1 GCA_944325465.1 uncultured Bacteroidales bacterium | reverse complement strand
GGCCTCAGATTTCCTCGTTCCTTGACAGCATGACCTGGCTGATGCAGATAGGCATGTTCCTCACCCTCGGACTTCTGGTAAATCCATCGGACATGATGAAACTGGCTCCCATGGCCCTGCTTATCGGGGTATTCATGATGCTTGTCGCCAGACCGGCCAGTGTCTTTCTCTCCCTGCTTCCGTTCAGGAAAATAAACCTGAGGTCAAAGATATTCATATCCTGGGTCGGGCTCAGGGGAGCAGTTCCGATAATCTTCGCCACCTACCCGGTGGTCGACAACATTCCCGGTTCAGACCAGATCTTCAATATCGTTTTCTTCATCACCCTGCTCTCCCTCGTGCTGCAGGGGTCTACCATACCCGGAGCCGCATCCTTGCTCAAACTGAACGAGCCAGCTCCGGAAGAAGATGACAAGTTCGGGGTGGAAATTCCTGAAGAGGCAGGGAAACTGGTGGAAATCACGCTCTCCGCCGACTCGCTCGTACACGGGGACACCCTTTCAGAACTCAAACTCCCGGACGGGATGCTGGTCATGATGATCAAAAGGGACGAACGGTTCATAGTGCCCAACGGAAGGGTCAAACTGAAGGCGGGTGACCGTCTGCTGATAATATCGGACAACCAGGATGAACCGTAGCGGCATACTGTATCCGGACGGACTGCCGGAAAGATTCACCTGGCCATTTCGCTACTCCCCCGACAGGGCCGTAAGGCTGGCTGCCGAAGAGGTCATCTCCCGAATCGACTCCGATGCAGGTTTGAGAGCGGCCTTTGCCGAAGGGAAGATGCTCGGAGTCCTGGTTGTCAGGACTGAATCCGGCATGGATGAAGAGGGCCCGCTTCACCCGCTGGAAAGGGAGAACGGGATTTTCTACCTTGCATCCTTTTCCGGCAATGCCGGAGGGCGCAACAGGATAGACGGATTCGTTCCGCCAATCTTCGACCTTCTGGACCCTGACGGGCATTTCAAGAAGGAAGAGGCCTCAATAGGTGCCTTGTCGGAAGAAATCGGAAGGCTTGAAAGGATACAGGTCCTGATACCGTCCGAAGCGGAAGATATCTACGGACAGGTAACGGACAAGGCAGCAGGACAGTCTGTCCGGGAAAGGATCAAGGAACTGAAGGAAAGAAGAATCAGGATGTCGGAAGCCCTCCAGACATGGCTGTTCCGCCAATACGTTGTCCGGAACGCCGCAGGAGAGACGAAAACGATACTGGACCTTTTTGCGGAAAAGGGCCTGGTCCCTCCAGGCGGGACAGGAGACTGTGCCGCTCCCAGACTTCTGCAATACGCTTTCGTACATTCCCTCACTCCTCTGGCAATGGGAGAGTTCTGGTACTGCAGGGACGATTCTGACCGGGAGGACGGCAGCCACGTAGCGCCATCCCGGAGCAAAAGCAGGAAGAAAGGTGAATTCTACCCGTCATGCAGCAGCAAATGCGGACCTCTGCTACGCTGGATGCTGACAGGACTGGATACTGACAACCCTTACGGATTCGATGACTGCACAGTTCCGGAAATCCTGTGGCAGGATGAATCCCTGATGGTGGTATCGAAACCTGCCGGAATGTTGTGTGTTCCAGGGAAAGACGGCCAGAAATCCCTGATAGAGAGACTTCCGGGACCATGCTTTTCGGTCCATCGGCTGGACATGGATACATCGGGAGTCCTTCTGGTCGCCAGGACTCCGCGGGCTCAGTCAAATCTTCAGAGACAGTTCGAGGACAGGCTTACGGAGAAAGTCTATACAGCCGTCGTGGAGAACCGAACCGGACTTTGCACAGGAGACTGCGGAACGATAGACATGCCTATCCGTCCCGACCTGGAAGACAGGCCGCGGCAGATTCCCGACTCTGTCTATGGTAAAAAGGCGGTCACTGACTATAAGGTCCTTGAAATATCGGATGACGGGAGTCTTGCAACGGTCGAATTCAGACCTCTCACAGGAAGGACCCATCAGATCAGGATACATGCAGCATTGGGACTCGGATGTCCCGTTTCGGGTGATCTTCTGTACGGAGCGTCATACCGCCGGAGACTGTACCTCCACGCGGAAAGCCTCCGGTTCAACCACCCTCTGACAGGAGAATCCATGTATTTTTCCGTCCCATCGGGCTTTACGTTCCGGAAGACCGTCTGACTGCCGGCCGGAATGCCGCCGGCGAACGGGCCACGAAAGGGCCGCGAACGGTCCGTGACAACCGCGTATCAACTCAGACCTTCTATCTGTCCGTCCACTATGTCGATATGCAGGGCCTGAGGATTCCGTGGAAGGCCCGGCATCCTGATGATGTCCCCGGCAATGGCAACCAGCATCTCCGCCCCCGAATTTATGACTATATCCTTGATACTGAAGTTAAAGCCTTCAGGAGCACCGTATTTGGCACTGTCCTGGGAAAATGAATACTGGGTCTTCGCGATGCACACAGGGAAATGCGAAAGGCCGAGTTCGTTGATACGCTTGATCTTGTTCCTGGCAGTCTTGCCTATGGATACCGAACCTGCCCCGTAGATATTCCTCGCTATGCTTTCTATCTTGGATTCGATGCTCTGGTCATCGGTGTAGGTGAATTGCAGTGGTCCCGAAGGATTCCGGTCAATGGTATCAACCACCAGGCGGGCGAGTTCCTCCGCTCCCCTGCCCCCTTCACAATAGGCATTGTTGACTGCAAAACCTACGCCGAGTTCCGCACAGTGATTACGCACAAGACCGATCTCCTCTTCCGTATCTGAAGCATACCTGTTGAAGCAGACAACGACTGTCTGTCCGAAAGCCCTGATATTGCGGATATGCCTGTCAAGGTTCGCGAACCCTCTCTTGAGTCCTTCCGGATCGGGAGCGTCTATCTTGTCTTCCGGAACGAAACCGTGCATCTTAAGGCCTCTGAGAGATGCAACCAGCACTGTCAGATCAGGCTTCAGCCCGCTTTTCCTGCATTTGATATTGTAGAATTTCTCCGCTCCGAGATCCGCTCCGAAACCGGCTTCCGTCACGGTATAGTCCGCGAATGTCATCGCCATCCTGGTAGCGATGACGGAATTGCATCCGTGTGCGATATTGGCGAACGGACCTCCATGTACAAAGGCAGGTGTCCCCTCTGTAGTCTGTACGAGATTCGGGTGTATTGCATCCTTCAGAAGGACGGTTATGGCTCCGGCAATACCGAGATCCTTCACCTTGAACGGAGTTCCGTCATATCTGATACCGAGAGTGATGTTCTCGATCCGCCGCCTCATATCCTCAATGTCAGTGGAAAGGCACAGTATGGCCATCAGTTCGGAAGCGGGAGTGATATCGAAACCGGACTGACGGGTGATGCCGTTGGTACGGGGACCGAGCCCCGTGACTATATCCCTGAGGGAACGGTCATTCACATCCAGTACCCTCTTCCACAGAATTTCCTTCAGGGCAAACCCCTCTTCCTGATGCTGGTAAAGATAATTGTCCAGCAGGGCCGCAATCATGTTATGCGCGGAAGTCACGGCATGGAAGTCTCCCGTGAAATGGAGGTTTATCCTGTCCATCGGCATTATCTGCGCATATCCGCCTCCTGCAGCCCCGCCCTTGAGACCGAAGCACGGTCCCAGGGACGGTTCGCGGAGGGCGACTATGGCCTTCTTTCCAATGCGGTTGAGTCCAAGTGCAAGTCCCACGGAAACGGTGGTCTTGCCGATACCTGCCTTGGTGGCGGTGATTGCAGTCACAAGAATCAGTTTGTGCTGTCTGATACGTTCCTCATCCACAAGGGATTCAGGCACCTTTGCCATATAATGGCCATACGGCTCGACCAGATCCTGAGGTATCCCCGTCTCAGCGGCTACCTCAATTATCCTTTTCATCCGGATGCTCCTGGCTATTTCTATATCCGATTTCATATCCTGCGGCTATTTTACGAACTGTGTACGCAGTTTCTCTATCTTGGCATCGGCATCATCCCCTTTCGCTCCGAAATAGAACTTGATCTTCGGCTCTGTTCCCGACGGCCTTACGGAAACCACATCACCCGCTTCATTGAAGAACTGGAGCACGTTCGACTTCGGAAGTCCCGTCTCTTCCGGCCTGTCATAGTCGATGACCCTCGTCACAGGAAGTCCTGCAAGTTCCTTTGGAGGATTATTCCTCATATCCGACATTATGGCTGCAATCTCCGCGACTCCCTCCTTGCCCTTGCGCACCAGCGATACCAGAGCCTCACGGTAATAGCCGAACTCGGCATAGATATCCTGGAGCAACTGATAGAGGGTCTTGCCCTGATCCGCAGCCCAGGCGGCACACTCCGCCACCATCGCGCAGGATATCGGAGCATCCTTGTCGCGCACGAACTGGCCTATATTGAAGCCGTAGCTTTCCTCTCCTCCGCAGATGAACTCTCCCTTGCCCTCGTTGCGGCGGACTATGTCGGCGATATATTTGAAACCCGTCAGGACATTGTAGACCTTCACCCCGTATTTCCCGGCTATCGCCCGGATAAGTTCGGTAGTCACTATGGTCTTCACGACATATTTGGTATCATCAAGTCTGCCGAGTTCCGACCAGCGTCTCAATATATAATAGGTCAGCAACGATGCAGTCTGGTTTCCGTTGAAAAGGACCATCTTCCCTTCATTGTCACGTACCGCAATCCCGAGACGGTCGGCATCCGGATCCGTTGCAAGCACCAGATCGGCTCCTTCCCTGTCCGCTACGGCCACTGCCATTTCAAGGGCGGAATGCTCCTCCGGATTCGGAGACATTACGGTAGGGAAATTGCCGTCACTCACATCCTGCTCCGGAACATGGAAGATATTCTCGAATCCGAGCCTGCCCAGGATGGCCGGTACGATATGGACTCCGGACCCGTGAAGAGGGGTATAGACTATCTTCAGATCCTTGTGCCTTGCCCTTGACTCCGGGGAGAGCATAAGCGTAAGGACATCATCCATATAGGCATTGTTCATCTCATCCCCCATGATCTCGATGCCGCCTTCCCTGCCGTCTGCCTTGTACTTCACCATCGAAGGATCCGAAATGGCATTTACCTCGGCCACAATCTCCTTGTCAACCGGAGCGATGATCTGCGCCCCGTCACTCCAGTACACCTTATAGCCGTTGTATTCCTTTGGATTATGGGAGGCCGTCACCATCACCCCCGCGGTCGCCTGCTTTTTCCTCACTGCATAACTCAGAAGAGGTACAGGATGCAGACAGTCATAGATATAGACGTGTATTCCGTTGGCAGACAGGACTTCCGCAGTGATTTTCGCGAACGCTTCGCTGTTGTTGCGGCTGTCGAAGGATACACACACGCTGAGATTGTCAGACTTCACATTCTTCAGGATGTAGTTTGCAAGCCCCTGGGTAGCCATTGCCACCACATACTTGTTCATCCTGTTGGTCCCGACCCCCATCACTCCACGAAGTCCTCCGGTACCGAACTCGAGGTTACGGTAGAATGCATCCTCAAGAGCGGCAGGGTCTTTCATCAGTTCCCGCACCTGCGCCTTGGTCTCTTCATCATAGTTTCCGTCGAGCCAACTCTGGGCCACTTTCCTAAAGTCTCTTTCCATACTATAGTCAATTAACAGATTGTTCTTTCTGATATGAAAATGTTTTGAATTTTCATGCAAATTCTACAAAATTAAGGATTTTTTGAAAAATTTTCTGATTTTTGAAGAAATTATACTGTCACCCGGGCCATTCCGGATTTTTCAGCGAACGGACATGAAGGACATTGTGGAAAGAAACAGCATGGAGGAATTCATTGGATCTCATTTCGATGACGATCCCGACAGACTGCTGCTGGGCAGGTCGAGATGGCCGGGAATAGATGCCGGCCTTGCAGTCAGTACGATTCTGGGGCACCGCAAGATCAGGGACAAGGTCCCTTCATGGTACAGGAATCCCCGCCTCATCTTCCCGTCCTCGTTGAGTGTCGAACAATGCTCTTCCGAATTCACCGCAGAATCCAGGACGGACACCATCAGGGAACTTCTGTCCGGACCCGGCCGCAAGGCAGACCTGTCGCAGATGAAGATAGCCGACCTGACAGGAGGGCTCGGAGTGGACAGTTTCGTGTTTTCCCGACATTTCGGACAGGTCCTGTACAACGAGATGGACCGGACCCTGGCGGATGCGGTCTCCCGTAACTTCAATGCCATCGGATGCGGCAACATCACCGTCTGCAACCGCATGATTGGAAGCGCGTCCTCTCTTCCGGCACAGCAGGAAGGGCCCGGAGCGGAGACGGTAACGCCTGCCGCCCTTCTCAGCGGTTTCGCTCCGGATATCATCTATCTGGATCCGGCAAGACGTGCCTCCGACGGGCGGAAAGTGTTCAGGATAGAGGACTGCCGGCCGGACATCCTGCAGATCAGGGACGAACTGATGCGGATTGCCAGGCTGACAGCAGTAAAACTGTCCCCTATGGCCGACATAGACATCGTCATCCGTTCCCTCGGACCGCATTGCAGAAGAATAGACGTGATATCCAGCGGGAACGAATGCAAGGAAATCGTGGCGTATCTCGACCGGGAATATGAAGGAGAATGCACCATCTGCGCAAAATGTTCTGGCAAAGGGGAATTCCTTTTCACAAGAATTGAAGAAAACGCAGCGGAAGTTATACTGCCCGACTCCGGGTTTAACCGTACAAGACCGGAATCCGGCAACAGGACGGACACGGGTGGGACATTCCTCCTTTCCGGAGACGGAGAATCCGGCAGCAGGACGGACACGGGTGGGACATTCCTCCTGGAACCAGACAAGGCGCTGATGAAGGCAGGAGCATTCAAACTCCCCTGCAGCCGTTTCGGCCTGACCATGCTGGACCGATCCACGCATTACTACATCTCCCATTCATTACACGCCAACGACAGCGGACACGCCAACGGCAGCGGACATGCCAACGGCAGCGAACACGCCAACGGCAGCGAATCGAACCTCTTCTCTCCGGAAAGCCCGCAGGACAAGGCTGACCTGAAGGACTTTTTCCGTATCTTCAGGATAATCCGTATCCTTCCTCTGGACAAAAAGGGATTACGTACCGCCGGAACGGATTTCCCGCTGGCAGAGGTGACCGCCCGGAACATCCCGATGAGCAGCGAAGAACTGCGGAAACGGCTGAAGGTCAAATCTTCGGACAGATATCACATCTTCGGCCTGAAAGTAACCGCCGCTCTTGAACCGGGCCACTCCCCTGCTGCATCAGGCAACTACCTGTTCGTCACCGAACGGATCTGACACCTGTCTGCTGCGCAGGTAGACCTATTTTTTGCCTACCTGCGCAGCAGACAGGCCGTCCAGCGCGTATATTGAAGGTTAAGTGCGCAGATAGACAAATTTTTCGTCTACCTGCGCATAATTTCCGATACTACATTCCTGTCCAGAGACAGCACTCTCGATATCTGGGCTCCATTGGCACCGCAACGGGACTTCAGCACTTTGACCAGTTTGAGCCTTTCCCGTATATCAAGTGCATCAAGACACTTTTTGAACCACTCCGCCGCAATATCAGAAGCGATTTTCAGTACCTGATAATCAGGGAGTCTCATCCTACCTGAAAACAACATATCATATTCCATTGTAAAATAATCCACTTTCATGACATACTTTACAAGGTTTTCCAAAGAATTGTCAAAAACGGATCTGACCAACGGAATGTCAAGAAAGGAACATGGATGGACATTCCCTTCTTTTGAAATCATTAATTTACTGGATGTCAAATCTATATGAGTTCCTAACAAATCCATTAAAGGACGTTTCCTGAAAGATGTGGCCGGCCTTGTCCCTTCCGGATAAAAATTATCAGAAAAATAGAACCTGTAACTGGACCATAAATACTGATCGGCATTCTTCACCATCCCCGACTCAACTGGATTCCGGAGCACATAGGCAATACAATTTTTAAAATATGGTATGGAATCTATCTCTTTAATCGTATTGTCCACCCTTTTAAAAAATCCCTTTAGCGAATACTGTCTATTCAGATACAATGAATATATCTTCTTGAACCTTAATGCAAACTTTTCTATGTCCTTTTTGTCGTATGCCGCAAGTACCCAATGTATATGATTGGACATCAGACAATATGCTTCCACATTGATCTTCAATGATGACGAACAGATACCTGTTATATCAAGCGATTTCAGATAATCGGCATCACTGAAATAAATCGGACCGTTATCCTTCCCTCTGGTACACAAATGGAACAATTTCAACTGCTCTGCAGAATCAATCATAATCTTCCTTTCAATTTAACGTTTCAGAATTATCCACTTATGCTCCTTCTACATTTGCCGCCACTCACCGATACTTTTCCGTCACCTCCTTTTATTCTCTGCCCGGAACCGATATTTCACGTTTGAGATACCTGAGCCAGAATGCCCTGTTCTCTTCCCTGAAATGATCGGCCTGATACCCGCGATAACCGTGCATCCCGTCCGGATAGACCATGAAGTCGAAGCGCTTGCCGTTGCGCTGAAGTTCATCCACCAGTTGGAGGGTATTCTGGAAATGGACATTGTCGTCCCCTGTCCCATGGGTTATCTTCAGCATCACTTCCGGCAGGTTCGCATCATGGGGCCCGGAAGCGGCAGCAGCAGAAGCGTCTTCCGAAGGGGAACAACTGACCGGATATGACCGCACGTAATCCAGGACCCGGGCGGAAGCGTAGCCCTCCGGATTGGTCTGCGGAGTCTCCATAAACCTCTCGGTATAGTGGGAATCATACAAGGCCCAGTCATACACACCTCCTCCGGCAATGCCGAAATGATAACTGTCCGGAGCCCGGAAAAGAAGCATGGCGGTCATCGTCCCTCCGAAAGAGAATCCTTCGACCCCTATTCTGTCTTCATCCACGTACGGAAGGCCCTTCAGGTAATCGGCCCAGGCGATGAAATCCCGGACCGGCCATTCGGTAAGGTTCCGGTACACCATGTCGGTACCTGCCCTGCCGCTGTTGCCTGCAGCCCTGCAGTCTGCGACCACCTGTATGATTCCGTTGTCCGACCACCACTGGTTGCCTGCCGACGGGGCGACCCACCTGTCCCTCACCATCGGGGTATCCGGACCGCCGTAGATATCCACGTGAACCGGATATTTCCTTGAAGGATCGAAATCCACCGGAAGGGTGACAGTGGCAGGAAGCCTGAAGCCGTCGTCCGTAGTCATCCACACCAGTTCAGGCATGGCATATCCGGACAGATCGATTCCTTCCGGAGCCATATCCGCAACCACGGTGCAGAAGCGTCTGTCCGAAATGTCAGCCGCCGCCGACCCGGAAGTCCGTGCCACCACCACCTTTACCGGTGTCGACATGTTGGACAGGGAAGCGATGAAAAATTTCCCGTCAGGAGAGAATGATACTCCGGTTGCATGGCACGTCGTATCCGTCAGAGGCGTGATACGGCCCTTCCGGTCCACCTTGTAAAGTGCGGAACGGACCCGGGAGTCCCGCTGCGCCGTGAAATATACCTCCCCTCTTGTCTCATCAACCCGTTCGAGGGATACAGCCCAGTTCGGACCGTCAGTAAGGCGACGGAACTCTTTCCCGTCGTATGACAGGAAGTAAATCTGCTGCCAGCCAGTCTCGAAGGCCCTTGCCATATAGAGTCCCTTCTCCGTAAAGATGACATCGTTTATCCAGTCTATCCATGTCCTGTACCTTTCGTTATAGACATGCCTTATGGAACCGTTCCCGGATGATACGGCATACAGATCCAGAGTATTCTGGATACGCGGCATCCGTGCAATGTAGAAATCCCTGCTGTCAGCCCCCCAGAAAGGAATCCCGAAATACTGGTCATCCGCAGGGTTGAAGTCCGCCCATACCACAGGAACGGACGAAGAATCACCGGCCGACAGGGCAGATGCCACATCCACAATCCCTATACGCACCTGAGGGTTTGTCTCCCCTGCCTTCGGATAGCGGGTCTGGCGCAGGGTCCCGTCCTGTCCGAACGGGGAATAGATAGGGAAAAGCGGAACTTCGGTGTTGTCGAAACGGTAGAATCCTATCTTCCTGCTGTCCGGCGACCACCAGAAAGCCTTGTAACGTGACGGACGTCCGAGTATCTCTTCATAGTACACCCATGAAGCATAGCCGTTCAGTATCAGGTCCGTACCGTCAAAAGTCAGCCGTTGTTCCCTGCCTGAGGCTATCTCGACGACATACAGGTCATTGTCCCTGGTGAAGGCCAGCATTGTCGAATCCGGAGAATAAGTCAGGTTCACGGCTCCGTCCGGTTCCACGGGAAAGGAGGCATATTTCTCGGGAGCCTTGACCCCATGGCGCGTCTTCCTTGAAGAAGCATCAAAGACAAAGGCCGTCGAATCCGAATAGGAACCGTCAAACGAAAAGATGGCCTCATCGGAAGATATCCATTTATACGATGCCGGTACCGGTTTCAGGTCCGGAGAAACAAAACCGTCTGCAGATGCAACCGCAGACATCCCTGAAATCAACGCTGCCGTCAGGGCGGTCACTCTTATATCCATGACTTTATAAATTAATGACAGTTATACAATTATCAATATTATCGGTACTTCAGATCCTTCGCTTCGCTCAGGATGACAGACCGGGCTCAGGATGACAGACCGAGGCTCAGGATGACACCGGGGCCAGGTGACAGACCGGACTCAGGATGACAGACCGAGGGCCAGATGACAGACCGGGCTCAGGATGACACCGAGGCCTGGTGACAGACCGGGGCCAGGTGACAGACCGGACTCAAAACCACCGGTCATTGAAATTGACGAAATACACCTTCTCGACCCCTCGTGTCACCGCAGTGTAAAGCCATTTAAGGTCATCCGGCCCGAGTTCTTCCTGCCAGAAAGGATTGTCGATGAACACGCATTTCCACTGGCCGCCCTGGGATTTGTGCCCTGTGATGGCATTGGCATATTTCAACTGCAAGGCATTGAAATAATGGTCTTCCCTCACTGCCTCGTATCTCTTCTTTTTCGACTTGATATGCGAATAGTCCTCATTCACCCCCATATACAGCATATTCTGCTGCTCGTATGTCAGGGAAGCGCTCTCCGATTCCAGAGTATCGAGAATCACCTTCGCTACTATCTCCTGGTCATCATAATCAGGGAAAGACAGTCTGGCAGTGGCAAAATGCAGCCCGTACCGCTCCTCATACCCGGATATGCTCTCCAGCCTGACAATATCGCCGTTGGCTATATAGTCCATCCCTTCCATATTCTCCACGAACTGGTAACAGTTCTTGACAATCATCAGTTTGTCACCTCTCACCAGTCTTTCCTCCTTGAACTGGACGGCAGCCCGGATTCCCGCATTGTACCTGTTGGCCCTGCGGTTGGAACGGCACAGGACAATTGTCTCATCCTCCCCGTATCCGGCATAGGCGTCAGTGATCCTTTCCAGAAGATCCCCGCCTGAAATCCGTTCCACGTCATCAAAACCGTCAACCGACAGTTTCAGAGCCGGAATCTCCCCGTCGGGACAGATACGGTCACCGAAATCATCGTCCTCTATCATCTTCCTCAGAAGGGTCGCATTGTACAGTATGCCCGATTCCTTCTGCTGGCGGACCACGGTCGTCAAGGTGGAATACTCCACCCCTCCCATCAGCGACATATAGTCTCTTGAAAGGGCAGGGCTGCAGTCAAGCCCCACGGGAGGCAACTGGGCCGAATCGCCTGTCAGCACCAGTTTGCACCCGGCCCCGTTCCTGACGAAACTCACCAGGTCCTCCAGAAGATTCCCTGACCCGAAGGCCGCAGTCTGCTGCTGCCCCGCATCTATCCCGATAAGGGACACTTCATCGACTATGAAAAGGGTATCCTTTGCCTTGTTGATATTCAGGGAAAACTGTCCGAAACCGTCACCGCTGACAGATTTCTGCCTGTATATGTGCTTGTGTATCGTGAATGCCCGGCCTCCGGCATATCCTGACAGGACCTTTGCCGCCCTGCCCGTCGGGGCAAGCAGCACGCACCTGACATTCAAGTCACGCAGGGCCGCCACCACAGCCGCGAGAACCGTAGTCTTGCCGGTACCCGCATAGCCGTTGACCACCAGTATGTCATAATCGTCACTCCCGATAAATGCAGACATGTCCTTCAGAAGAGAGTCCTGGCAGGAAGTCGGGGAAAAACGCAAACGGGACAGGAACTGTCCGTAAAGGAAATCACTGCCTGCCATCACACGTTCCTCCTGAACATCATATAGGCGACTGCTATTACCGGATATATCTCAAGACGCCCGAATATCATTCCCGCAGTATATATGAGTTTCGCCATTGCCGGCTGGGCCGCATAGGTTCCCAGGGCGCTTATGGACTCAAGTCCCGGACCAGCATTGGCCATGGACGCGATGAAGCCGGAAAAGGCCTCGAGAGGCTTTACCCCGCAAAGCAGGACACAGAAGCCTCCGACTGCAAGTATCATGAAATACAGGACGATATAGGTCATGACCGAAGAAGCCTCGGCATCGGACACGCTGTGCCTGCCGACCTTTATGTGTGAAACGGCCGTCGGATGAAGGCTGTATTTTATCTGTCTGGAAAGGGATTTCATTGCAATATAGATCCTGTCGGCCTTGATTCCTCCTGCAGTGGAACCGGAACATCCGCCAAGCAATACGGACACCATAAGGAAAAGTCCGGCGAGCACCGGCCACTGCGAATTGTCCGACATTCCGAAACCTGTGGTAGTCATATAACTGGCAACATGGAAGAAGGCGTCACGCGCAGCCCTTCCCCAGTCGGTATAGCCTCCCTGTACAAGGAGGTCAGCCATTATGAGAAGGGTCAGCACGAGCATCGACCCCAGGAAGAATCTCACGAGAGGATTGGCATAAAGAGGCTTGAGCGACCTTGAAGCCACAGCTGTAAAAATCAGGCCGAAATGAAGGGAGGACAATATCATGAAAACGAC
Source organism: uncultured Bacteroidales bacterium (assembly GCA_944325465.1). Classification (GTDB taxonomy): domain Bacteria; phylum Bacteroidota; class Bacteroidia; order Bacteroidales; family UBA932; genus Cryptobacteroides. The sequence continues at coordinate 13,041 of CALVAE010000049.1, read as the reverse complement.
GGCCACTATGTCTATGGCAGTGGAGCCGAACTCTGCAAGGGACATGTTCCGGGTGCTGAATCCTCCTGTGGCCACTATGCTGAAAGCATGGTTGATTGCATCGAAAAAGGACATTCCTGCAAGCATCAGACAGACTGTAGTCAGGACCGTGATTCCAAGATATACTATGGTAATGATGGACACTATCCGGAATGACCTGTACCTGTAGCCGACACGGGACAGGGAAGAAAGTTCTATGTTGGCCAGGCGCATCCGGAACGGACTGGTGTCCGGTATGACCAGCAGCAGGAAGACAATGACCCCGAATCCGCCGATGAAATGCGTGGAAGAACGCCAGAACAGCAGGCTCCGCGGCAGGGCCTCTACATCCGTCAGAATGGTCGAGCCCGTGGTCGTATATCCGGAAACGCTTTCGAACCAGGCATTGACCAACGAGAATTCACCTCCCCACAGCACATAGGGCAGCATACCGAAGATGAACGAAAGCAGCCAGGACAGCACGATTATCATATATCCGTCCTGCTGGGATATGACGGACGACTGACGGACGAAAATGAACGGGAAGGCACCGAATATGAAGGTAATGATGAAACTGATGGCCAAAGGAGCGAAAGCGGAATCACGCCCGTCAAACAGCGACACCAGCATAGACAGGAACATAAAGAGGGCGCTGACAAGCAGGGCGAGGCCCACGTTTCTGGATATTACCTTGACATTCATACCTGTTCCTACTCCTGTACCGACTGCACGGCTTCTATCAGTTTCTCCCTCTCGTCCCTCAACGACTTCACCCGACGGCGGAGTTCGATATTCTCTTCCACCACATCGGTAATCCGGTCATTCAAGGCGGACATCTGGTCATTACCGTCAAAGGTACACGTGTATTTCTGGGCATTCAGGACATAGTTTTCCAGTCCTGCCAGCATCCTGTATATCGGATTGACATAATAGGACAGAAGAAAGAAAAAGAGAAGAAGCACCAGAACGAGTCCAGCCCCCACGGAGACGATTCCCGGAATGATGCTTCTATAGAAACTGTCCTGGAAGGAAAGCGAATTGGTCTGGAGATCAGCGTACGCAGCATCTGTCAGACGTTCGATATCAGCCCTCAGCCGGTGGTATCTCGGCTGGAGCCTGTTGAAGTACCAGTCACGGGAATCTATGAAATCGGAAGCCATCACCCGGGGAAGTTCCAGAGATGTCAGCATATAGGCCGAGAAAGCATATATTACGGAATCCGCAAGCGGGGAGACCTCTTCCGTCGCTATGGAAACCCTCAAGGCATCACACTGGTCCATAAAGGTCCTGCGGTCGAATTCCGGGACCGAGACAGACGTACTGTCCTCCTCGCCGATCGTAGCCAGCACCTTGAGATTGTACTCGTCACTCATTGCGACCAGTTTCTGGGCCACGTTGATATTCCGTATGTTGTCAGCGACAAGGTCCGACACATAGTTGCTCATCCTCCTGTATTCCAGAACGGAAATGATACTGGACAGGAGGAGCATTGCGGCAATGGACCCCAGACCGAGCGTAAGCCTGGTCTTCATCGACATCTTGTAACCGCGTAAACGCTTCAGGAGTTTCTGCAACATGGGTACCGGCTTTTCAGGAAATGACTACTCGTAGAATCCGTATCTGGCATAATTCAATCCCAGGAGATCATACATCGGAAGCATGACGGCCTTGACCCGGCTCCTGAAATTTTCCATATCGGTCTTCCCTTCACTCCAACTCACCTCTGAAAGCGCAGTATATCTCGGAAGAATCATCTGCTGGACATGTTCAAAAGAGGAAATGTATTCTGTCCACAGATTGGCCTGGATACCTGTGATATACTGCCTTTCTTCTTCTGATAACTGGTCATAAGGGTCAAACGAATAGGACTTTGAAAGAGGCACATATCCGCCTATTCCCTGAGGTTCCCCATATCTCCGGGGATCCCTTGTCTGATAATAGTCAAGATAAAAATAGGTGTTCGGGACCATGATGACATGATTGCCCTGTCTGGCGGCACGGATTCCTCCTGACGGGCCTCTCCATGACATCACCGTTGCGGTAGGAGTCACGCCGGCATCGAGAATCTCGTCCCATCCGATGATACGCTTCCCCTTGGCATTGAGGTACTTCTCGATATGACTGAACAGATATCCCTGGAGATGGGCCACGTCCGTAATCCCCTCCCGTTTCATCAGAGCCTGGCAGTCGGGGCACTCCTCCCACCTGACATAAGGCACCTCATCCCCTCCTATATGGATATATTCTCCGGGAAAGAGGTCGCAGACCTCATCAAGCACATCTTCAAGGAACCTGAAAGTACTTTCCTTTCCGACGCAGAATATCTCCTCGTTCACGCCCCAGGTAGGCCATACCTCATAGCCCTCGCCCCTGCACCCGAGCCACGGATAACTTGCAAGGGCCGCCTCCGCATGTCCCGGCATCTCTATTTCTGGAATGATGGTAACCTGCCTGGCGGCGGCATAGGCGACTACATCCCTGATCTGCTCCCGGGTGAAGAAACAGCCTTTCCCGTACGGCAGGCCGTCATATATTTCAGGCTTGGCGTCAAGACTTCCGACAAGGGTCTCCTTGCGTACCGCCCCGATTTCAGTGAGCAGGGGATACTTCCTTATCTCTATCCTCCATCCCTGGTCATCGGTAAGATGCCAATGGAAAACATTCAGTTTGTGCAGGGCGAGAATGTCTATGAACTCCTTCACCTCATCCACCGTAAAGAAATGACGGCAGCAGTCGAGCATTCCTGCCCTGTACGGGAAATGCGGCCTATCCTCGATCATCAGTCCCGGAACCATAAACGGCTTGCCTTCGCCGCCTGACGTCTGGAGAAGAATCTGGGCCAGAGTCTGCATCCCCCACCAGACTCCTGCCGGGGAACCGCCTCGGATTACGACCCCGTTCTCCACGGAAACTTCAAGACTGTACTCCTCCTTCGCCATTGAAGCGTCAGTGTACAGTTTCACGTTGGCATTCCTTTCACTGCCTGTCCTGAATCCCGCCAGGGAAGAGAAAGACTCTCCCCAGACCTCCGCCAGGTCCTTCAGTTCCGCACTCCGGCCGTAAAACACAAGGGTCTCCGGAAGGCGTACGACCGAACGGTTTTCCCTGACCGACACCGGCTGGGGTACTATACTGACCGCAAGGGCCGGGACAGCAGCCAGAAGGGCTGCAACAGACATAATTACGGATATCAAGTGTCTCATAAACTGCATTTGTATTCCAGTACAACCAGCAAATGTAACTAATAACAGTCAAAAGATGAAACTATTTTAAGAAAAATAAAAGTATATTTGCGTTCCGGTAAATACTTCATTCCATGAAAATGCTAGCCCAAACAGTACGGATTATAATCGTTTCCCTTTCCCTGTTCCTTTGCCTGGATACATACGCGCAGGAGAAAATAGGAGGGACAGTCGAATTTGACAGGACAGTATGGGATTTCGGAGACGTCCTCCTGGGAGACGGAGCCCTGAAATGCCAGTTCAAGATGAAGAACATCAGTTCCAGGCCTGTCGTGATATACAATATCACGACCACCTGCGGATGTACCGACGTGACCTGGAGCCGCGAGCCCTTACAGCCAGGCAAGACTGTGACAATCTCGGCCACCTATACCAATGACGAAGGCCCCTATCCTTTCGACAAGGCCCTGACAGCCCATATTTCAGGCATTGAAAAACCGGTAATCCTGCGTATCAGGGGGGTCAGCCATCAGAAAGAGGAGCCTCTCGAAGTACGGTTCCCTGTCCACAGCGGGAAACTCGGGCTGAAGGCTACCGGACTCAAATGCGGCAATCTGGAAATGGGCGGCCACAAGAGCGAAGAAGTCCGGATCGCCAATCTGGGCACGACTCCGATGTACGTGTCCTTCACCGGAATTTCCGAAGGCCTGTCCCTGGAAGTCGAACCGAATCCTGTCCCTGCCGGAAGTACCGCCACCCTCCATTTCAGGGTAGATGCCGTTGAAGGCATCTGGGGGAAGAACTATTATTATGCGACTCCGACAGTAGACGGGAAAACGACACCGCTGGAACTGAAGATCTTCGCCTTCACAAAGGAGAATTTCGACGGTCTGACCAAGGAACAGAGGGCGGACGGGTCCAGACCGATGTTCAGAAACAGCACCTTTTCTTTCGGAAAGATAAAGGAAGGGACAGAAGTCACGGCGACATGGGAATTCACCAACCTGGGCAAAACGACCTTCAAATCTTACAAGACCGATGTGGATGCGGAGAAGTTCACCTGTACGCCCGTACCTGAAGTCAGGGCAAACGGCAAGGGAAGTTTCAGCGTCACCCTCGATACCGAAGGGATGCCGAAAGGAGAGACTCTCGTAATAGTGACCCTGACAACGAACTCCCCTTCCAGACCCATCGTGAACCTTTTCATTACAGGATGGATAGAATAGGATGCTGCACATTCTCACAGATACCCTGCGAAATTCCGTACTCATCACCGGCATCGTCATAATAATGATGATGATGATCGAGTCATTCAACCTTGAAAAGCATAACGGCTTTTTCGAGAAGGCCCGGAACAACAGCCTGAAACAGGTAATCCTTGCAGCCTTGCTCGGCTCCATTCCCGGATGCATAGGAGGTTTTGCCGCTGTATCGCTGTATTCCGGAAGACTCATCGGATTCGGCGCCCTGGTGGCAATGATGATAGCCTCATGCGGAGACGAGGCTTTCGTAATGCTTGCGATGATGCCGGACAAGGCGCTGTGGATTTTCGCCCTGCTGTTCGCTCTGGCAGTGTTCTTCGGGACAGCCACGGATTTCGTGATGAAGAGATACGGTATCCGGCTGAAGGCAACGGATGCTCTTCAGGAGGCCGGAAGACCGGAGACGGTTTCGGATTCTTCGCATGAAGCCGGAATGACAGAAGGGAAACGCAGCCTGACATGGCAAAGAGTCGTACTGACCGCAACGATACTGCTTTTTGCCGTCGCCCTGACATGCGGATGGCTGGAACACGACCACGGTGTACCCGAGAGCGGGAGCCTGCAGATCAATCTGCTCAGCGAATGGTGGATGAATCTTGTATTTGCCGTTCTCTGCGTGATAATGGCAATCATCCTGTGCTTCCGCTCCGACAGGTTCATCAGTGAAACCCTGTGCCGTCATGTCCTGCGCGGTCATCTTCCCGTGATATTCGCCTGGACCTTCTGCATACTCTTTCTTATCGGGATTCTTTCTGGATATATCGACATAAGCCGCTGGGTGAGCGACAATCCTGCCCTTATGGTCCTGCTGGCAGTACTCATCGGCATCATTCCGGAATCCGGACCGCATCTGATTTTCGTGTCCCTCTATGCAGGAGGGCTCGTCCCCTTTCCGGTCCTGCTGGCCAGTTGCATCTCTCAGGACGGCCACTCGGCCCTGCCTCTTCTTGCAGAAGACAAGAAGAGTTTCGCAATCGCGAAACTCTTCAAATGCATCATCGCACTCGCAGCCGGATACGGGACCCTGCTGCTGTTCTGAAGCGCAAACTCCTAATCATAGACGAACTCGAATTCGTCCACGTACATCTCAGAACCTGCCGCCCCGGTGAAATAATTGCCGAGATAACTTGCACAGGCTATGACTATCGCGTATGTTGGCGTGGCATCGGGCCGCCAGTACTCCAGTTCAAGGGTGAACTCCCTGTACTGACCTTCAGTATCCTCATCGCTCTCGTACTTTGCATAGGCGATGATATCCTTATTGTCCGAAGTCTGGTCCATGAAGATGTTGTTGGCCGTATCCACAGTGAAGGGGGCATCCATATCTGTCAATATCACAAGTAACTGACACTTGTCGGTCTGCCCGACAAGATCCTTGTAGGGATCCCTTGCACTGTCGATTGTTTTCGGAGAATACGAATAATACCCTTTAAGGGCCCTTGGTTTCGCGGTGAAAGGCGTTCCCCAGTTGAGCCGGGCTCCCAGAGGGGACAGGCTGGTCGCAAGGAACTCTCCGGTATAGAGATTGCCCGCAGCGAACATTCCCACTGACATGCTGGTCAGTCTGGCTGCACTGGTATTGTCCGGCTCATCAGTAGCAAGGAAATCCGTCTCCGGCATGGTCGGATTCCTGTTTCCCAGAATCGCCGTCCCGCCGTTCGCCGTATCCCATATCTTCACGCTGCTGTCCGGATTGGGATACCAGGAACCGGAATTGTCCTCCTTCGTATTCCACCAACTGTCAAATCCCATATTCTCTATCTGGTCAGGCGTCCCGGTAGTAAAGGTCACGATATCGCTCACCGATGACCCTGCACATACCCTCACCTCGTATTCCGTACCGGGAGAAAGCCTTTCCGAACCTTCCTGGGAAGTGTCTCCGGCCGGGAAAGAGGCGGAGACATCGAGTCCGTCCACGGTAACCCCGTCAAACCTGGTCCAGGAATCAGAGCCTTTGGCCCTGTATTCCACGTATGGGGTCCCGTCCCCGTTGTAAACAGCCTCGATATCAGCATGATAGCACCACGCATATACTGCAGATACGGAAAGTTCCACATGTTTCTGCATGACGGACATCGTCCATTCTATATCCTCCCCGCGATCCCGGACAGTGAAACGCCTCTGAAGCAGACAGTCGAGCCTCATCGGGAAACTGCACTCCCGTGTCTTTTCCACGACCTCCCCGCCGACTGTCTCGAAACCGGTGGTGGACACGATGACCGAGCCCTCCGCTTCCAGTTTCATATCCGTTATGTTCACGTCGGTAAGTTTCTGGACATCGGAAACATAGACAGTCACGTCCTTGTCTGCCAGATTGAAGGAAGCCTCTCCGATCTGATTGTCGCAATGTACATATCTCTCTATCTCCTGGGAGGCGGATATGGTCCATTCATAGTCCTGATACAGGCTGAGTACATACCTTTTGGGAGAAGACAGGTCCAGCACGGTGCCTGCAGCAGGGAAATCCTCGCAGACAGCCCCTTCGGTAACGGACGCCGCGACGACCCTGACAGCCGTAATGTCGGAAAGTTCATCAAGGGTGACAGTGACTGTCATTGTCTTCTCGTCGATAATGACGGATTCCTGTCCCTCGACTTCAAAAGAGAGGACGGCCGCCCTTGTCCTTGGCCATGATATGTCGTTGCTGATCAGACAGGACTGCAGCACGGGCAGCAATGCTGCACATACTGTAATGATTTTCAGTATTTTCATATTCATTTGGCAGTTTTCTTGAGCCTGTGCGCTCCAGTAGGGATATAGAAGGAGAGTCCGAAATTGATGGCCAGCAGGTTGATCTTGAAATTGACCCCGTTATTCTCCATCTCGCTCCTTTCCACCTGATTGGTTATCTGCTCCACCTTCTGGTAGTTGAATCCAAGCAGTCCGACTGACACCTCAAGGGCAACCTCGTTGGTAACGAAGGCCGAAATCCCCGGGACCAGTCCCACTTCAAACTGATAGATGTCCTGGTACGTGCCTGACTTGTACGGCTCTTCAAGGACATCGTCATACCCTGTCTTGTATGATTCGGCCTGGCCGTACCCCCCGGTCAGCCTGAGTTCCGTGAACATGGCGAACCTCTTGCTGTCACCGAAAGGGATATAGTTCCTGAAAGTCAGGGCACCGGTGTAGAGTTGTCTGAAATAATTGAAATTACCGACCGTCAGGGACAGTTCGTCAGAAAGGGACAGATCCACATTGGCAAGCCCGAAGGTACTGCGTGCATAGTCAAACCTCGCTCCGACAGCCAGATTGTCCTTGATGAAATAGGAGACATGGGGAGCAATCCCGAAAGACATGAGATTCCCGTGCAGATTCTGTATGAGAGAAAAAAGCATCTGGTATCCTGCATCGTTCACTCCGTTTCCAAGGCTGTAGTTATTGTATGAAAACGAGACTCCCGCCCCCACGGTCCCTGCAGGTATGAAAACGCTTGAACTTTTCCCTATTCCCCTGTCAAAAGGTTCGGCAGGCGTCTTTTCCCTGGCAGATGCGGCCAGTGTCGCCCCCAGGGAAAGCAGGAGAACCGCCATTGCTGTTATCTTTTTCATAATCAATCCTATCGTTTAGAAAAACAAGACATTGTTCATTCTGGCATGTAGAATACCAGATCCTGCACCAGTTCCTGGCCCGCCTCATCAGCGACTTTCAGGGTAAATGTATGTTCCGACCCTGCTTCAGGCTCCAACTGATACAGAAGAGGAAGAAGCGTCGACAGAGGGAAGTCCACTTCCGTCTGTCCGAGCAACTGGTCACCCACCGGAAGTCCGAGGCCTCCGAGAACCGTCACTGCCTGCTCATTGCCGATCAGATCCATCGAAGAAGACCCGACCATCATCGTAAGCAGAGGCTCGAGCGTGGCCGACTCCACATCCACCACGAAGGATGCTATCCTGGCGGGAGCCTTGACGACCAGATTGACTTCCATAGTTTCGGAAAGTGGGGTCGGGTCAAATTCAGGATTGGCCTCCCATATCAGTTGCGGAGCCGTATCTTCCGGAGTGTCGGGATCGTCAGGATCAGTCACCGGGACTTCATCGAATCCCGGGATGACGATATCCACCGGTTTCTCATTCACGCTGTAGTCTATGGTTATCGAAGTCCCCGCCTCACCTGTAGGCTCGGCGTCAATGTTAAGGATATAATGGTCGGCGGCAGCCACATCTTCGATCTTGTACGTGGCATGGACCTCGGACTCCCCTACTCCTCTCGTCCCCTGAATCTCCACGGTCAGAGGCGATACGGCGAAATAGCCTTCCCTGTTCTCAAGACCGGTATCGGATGATGACCAGGTCAGGGATGCGCTCCCGTCCTGATAGTCCCCCGTCACGATTATGCTGTAGGCGGAGAGTTCATCCCTGAAGTTATCGGACAGGTTGACAGTCACTTTCACATTTACCAGACTGCATACCAGATCAAGTGAGGTCCGGGTATTCTCCTGGATTACGAAAGTGTCGGAAACCCCGTAAACGGGCTGGTCCCATGCGGCATTCCCTGACGACGGCGAGGTAACGTCCACCGAATACTCCCCGCGCGGAAGATCGATTGTCCCGTCAGCGTAAGCCTCGTTGAATTCCGCGACAGTGCAGACAAGAGAAAACGAACCGGCCCCGGATATCTTCTCTATCGTGACCGTGAAGGTATCCAGGAACTCCTGGTCCGAAGCGGCACCGGCCTTTGAGGCCGGAACCAGTTGGGGCGTCCTATCACTGTATTCTCCTGCATATCCGAAATGCAGTTGCAGACGGCCGGTCCCTTCCTCCGACCCGGCCCCATCCTTGCTGCATCCTGACAGTACGGACAGGATGACGGCAGCGGCAAACAGAATCTTTTTCATCTACAGTAATCTTTTAATTCAAATCCGTCTCCAGACGGAATACGACATGATCATTAGGTGAATATTCGGTGGAAGGCCCGGCGTAATACATCCATTTTCCGTCCGTCAGGGCATACAGTTCCACCGATATCATTCCGGCAGGCATGTATCCGGACCTGGTCTCATCCATTTTGAATTCAAGTTCCGCCCCGTCTCCGGACCTTACGACAGCATAATACTCTTCGCAGTCCTCCCTGAGAGTATCACCGAATGCGACCGTCACCATAACGTTTTCCAGCCTTGCCACGGCGCTGATCCTTTCGCTGGACTGGGGCCGGACGGAAAAGGAGGTTTCCGCTTCATAGTACGGATCGTCGAATCCATACGCATCCGGATCCCCGTAATATGCCAGAAGCCTGTAGTCTCCCGCATTCAGAGGGATGGGCGTATCCTTGACCGCCGCATACGAATCCCTGTACAGCCGGACCTCCGACTGGCCTTCCACCTTGAAAATCTCCACCTGGAAATCATCGGTCGGGACCTCGGCCGGTGCGGATTTGCAGGTCAGGGACAGATCCCTCTCTGCAGAAAGGACCAGCGTCACTTCACCTTTCCCCGTCACGCAGTTATCATCAAGGAGTTGCGTACACGACATCGGAATCAGAAGGCCTGACAGGCAGGCCAGGAAGAATCCTTCACGTTTCATACTAACCGGTTAAGAATAAACTAAAAACGGACAAATGTATGTGTTTTATTCATTTTCACCAAATTTTTGGAAATTTTATTACCTTTGCTGTTTATTGACCAGAAAATATGGCAGAAGAGATAAAATATACCGAAGATAATATCCGGACAATCGAAGGTATTGACATCATACGTCTGAGACCCGGAATGTACATCGGAAGGCTGGGCAACGGCAGCAACCCCGGAGACGGAATCTATGTGCTCCTTAAAGAAACCATAGACAATTCCGTCGATGAGTTCACCATGGGCTACGGCAAGGTCATCGACATCTCCATCGAAGACCGGACGGTCTCCGTAAGGGACTACGGACGCGGAATCCCCCTGGGAAAACTCGTGGATGCCACCAGCAAACTCAACACCGGAGGCAAATACGACAACAAGGCCTTCCAGAAATCGGTCGGACTTAACGGAGTCGGGAGCAAGGCGGTAAACGCCCTTTCGGAAGACTATTACGTGGAGTCGTTCCGGGACGGGGAAAGCGCATACGCCCATTACTCCAGAGGAGTCCTGATAGATTCCGGACAGAGACCCACCAGGGAGAAGAACGGGACATACGTCAGATATACCGCCGATCCGGAGATGTTCGAGGGATATTCCTACAAGATGGAATACGTCGAGCCGCTGATACGCAATTACGCCTATCTGAAAAAAGGCCTGACCCTCAAACTCAACGGAGTCACATACAAATCCGAGCACGGCCTGCTGGATCTGATAAACGATTCCATGTCGGAGACCCCGCTCTATCCCCCGATCCATCTGGAAGGGGAAGACATCGAAATCGTCATCACCCACGGCAACAGTTACGGGGAAAACATACTTTCCTTTGTCAACGGACAGAATACCAGGGACGGAGGCACCCATCTGGCAGCCTTCCGTGAAGCCGTAGCCAAGACCCTGAAGGAATTCTTCAAGAAGGACTACGCACCGGAGGATATCCGCCAGGGAATAATCGGTGCCATCAGCATCCAGATACAGGAACCCCACTTCGAATCCCAGACCAAGATCAAACTCGGCTCGACATACATGTGGGAGACTTCGGTCAAGAACGAGGACGGTTCCAGTTCCGTCGACAGGGGGCCTTCCATACGCAGTTTCGTGAATGATTTCGTAAAGACCAACCTGGACAACTACCTGCACATGCACAAGGAGATCGCTCCCGTCATCCAGGACAAGATCATATCATCGGAAAAGGAAAGGAAGGAAATCTCCGGAATACAGAAAAAGACAAGGGAGAGGAACAAACGGTCGAGCATCTACAACAAGAAACTCAAGGACTGCCGTATCCACTACACCGACAAACTGCCGAAAAGCCGTCAGGAAGAGACTGAACTGACAAGTGTCTTCATCACTGAGGGAGACTCGGCAAGCGGAACCATCAGCAAAGTGCGCAACGCCGACTACCAGGCGGTGTTCAGCCTGAGGGGAAAGCCGATGAACTGCTTCAAGGACAGCCGCAAGAAAATGGTCGAGAACGAGGAACTCAACCTGCTGATTTCCGCCCTCGGCATAGAGGAGGATATGGCTGACCTCAGATACAACAACATAATCGTGGCGACCGATGCCGATGACGACGGCATGCACATCCGGCTTCTCGTCCTCACCTTCTTTCTGAAATATTATCCGGACCTGATAAGACGCGGACACGTACACATCCTGCAGACACCGCTTTTCAGAGTCCGCAACAAGAAGACGGTCCGTTACTGCTATTCCCAGGACGAGAAGGAGAAGGCCATCGATGCGCTCGGCAAAGGAGTCGAGGTGACCAGATTCAAGGGGCTCGGTGAAATCTCGCCTGACGAGTTCGTGAACTTCATCGGGGATGACATGAGGCTGGATACCGTGAAACTCAGCGACGAAGAGAGCATTTCCGAACTCCTGGAGTTCTACATGGGCAAGAACACCATCGACAGGCAGAGGTTCATCAGACAGAACCTCAGAAGCGAAAAAGAACTTGAAGACGTTAATATCTGACAAATATGTGGAGAAAATTCTGCGGTTTCCTGCTTAAGATATGGGGATGGACTCCGGTAGGAGGGACGGCCCCTGATGACAAATGCATCCTTCTGGGTGCGCCGCACACTTCAATCTGGGATTTCGTCGTGGCATATCTCTTCTACAAGTCGGTAGGAGGGGATGCCCTGTGCATGGTAAAGGAAGAATTCTTCAAATGGCCTGTACTCGGGTGGATAATCCGGAAGATGGGAGGGATACCTGTCAACCGGAAGAACCCTTCGGCCATAGTGCTGAGCGTGATACACGAAATGGAAAAAAGAGAGAAGTTCCACCTCGCAATCGCTCCCGAAGGCACAAGGAAACCGGTCAGGAGATGGAAGGCCGGATTCCACATAATCGCCAAGGAAACGGGAGTCCCGGTCTATCTGGCCTATTTCGACTGGGGGACAAAGCGCATCGGAATCCACAGCCGGTTCGAGATTTCGGATGACGCCAAGGCCGATATGGCCCGCATCCAGCAGATCTACGAAAGCATGCATCTGGTGGGCAAATATCCGAAAGACTACATAACCCACTGACACATCAAATACAAAAAAGACAAAGCAAATGAATATCATAGCCCGTCAATTTCTCAAATGGAGGGAAAAATACGTCGACACGTTGGCAAAACTGTACGAATATTCCACCACCCTGTACGAGAAAAACAAGATGTCCGAAATGCTCGGATCGGATATGGGATATACATACGGCAGTTTCCGCAGGAAATGCGATGAAATCTCCGCGAGGCTCAGCCGATACGGAATCGGGGCTGGAGACAGGGTCGCCATCCTCTCCCAGAACATGCCGAACTGGACAGTGGCAATGTTTTCCCTCGTGCCATTCGGACGCATTTCAGTCCCTATCCTTCCCGATTCCTCTCCCACGGAAATCGAGAACATACTGAAACATTCGGAATGCAAGGCCATTTTCGTTTCACAAAGACTCCTGCCGAAAGTCAGCCAGGAATGCATTGACCGGATGGTCCTTGTGATAGACATCGAGAAATTCGAGATAATCAAGAGGGATG
>CALVAE010000048.1 GCA_944325465.1 uncultured Bacteroidales bacterium | reverse complement strand
CATTTCCAGACAGGTCCTGATTCCACGTGGTCTTCCCATCTGAAAGTTTCCGGGTAGACACAGTAGCCGTAGTTGAGAATATTTCCTGTGAGCATCCTGGTCAGAGGGTATAACTGGCGTCCCTTTTCGGAATACACGAAATATCCCAGTTTCGCCGAAAGGTTTCTCAATGCCATGATCACCAGTCCCGGGCCGTTCTTGCGAGGACACCTTGTCACGCATGACATACACTCTCCGCAATACCATATAGAGTCGCTCTTCAGGAGTTTCTCGATTTCTTCATCATCTTTGCTCTGGACTATGTCTACTATCTTCCGCGGGTCATACCTGTAGAATTCGGCGGCCGGACAGATAGCCGTGCAGGTGCCGCAGTTGATGCAGGTCTTGAGCCCTTCCTTGACCCTGTAATCCTTGCTGAGTTCGTCAAAAAGTTTACCCATACGTATAGTCAAAACTATGCAAAGTTATAAAATTTTAATGTTATTTTTGCAAAAAACATAAATCCTATGTCAATATTGTCTCCTTCTGCGATTACCCTCGCCGTTCTCGTCCTTTCCTGTATTTTGTTTGTCAGCGGCAGGATACGTTCGGACATTGTAGCCCTCGGATCCCTTCTTGCGCTGTTGCTGACCGGTGTGCTGACTCCGGCGGAGGCGCTTTCAGGATTTTCCAGCACTGTCGTCGTCATGATGGTGGGGCTTTTTGTGGTCGGCGCCGGCATTTTCAGGACCGGCCTTGCCAAAATGATCGGCGGCAGGATACTAAAGGCTGGGGGAAAGAACGAGAATGTCCTTTTCCTGCTTGTCATGCTCGTCACATCGGCAGTAGGGGCGTTCGTAAGCAATACGGGCACTGTCGCCGTCATGATGCCTATCGTGATGAGTATGGCTGCGGATTCGGGGATCAGCGCAAGGAGATATCTGATGCCAATGGCCTTTGCGAGCAGCATGGGGCTTTTCACTCTGATCAGTACGCCTCCCAACCTTGTGATTCAGGATGCCATTGTGGCAGAAGGGCTTGAGCCTTTGGGGTTCTTCTCTTTCGCTCCTGTAGGGGCTGTGGCGGTCATTGTCGGTGTGGCGGTGCTGTTTTTCCTGAGCCGCCTGCTGGAGCCACGGAATGCCGGCAGTAAGGAGAAAGGCGGAAGGAAAGTGCGTACGGCAGCGGAGATTGTCAAGGAGTACAATCTGGCGCATCAGAGTTTTAAGGTCAGTGTTCCGGATGGTTCCTCTCTTGTCGGCCATACACTGCACGAACTCAGGATTGGGGCGGAATATGACCTGAGTGTCGGAAGGATAATTCATCGGCCTCATAAAAGGTTCAGCAGGGTGACTACGGAAGAGGTTGCAGGTCCTGAAAGCGTGATCAGGGCCGGAGATACGCTTATTATGTACGGGACAGAGGAGAATGCTTCGAGATTCGTGCAGGAGAAGTCCCTCGGATTTGACAGGATAGATCTGAATACGGAGGCGACTACGGTAGAGACCGGGTATGCCGAACTCTATATAATACCGGGGTCGCATCTGATCAACCATTCAGTCGCAGACAGCAGGTTCAGGGAACATTACGGAGTCAATGTCCTTGGCATCAAGAGGTCGGGAGAATATAACATGGATGACATAAAGGATGCCAGGCTTCATTCCGGAGATGCTCTGCTTATCCAGGGAACCTGGAAGAACATCACGGCACTCGATGATTTTACGGATGATTTCGTGCTTGTAGGACAGCCTGGGAAGAGGATGGCGAAGGTCACCCTGGACAGCAAGGCCCCTCTTGCAGCCTTTATCATGCTTGCAATGGTTGTCGTGATGGTTCTGGACGTGATTCCTTCCGTTGCCGCCGTACTGCTTGCAGCGGTGCTGATGGTAGTTACAGGATGTCTTCGCAACATGGAGGAAGCATATTCCAGCATCAACTGGAGCAGCGTGGTCCTGATTGCTTCAATGATACCGATGTCAGTCGCCTTTGACAAGACAGGCATAACTTCGGCCATATCCTCCTTCCTTCTTGAAGGTTTCGGCGACGTGGGGCCGCGCGGCCTGCTGGCGATTATTTATTTCGCGACATCCCTTGTGACGATGTTCCTCAGCAATACCGCTACGGCAGTGCTTTTCACCCCTGTCGCGATGAGTGCCGCCGTGAGTATGGGAGTAAGTCCGTATCCGTTTATGTTTGCGGTTGCCGTATCGGCAAGCATGTGCTTCGCCTCTCCTTTCTCCACGCCACCGAATGCTCTGGTAATGAGTGCGGGGGAATACAGGTTCAGCGATTACGTGAAGGTAGGTCTTCCGCTGCAACTTATAATGGGGCTGGTGATGGTCTTCGTCCTTCCTCTCATATTCCCTTTCTGACGGTCTGCATTGTCCGGACAACGGTTCCGTAATGCAGCGTCAGTCCGGTGTCAGATACGCTACAGTGCCACGACATTTTCCACGTGATGCGTGTGAGGAAACATGTCCACCGGCTGGACAGCCGTTATCCTGTATTGAGAGCACAGTACAGCAAGATCTCTTGCCTGTGAAGCGGGATTGCAACTGACATACACTATCCTGTCAGGCGCAGCCTCAAGTATAACTTTAGCCACATCTGGATGAATCCCGGCGCGGGGCGGATCAAGTATCACCACATCCGGGTGTCCGTGTTCCTCTATGAAGTCTTTGTTCAGGACGTCTTTCATGTCGCCGGCGAAGAACTCGCAGTTGCCGATGTCGTTGGCCCTGGCATTCATCTTGGCGTCCTCGATGGCTTCCGGGACATATTCGATGCCTATGACCTTGCCGGCCTTGCCGGATACGAATTGCGCTATCGTCCCGGTCCCGGTGTACAGGTCGTACACTGTCTCTGTCCCGTGGAGCCGGGCAAAATCCCTTGTCACGCCGTACAGTCTGTATGCCTGCCGGGTATTGGTTTGGTAGAAGGATTTCGGCCCTATCCGGAACCTGAGTCCTTCCATTTCCTCGTAGATTGCATCTTCTCCTTTATATAGGATGCATTCCCTGTCGGCTATGGAGTCGTTGGCCTTGCCGTTTATGACATAATAAAGGGATGTTATCTGAGGGAAGGCGTCCGATACCGCATCCAGAAGAGCGGCCCTGGCCTTGGGGTCATCATAATAGAAACAGATGATCAGCATTACGTTTCCCGCTTCGGTGGTGCGGATTATCATATTCCGCAGCAGCCCCCTGTGTTCCCTGATGTTGAAGAAAGACAGACCGAGGGAAACGGCGAATTGCCTGATGAACAGCCTGATGCTGTCGGAAGGTTCTTTCTGGAGATAGCAGTGTCTGATATCCAGGACCTTGTCGAAGAAACGTCCGACATGGAATCCCAGTCCCAGCCTGTCTTCATCGCTTATCTCGTCCGGATTCTCGCCGGTCTCTATCCATCTTCTTTCGGAAAACGTGAATTCCAGTTTGTTCCTGTAGAATTCAGTCCTCTCTGAAGGTATGATAGGGGAGACTTCCGGAATATCCAGGTGGCCTATCCTTACAAGTTGGTCATAGACCTGCTGCTGTTTGGCTTCAAGTTGCATGCTGTACGGCAAGGGTTGCCATTTGCAGCCTCCGCAAATTCCGAAATGGCTGCAGAAAGGTTCCAGCCTGTGCCCTGAAGGTTTCACGATACGGAGGATGAAGCCTTCCATATAGTTCTTCCGCTTCTTTGTAACCTTTACATCCACGATGTCTCCAGGTACTGCAAACTGCAGGAAAAGTACGGCGCCGTCCACATGCGCGACAGCCTTTCCTTCCGCGGCAACGGATTCCACAACCACGTTTTCCAGAATTATATCCTGATGTTTCCTTGACATAGCCATTATCTTTTTATCCGGCAATCCCGGCTGTTTCCAAAACGGCTGCAAACATACGCAAAATTCTCTTTCGGTACAAAACATGGCTGCACACCGGACCGAAAATAAATTTGCTATGCTCTCGGCTTTTAATTACATTTGCAATTTGCGCTTTTCCCGGAGGGGAGGGCGCAGAAATGAAAGTTAGTAGTTAAAAGGATAGTTTATGAAAAAGTTAGATCTGGAAGCGCTGGAGTATCACAGCAGTTTTCCGGCCGGCAAGACCGGTATCAGGCCCGTCAAACCTACGGCATCGCAACACGACCTTGCAATGGCATATACGCCGGGAGTGGCCGCTCCGGCAGAGGCGATTGCCGATGACAGGGACAAATCGTATGACTATACCGGACGTGGGAACCTTATAGCAGTCATCTCAAACGGAACAGCGGTCCTCGGGCTCGGGAATATCGGCCCTTATGCCGCAAAACCGGTAATGGAGGGCAAGGCTCTCCTGTTCAGGATTCTGGGAGGAGTGAATGCGTTCGATATCGAACTTGATGCATCCGATCCTGAAACGTTCATCCAGGCGGTGAAGGCCCTTGCCCCGACTTTCGGCGGTATCAATCTGGAGGATATCAAGGCTCCGCAGTGTTTCGAGATCGAGCGCAGGCTTATCGAAGAACTGGATATTCCCGTAATGCACGACGACCAGCACTGTACGGCCATCATAACGGCTGCGGCCCTTGTGAATTCCCTGGAACTTGCAGGCAAGAAGGCCGAAGATGTGAAGATGGTGGTCAACGGGGCAGGAGCAGCGGCGATAGCCTGCACCGACCTGTACATCAAGGTGGGAGTAAGGCCTGAGAATATCGTGATGTGCGACAGCAAGGGTGTGATCAGGGCCGACAGGACGGACCTGAACCCGTACAAGAAAAAATTCGGGACATCAAGGGACCTGCATACTTTGGCAGAAGCCATTCAGGGAGCGGATGTATTCGCCGGTTTCTCGAAGGCAGACGTTCTCAGCAAGGATATGGTAAGGACAATGGCAGACAAGCCGATAATCATGGCTCTGGCCAATCCATATCCGGAAATCAGTTATGAGGATGCCCTGGAGGCCCGCCCGGATGCTCTTGTATCAACGGGAAGAAGCGATTATCCTAACCAGGTGAACAATGTGATAGGTTTCCCGTATATATTCAGGGGAGCGCTTGATACAAGGGCTACGAAGATCAATGAGGAAATGAAACTAGCGGCCGTCTATGCAATCGCCGGTCTTGCGAAGTCTGCGGTTCCGGAGGAGGTTCTGAAGGCATACGGTGCTGACAGCATGTCGTTCGGTCCGGACTATATCATTCCGAAAGCCCTTGATGCACGTCTGCTGGAGACTGTGTCTGTTGCTGTGGCAAAGGCGGCAATGGAGTCCGGAGTGGCACGCAGGCCTATAACGGACTGGGAGGAATACAGGGAATATCTGAAAAGACTTCCCAGGGACTGACGGGTACGGCAATATCCGCCTGGAATGAAAACAGCCGTCCTGGAAATATCCGGGGCGGCTGTTCCGATTATAAGGCAGATTGTAGTCTATTTCAGCAGTTTCTGTACTTTGGACACCGGCTGCTCGTAGAATTCCGTTGCAGGTTCGTATCTGTATGGGATGTATTCGAATACCTGAAGGAAGGCTTTGCCGTTGTGTCTGCTGTAGAAAAGGTCGAGTCTGAGACCGTTGCCCTTGTCTTCTTCACCGGTATCGATATTCTCGATGTCTTCCGATACGGATCTGATAATCCTGTCCCGGCAGCTCTGCGGGAAGTAGAACTCTTTCTTGTGATACAGTTCTCCGGTTTCCTTGTCCTTCCATGCGGACCTGAGGACCACGACGAGCAGGATTCCGGTGAAAATCACGAAGATGGCCGCTATGTTGACAGATGCAGGAGTCGGAATAATGACTGTCACGCAGCCGATTATGAGAAGAGCGAGGGATATTGTCCAGTCGAGTGCGCTGCGCACACGGATAAATTCTTTTTTCATATTATTGTAAATTGCTGTAAATCTGATGTTTATATAATTCAAACAAATAGGGGAGACCCTGGATCATCAGGTCTCATGATGTCCTCCTTCGGACTGTGTCCAGAAAGGAGAATTGAATCCATATGTCTGATAATCAGATTGTCAGCCTGCACAACTGTATGAATCTGTGGCTGTCCGAAAAAAGACCGGACGGGTATAGCAGAATCCCTGACCGGAAATTGTTGAATGCGGAAATGCAGATCAGTTTTCCGGCTTTTACCGGTACAAGGGAGCTGTTGTCCGGGTCGTGGGCACGCTTTCCGAATCCCGGATTTCTGGGAATATTGCTTGAGTTGCTGTTTCTTTGTGAAGATATGCCTGTAGCCGGTCCTCCGCTGCAGAATGCGAGGTTGTAGTCCACATACTTGTCAGAAGTCTCTCCGTTGCCTGTAAGTGTGTCTTCATGCAGTGCTGCCGTTTCCCTTTCTGCGGCATCCGTGTGAACACGGATATCCAGGGTGTAGCACAGCGCAATTGCCAGAACCGAGACGAATATGTAGATTTTCGTTTTCACGGTGCAAATATAATAATTTTTCAGAAAGGGAAGTCTCCGTATTTGTTACTTAACATAATATAAATTGTGTGACAAAATTGTCTTCATTGTCGGATCTGGCTATGGTGTTGATAAATAAAGTCATTATAACTTTAGATTTGAATATAAAATTGATATATTTGCGCGAAATTAGTTTCGATTGGTCATGAGTATGAAAAAACGATTTCTGATGCTATTGCCATGCACTGCATCTGCAGTGTTGTTGTGCAATACCTCCTGTGTAAACGAGGCGTACGATCTGAGTAAGGGCATCAACACCACAATTGACGTCAACGGTGACATCAGTGCTCCGATCGGTAGCACGGAAAAGATCCTGATCGGGGATTTTTTCAAAATTGACGGGGAAAATTCGATGATATCAGTGGATTCCGACGGAAATTACAGTTTTTCCGTTACAGGTGATGAAATTTCCGGTGAAGTGGATATACCTGAAATAGACCTGTCCGGACTCAAGGTGCCTGACGGGGTAAGGTTCAGTATGGATCTGCCTGAGATTCCTGGCGGATTATGGATTCCAGAATACGAGTTCGAGTTTCCGGTCACGGAGTCGGCAACCGGCATTTCCGTTACCGGGAGCGTACCGGAATATCTGACTGCCATTGGCAGGGTAACTACGGACGGGACCCTGTACCTTTCATTGAGACTTACTAGGGATGACGGCAGGAATTCGGGTGAAGTCGATATAATGAAAGGCTTTACCATTGATTTTCCTGCCTATCTTACTGTATCGAAACAGGATGCGTCTGACAGCCGGTTTACCATAGAAAACGGTCATACCATAGTTCTTGCAGAGGATGTGGCTCTTCGGATCGGAGCATCCGTCATATTGCCTGTAGTACTGGACTCCATTGATTTCGGCAACATGCCTGAAGGTCAGGGACTGGTCGGGAATGAACTCATTATAGATGATCAGATAGAGTTGTCCGGACTGCAGATTTCCGCCAGGGCCGATTCTTTCGGCGATTCGACATCTGACCTGCCGTCAAGCCTGATTCTTGATACGGAAATCGATATATCCCGGATATCCGTGCGTTCGGCGGAAATAATGCTGGATCCTGCCATTGATGTTGATGACCAGACAGTCGAACTTGGAGAAATTCCGGATTTCCTGACGGGAGAGAATACAAGACTGGACATTTATCCGGTTGTATCCCTGATGGTTACGAACGACTCTCCCCTTTCGTTTACCCTTGCTGCCGACATAGCATCGGTATCCGGTGAAGACACCACGCATTTTGAACTTGGTCAGGACCGGGAAATAGTCATCGGAAGCGGTGTGACACCGGTGTATATTGTCAGACGGGAATCTGATGTCCCTGAAGGTCCGGTCGGTGCGACAAATGATCCGGTAATCATTGTAGATGAGAAGATTGCGGATCTGGTAGCCAGAGTGCCGGACAAGATTGCGATAAGCGATATCGAGGTAAGGACCGTACAGGAAATGACAGTGGTGGATCTGCAGGATGCAGGCCGGGCCGCCTTTTCATTTGAATATGCAATAGATGCCCCGCTTGCTTTCGGAGAAAAACTTTCAATAGAGTATCCGTATGATATTACCGGGCTGAACAAGTCCCTGAATCCTTCAGAGGACGGGACGGACAAGTCGTCCTTCCAGATAAATCTGACTGAAGCATCGGTATATCTGAATTTTGTCAATGAAATTCCTCTTTCACTTGCCGTGACTGCCTTTCCGATTGATACAAACGGGGAAATCATCGGGGAAGGTCTGGAAGTGAGTCTTGTCTCCCCTACTGACAATTCACCGGTTACCGTTGCCGCGGGAAATACGGGCAATGCCTCTACGACATCTGCGGTAATCAGAATAAAGGCATCGGACAATGAATTCCTGAGAAAACTTGACGGTTTCAGGCTCAACCTCAACGGCGGATGTGACAGCAGGTTTGCCGGAGTGGCCCTGAATGAGGCACAGGGCATACAATTGACTGATATCAGTGTCAATATCCGTGGCGGAGTTAGTACACAACTGTAATATGACTGTATTATGAAAAGATTATATATTTCCCTTCTTGCACTTGTCTTCTGTACGGCCGCTTTCGCCCAGCAGGTCAATTCGGCATATTTTACCGACGGATATAAATTCCGGCATCAGTTGAATCCTGCATTTGCCGGTTCGAGAAGTTATTTTTCCATCGGAATAGGCAATCTTTCCGTTGCGACCAGGAGTAATATGGGTATAAGTACCTTCCTTTATCCTGTAAACGGCGGGTTGACCACATTCATGAACAATGCTGTCAGCGCGGATGAGTTCATGGGCAAACTCAGAGACAGGAATCT
The DNA here is from genome assembly GCA_944325465.1 of uncultured Bacteroidales bacterium. Taxonomy (GTDB): domain Bacteria; phylum Bacteroidota; class Bacteroidia; order Bacteroidales; family UBA932; genus Cryptobacteroides. Next base: position 27,679 of record CALVAE010000048.1, on the reverse strand, counting down.
GCTCGGCGTGGATATCTCTGAAAATATTGTGTCTACCGGAGTATGGGGGAAGAACGGATTCACTACCGTTGATATCAACCTGCGGTCCCATACCGGAGTGAATCTTCCCAAGGACCTGTTCGGCTTCATGAAAAATGTCGGACAGAGCCAGTCTTACAATATCAGCAATCTCGGTTTCAGGACAAGGAATTATCTGGAAGTGGCAGTCGGTCATTCCCACGCCATAACGGACAGGCTTAATATCGGGGCCAAGGTAAAATTCCTGTTTGGTCTCATCAATGCGGAAGGAAAAGTGGACAACCTGAAGGTGAACATGACCGGAGAGCAGTGGAAAGTGGAGGCGAACGGTTCTCTCTATGCTGCCGCTCCCGGTATTGAAGTCGGGACCAAGGCCGGAAGCAACGAGGTTGACTTTGATGCTATTTCCATATTTGAAATGGAAGACGGGGATTCCGTATCCTCTCTGATCAAGGAGGCCTTCGGAGGTCTGGGATATGGAGCGGCTATCGATCTCGGTGCGACATACGAACTTATTGACGGACTGACCCTTTCCGCAGCCGTCCTTGATCTGGGCTTCCTTTCGTGGGGAAACGTCGTTTCAGCACATACGGACAACAGCAGGCCGTGGACTTTCGACGGATTCGAAAACATTGCCGTTGATGATCCTGACAGCCCTAATTCCATAGACAAGCAGTTCGAGGCCCTGGGTGATGACATGAAGGAACTGATCAGACTCTATAAGGACAATTCCATCGGAAGGAAACTCGAAATGCTGACTGCGACACTGAATCTCGGAGCCGAATATGAAATGCCGTTCTACAGGAACCTTTCTGCCGGTTTCCTTTATTCCAATACGTTTGCACGGGCCTATTCAAAGTATGAAGGAAGGTTCTTTGTGAATGTCCATCCTGTAAAATGGTTCGAGTTTTCGACGAATTACGGAATATCCAACGTGGGATCGTCGTGGGGTGCGGCGATAAATTTTGACTTCCCGGGAGTAGGCATCTTCCTCGGTACCGACAATATCTTCTGGAATGTCGCCCCTGTTGTGGAAGGCCTGGCATTGAATGTTCCGTATAAAAAAGCGAATGTCAGCCTCAATTTCGGACTGACATTCAATATAAGCGGACAAAGATTTCTGGGGGACAGACGATCCATGTAAAGATCGGCCCTGATAGTGTACATAACTACATTTTATCTGCCATTGCAGACATGTTGCATTTTTCAGGGGAATATCCCTGGGCGAATGCAGCCCCTTCGGAAAGAAGCTCGAAACCCATGTTTCGGGCTTCTTCATTTAACTGCCTGACACTTCCCCCGGCCCAAGTATAGGAACCGAATGCCAGGAATTTCCTGTTTTTCAAGCATCTTGTACCGAGTCCTTTCATGAAGGAGGCTACCGGAGGGAAGATTTCATTGTTATAGGTCGGAGACCCTACGGCAATGGTATCGAAACGGAAGGCGTCACGGTAGGCGAATGATACGTTTTCATTTGCCAGGTCATGGATGGCATACGGCACTCCCCTTCCGGCAAGTTCCGCTTCAAGGGCCTTTGCCGCCTTTGCCGTATTGCCGTACATCGATGCGTAGACGATGCATACGCCTTTTTCCCCTTCGTAGCGGCTCAGTCTGTCATAAAGCGATACTACCTCAGTGATCTGATCTTCCCATACGGGACCATGGGTGCTGCATATTCTGCAGATTTCCGTGGACGAGAGTTTTTTCAGGGCATTCTGGACAGGGACTCCGTATTTTCCGACAATGTTCGAGTAATATCTCGTCATTTCGCTGCGGAATTCCTGAAATGTATCTGACTTATCTCCGAGCCATCCGCACAGCCTGGCTCCCATGCTGTCCCTGATATCCCCGTCAACTGCTCCGAAGGTTCCGAATGCATCTCCGGAAAACAGGGTCTTTTCCTCATTGAGGTATGTCATCATGGTTTCCGGCCAGTGGACCATCGGAGTCATGTAGAAGGTGAGGGTGGAATTTCCCAGCGAAATGCTTTCTCCGTCCTTGACAGTCATGATGTTGTCAGTGATACCGTAATATCCGGCAATCATCGGAACGGCCTTGGCATTCGTTATGATACGGATTTCCGGATACTGTTTCCTGATTGCTTCCATGCTGGAAGAATGGTCAGGCTCCATGTGGTTGACTACCAGATAGTCCACAGGCCTTCCTCCTGTTTCCGTCTTGATTTTTTCCAGATATTCTTCGGAAAATCCGGCTTCAACCGTATCGATAAGTGCTATCCTTTCTCCTATTACAAGATATGAATTATAGGAAACTCCGAACGGAAGCGGCCAAAGTCCCTCAAAGAGTGTTTTGTCATGGTCATTGACTCCCACGTACCTGATCCTGTCTGATATTTTCATCGTATGATTTTTTATAAGGTTATTCCGATACCGATATTGATTGCGCTTAAATAGTTGTTGTTTCTCATAATCCTGCTTTCCGGAACATTCTCTCCGTTTTCCACCAGAGGAAGTTCCGCATAAGCAATCCTGTATGACAGCAGGAAGTCCAGATTCACCTTTCCTGACAGGGACAGCCTGTAGCCTCCGCCTGCCTTGCCGGTTATCGCCGGCTTCCCTCCGGCATCTCTGAATCCGCATCCGGCATCAACGTAGCACAGCCACCCTGAATGGTCCGCCTTTTTCCCGAAAAGCCAGGTGTTTCTTATGGATACGGGAAATACCCTGAAATTGTCCGCCAGCCCTTCGTATCCGGCATACAGGGACAGATTGTAATGTCTGCCCAGATTCAGACCTGCGTGGACAAGCACCGCCCCGTTGCCGTTGTACAGGAAACCGCTTTCCTTTTCGTTTACCCTGTATCCTTCGGCTGACCTGAAATTATGATGGTAGGTACATGCTATCGTAGAGGCATAGTCTATTTCAATCCCGAATGTAAACAAGGGCCTTTTCCCCTTTCTCTCCATGCATAAGGCCCGGCCGCCGGACGTTTTTTCCCTCGCTCCGAACGTATATCTTATGCCGGCCTGAGGGGCAAAGGACCAGAGCAGTCCGTTGATGTAGGATTTGAGTTGGAGTCCCCTCTCCGTATTGTGAAGATGAAGCCCGAGTGTAGGGGATATGCTTACGGACAGGGTGACCGGGATACCGAAATCATGTTCAAAGCCGAAGTTCCCGGTTACTCCGGCAAGCCCTCCGTGGGAATTGTCCTTGTCCGCCAGATATCCGGCTGTGATTCCGGGGCCGGCATATATCCTGGACCTTCCTTCAGGGTATGTCTTGTCCCAGATTATGAAATTATATCCGAATGATATCCTCACTCCGGGATCGGAGTCCTGTCCAAGCATGTGTGCGCCGTAGTCAACTCCGACATCGAAATTCCAGAATGTATCCTCATCCAGAAACTGCTGGTAGCCGAAGCCAGCCCTGTCGGGGGCAATGACCGCACCGACACTTTTTTTCTGGGCTGTCATGTTTCCTGCGGCGGCCAGGGTGACAAATACGGCCATTATGGTTCCGGAAATCCTCATCGGATTATATGTACTTGAATTCCAGATATGTAGCCCCTAATTCGTCATTGAAACTCCCTCCGACAAATCCTACCAGATCCCCTTTCTGCAGACGTCCGTCTTCTTCGAGGATCCGGATTGAGTTCCTGACCATATCTTCCTTGCTCTTCTGTATGTCGAACTTGTAGGAATAGATGTCATAGGTAAGGTTCAGTTCCCTCATGGTAGAAGCATTGTAGCACATGGCGTATATAGGGACCTTTGGCCTTGATTCCGCCAGATAGCGTCCCGTACGTCCTGTCCATGTATCGAATATGATGGCCTTGACGGGAAGTTCCTTTGTGGCTGCAACAAGGGAGCGTGCCAGAACGGCCGCTATAGGCTTGTGGACCTTTTCAAGATGCAGGTCAAGTGAAATGTCAATGGATTTTTCGATTTCCTTTGCGATTCTGCTCATGGTCTTTACCGCTTCGACAGGGTATTTCCCGCTGGCGGTTTCACCGCTCAGCATTATGGCATCCGTGCTCTGGAATATCGCATTGGCCACATCCGTCACTTCCGCCCTGGTCGGACGAGGATTCTCAATCATGCTGTGCAGCATTTGCGTTGCAATGATCACGGGTTTCTTCCTCGCCCTGCAGATCTGGATGATATCCTTCTGGATAATCGGTATCCTTTCAGCCGGGATTTCCACTCCGAGATCTCCTCTGGCTACCATGACCCCGTAACTGTACGTCAGGATTTCTTCTATGTTGTCGATTCCCTGCTGGTTCTCTATTTTCGAGATTATTTTCAGATGGCTGTTCCTGGAATCGAGGATCTGCTGGATTTCCAGCAGGTCATCCTTCCCTCTGACAAAAGAGTGGGCGACGAAATCTATATCGGCATCTATTGCCCACTGGACGAATTTCCTGTCCTTTTCGCTCAATGCAGGCAGGGAAATATGTACGTTGGGGACATTTACGCTTTTTTTCCCTTTTATGACTCCGCTGTTCTGCACTTCGCACAGAAGTTTGTCACCTTCCTTTCCCGTGACGAAAAGGTCGATCGCTCCGTCATCTATCAGCACATGTGATCCGACCGGAACATCGCAGACGAAATTCCGGCATGTGGTATAGAGTATCTTCGATGTGCAGAACCGGTCGGGACCGTTGTGAATCTCTATCCAGTCCCCCTCATTGACGACAAAGCCTACGGCCGACTCCATTGAAGTAAGCCTTACTTCCGGTCCTTTGGTATCGACAAGGATCGCTATCTTGTCCGATACGGCCCTGACATTGTCCACGATACGTTGGGCCCCTTCGATGGAAGCGTGTGCGGAATTGATCCTCACTACGTTCATCCCGCTTTCATAGAGTTTCTTGAGAAAATCGATTTCACAGTTGATATCGGAGATAGTGCAGATTATTTTTGTCTTTTTCTCAAACATATCCAAATCCAAGTTCGTTTAACCGCCGCGAATTTAACAAAAAATATCATAACTTTGCGTATCTGTATCCGTGAATGTAGGCGTTTCGGCACACGGTGCGGGATTAAGGTATGAGGACAGTGACAGACAATGCCATAATGAACAGGATGCTTCCGCCTCTTCCTGAGAGGATGAGGCCGGAGAACCTTGACCAGTATGTAGGGCAAAGACATCTGGTCGGCAAGGGCAGTATTTTGTGGAATATGATCCAAAGCGGGAATCTGGGTTCCTTTATCCTTTGGGGGCCTCCCGGGGTCGGCAAGACAACACTTGCCAGAATCATTGCCCGTTCTCTGGACAGGGAATTCTTTACGCTTTCCGCTATCAGTGCAGGAGTGAAGGATGTCAGGGATGTTATAGACAAGGCAAGGAGCAGTACCCTGTTTTCAAATGACAGGTCTCCCATACTGTTCATTGATGAAATCCACAGATTCAGCAAGTCCCAGCAGGATGCCCTCCTTGGGGCTGTTGAAGACGGGACGGTAGTTCTGATAGGCGCGACTACGGAAAATCCGTCATTTGAAGTCATCTCTCCCCTTTTGTCCAGATGTCAGGTCTTTGTCCTGAAGTCACTTGAGCCGTCTGATCTCGAGGAACTGTTGAACAGGGCCATCCATACGGACGAGATACTCAGGACCAGGAACATTACGGTGACGGAGACGGGTGCATTGTTCCGTCATAGCGGAGGGGATGCACGCAAACTCCTGAATATCCTGGAAATCGTCGTAAATGCGCATGGACCGGATGAAAATATCATAATCGACAATGAATCAGTGGTGTTGTGCCTGCAGGAAAACATAGCGTTCTATGATAAGGGAGGCGAGATGCATTATGACATCATTTCCGCCTTCATAAAGAGTGTGCGCGGTTCCGATCCGAATGCAGCCGTATATTATCTTGCCAGGATGCTGAACGGAGGCGAGGATCCTCTTTTCATAGCCCGGAGGCTTTGTATCCTTGCAGCGGAAGACATCGGGCTGGCCAATCCCAACGCTCTCCTGCTTGCGAATGCCTGTTTCCAGATTGTGCATAACATCGGTATGCCGGAAGCAAGGATTCCTCTTTCCGAGACGACCATCTATCTTGCTTCGTCCCAGAAGAGCAATTCGGCATATCTTGCAATCGACAAGGCGATGGCTCTGGCCAGGGAGACGCCGACTGCCCCTGTCCCCCTGTATCTGAGAAACGCTCCGACCAAACTGATGGAGGATCTTGGATATGCTGAGGGCTACAGATATGCCCACGATTATCCCGGACATTGGACTGACCTGGAATTCATGCCTCAGGAACTGTCGGGAAAGACCTTGTACGAACCGGCGGATACCAGCCGTACCGAGCAGAACATGGCCGAAAGGCTGTCTTCCCTATGGCCGAAATATTATGGGAAATGACGTGCCTGTCAGAAAGCCGGGGTGAAATTGCGGAGAATCCAGAACAGTAAGACTGTTACCAGAATGATCCGTACCGCCGGTCCCCTGTAAAGGAGATTCTCTGTCATTAACAAGGCGTGGGAGATCATGCGTTTCCGTCTGCCGCTGTCTTTGTCCGGACGTATAAGATACTCCGTAAATTCAAGGGCCGCATACAGCCCGATATAGGGTATGGCGAGGACTGTCAGGATATTGTAATGCGCCGCCTGTCCGAAATGGCCGTTCAGGACACAATGCAGTGCCCGTTGCGAGCCGCAGCCGGGACATTCAAGGCCTGTCAGGAGATGGAAGGGACATTTTGGGAACAGGACCGAGGACTCCGGATTGATTGCGGCATAGATTGCCATACATGACAGGACGCCAAGGAGGACGAGTGCCGTTACAGCCCCGTGTATCCCGGTTTTCCGCCCGGTCTTCCCCTCGCTGGCCGTCATAAGGAAAATATGTCTCCGGCATAGTACTCTCCGCCTGTCCAGAAGGCGGCAACCAGACCGAATACGACCAGGAGAATGTAGACGATGTAGATAAGGGCGCATATCCCTATTCCCCACAAGGCCCAGTTCCTGGCTTTACGGGAGTTGTTCCGGGCTTCTTCCGCCCTGCCGGAATTCCAGCATGAATCCACCTTGGACGCATACAGGATGGATACGATCCCGAAAGGCATGCAGCAGCATATCGTGACGACTATCGCCAGAGGCAGATAGGTGCTTGGCCGTTTCCCGTAACTGTCCTCTTCCGGCCTGTAGAATGAGGAAATATGATGGCTTTCATCGAGATCATATCCGCAATTTGTGCAGAACCTTGCATCTTCAGGCAGTTCCGCTCCGCATTTCCTGCAATACATGTGCAATGATTTTTAGAAAAGAGGGAATGTCTTGTCCGTATCCACGAATTTTTCCCTGAAACTATCTTCGCTCATGGTGAGCATCAGTATGCCCTGCACAAGCATCAGGACCGACCAGATATAGCAGGAACACAGGGAAATGACGATAGTGATGATGCCTGCGGTAGTCTTGCCCAGATAGAAATACTGGATCCCGAGACCTCCGAGGAAAATGGCCAGAAGCCCGGCAACGGTCTTGTCTTTCCTGTCCTTAACGGTCCGGGATGCTATCGGATTGCCGCATTCTGGGCAGAATGCGACGTTTTCAGGGACTTTTGTCCCGCATTTTGGACAGAATACATCCTTTACAACCGGTGCCCCGCAGTGAGGGCATACCTTTGCAGAGTCGGAAATCTGCTGGCCGCATTCCTTGCAATTGATAAGAGCCATATCGAATAAGATGCTTAAAAATGTTTGACTAATCCTTACAAATTTACAATAAAATTTCCGAAACGGGAATGTTCTGCGGATTTTTCTTTATCAGAACGGATATCCCACGCCGAAATGCACCGCATATCCGTCCCTGCGGAACCATCCTGATGGCGCAACCCATTTGTGCTCCCTGGCTGGATCATGGATTTTCATGCCCATATCGACCCTGATTACCAGGAAATCCAGGTCCAGCCTCAGTCCTGCACCCCAGTTGGCGGCTATGCTTGCGGGAAAAGTGCCGGCAGTGAGTCTTGAAGAGCGTCCTGCCGTGCCTGCTTCCCTGAAAGTCCATACGTTTCCCGCGTCAATGAACGCCGCTCCTGCAAGTTTCCAGAACAAGGGGAACCTGTATTCGATGTTCGCTTCCAGTTTCAGGTCTCCTGTCTGGTTCGGGATGAGGAAGGTTTCGTCCATGGGTGCCAGGCCCGGACCTACTGTCCTTGCCTGCCAGCCCCGGAGGCTGTTCGCCCCGCCTGCGTAGAAATGCTTTTCAAACGGAAGGGCCGTGGAATTCCCGTATGCATATCCGGCTCCGGCAAGGAATCTTGTGGCAAGGGCCTGTCCGTTTTCCTTTCCGAATCTCCATGTCCTGCCCAAAGTCAGTTCGGCCCTGATGTATTGTGAGAACGGTGTGTTCCAGATCATGCCTGCTCCCGTAGCATCCTTTTTCATGGCGGATTTGAAGGCGCTGAGGATGTTGCCGGAAATGTCGAACTGGAATCTCGTATAGAAATAGGATGTCTTTGGATTGACATCGGCATTTGTAGTGTAATAGAAAGTGCTGCTGAGCCCGAGGTCAAAGTGGTTCTGGTATGCGTTCCTCATGAACGGATCGTTCGCCAGGGAATTATAGAAATTCGGGTCAAGGTCGAACAGCCTGACTATGTTCAACTGGACCGGATAGATCTGGTAGAAGAATCTTCCTGCAGAACTGCCGTTGTAACCGAAAGAGGTGGATATGATGTTTCTTGTATATTCCGGACGGCTCTGGTAGTTGTAGGACAGATTCACGTCGGTCCTTGGAATCGCAGGCCCTTTGAAGAGCCTGTACGGAAGCCCGAGGAATTTAGGAAAACTCAGTCCGGCAGACACTCCGAATTCGTTTGATCTGACGGAATTGTTGAACATGAACTGGAAGTTGCCCATGAAACTGAGGTTCAGCCACTCTCCCCCGTTGAAAATGTTCTTGTGATAGTATGACACCTGGGGGGAAACTCCGAAAAGTCCGGAAGAATTGATGGACGCCTCCAGATTTATCTTGAAACCCTGAAGTTTCGACTGGGACAGATCAATCGAGCAGTTGACGAGATTCGTATCCGCCTTTTCCATCTCGATATTGATGCCGTTGAACATTCTCAATGACGACATCCTGGAGTACGTGTTGCTGATGTCGGTTTCATTGTATATGCTCCCGGGCTTTATCGTGTTCAGTTTCCCGAGTATCTCCTCCCTGATTTTCAGACGTTGCGGATATGATATGGTAACATCGTTTATCCTGAATTTCCGGAATGGCCTGGCATCCTTTTCCGTTTCGTTCCTGGTGTAGTTGTTGATAATGAAATCAAGGGAAGCAAATCCCGGATTGCTCAATGTATCAGCCTCGAAAACAAAATAGTTATTGGTAAATCCGTAAAACCCGCGGTTTCTCAGGTATCTGCTTGTACGTTCGCTTTCGGCTTCCAGGGCCTTTTCTGAAAGGAAGTCCCCTGTCCTTATGCCTGTGTTGGCCGTATCCTTCAGAAACTCTTCGGCAAGTTCCCCTTCCGGCAGATGATAGGTAATGTCGCTGATACGGTACCTTTTCCCGAGACTTACTGCATAGTCTACCGTAACCTTCTTTTTCCTGACCCGGACTGTGGCATCGATATCCGAACCGTAATATCCCAGGTATTCCAGGTGGTTCCTCACGTTTTCAATCGAGTTCTCTACCTGTGCCGGATCATATACCACCGGCGCGACTCCGATCCTGCGGATGAACCTGTCCCATCCGCCTCCCTTGCCGTTCTGCCAGTTGTAGACATTGAGGAAAGGATTCCACCCGAAGATGAAATATGAATTCGGACGCTGTTTGAGATAAGGCTCTATTTCGTTGGTACTGAATTTATTGTCGTTCGTGACCCTGATCCGGTTCCGGGCAAGGCGGAATTCTCCATCCTGCAGGACACGAGTAGTGCTGCAGGAAAGGACCGTAAGCAGCATAATGCCCGTTGCAGCAATTCTTCCGAAGCCTTTCATCACCCAAAATATCCTACAAAAGTATCTTTTTATGGTGTAAACTCAAAATTTTGGCCGAAATATTTGTGAATAGATAAATATATGATATATATTTGCGGCCAGAATCGTATATCCGAATCAGTCGGATTGTAGTTTTTTGTTTAATGTAACTTAATTGGATTGGCGAAATGAAGGACAAGTACATTGATTTGATTGACCAGACATTTGAATTTCCGCAGGATGAATTCAAGGTGGAAGACGGCAAACTGTATTTCCATGATATCAATATGATGGATGTTATCAATCAATACGGTACTCCTTTGAAAATAACATACCTCCCCAAAATTTCCTCCCAGATCCAGAGGGCAAAGAGGATGTTCAATGTCGCCATGGCCAAGGTTGACTATAAAGGTTCATACCATTATTGTTACTGTACGAAAAGTTCGCATTTCGAATTCGTCCTCAGGGAGGCGATGAAGAACGATATCCATCTTGAGACTTCGTCAGCATTCGATTTGAATCTGATCGAGGCGCTGGAGGCCGAAGGAGTCGTCAACAAGGACCTGTTCGTGATATGCAACGGCTTCAAGAAACTGTCCTATATAGACAATATTTCCAATCTCGTGAATGCTGGATGGAGGAATATCATTCCGGTACTCGACAACATGAATGAGTATGACCAGCTTAATGATCTGATTGATCTTCCCATCAACATCGGTATAAGGATAGCGTCCGAGGAGGAACCGACATTTGATTTCTATACCTCAAGGCTCGGGATCCGGTACATCGATATTGTCCCCTTCTATGAGAATGTGATAAGCAAGAGCGACAAGTTCCATTTGAAAATGCTGCATTTCTTCATCAACACCGGCATCAAGGATACCGCATACTATTGGAATGAACTGTCGAAGTGCGTCAGTGTCTATTGTGACCTGAAAGCGATCTGTCCTGAACTCGATTCCCTGAACATAGGCGGAGGATTCCCGATCAAGAATTCCCTGGCGATGGACTACGATTATGAATATATGGCGGAAGAAATCATAAATCAGATCAAGACCATGTGCAATGCCCGGGATGTGGAGGAGCCCAACATCTTTACGGAGTTCGGAAGTTTCACTGTCGGAGAATCCGGTGCCACCATATTCCAGATTCTCGACGTCAAGCAGCAGAACGACAGGGAGAGATGGTACATGATTGACAATTCCTTCATGACTACCCTGCCCGATACCTGGGGAATCAAGCAGAGGTTTATCCTTCTCCCGATAAACAAGTGGAACGAGAAGTACCAGAGAGTATTCCTTGGAGGACTTACCTGTGACAGCCAGGACTATTACAATGCTGATGCACATGCCAACGCCATCTTCCTTCCGAAGATAGAAAACAGGGAGGACCCTCTGTATATAGGATTTTTCCATACAGGTGCATATCAGGAGTCCATATCAGGATACGGCGGTATACAGCATTGCCTGCAGCCTGCACCGAAGCATATTATCATAGACAAGGACGAGGACGGGGAATATTATACCAAACTGTTCAGTAAGGAGCAGACATACAAATCGATGCTGAAAATTCTCGGGTACTGATGAAGGCACGGCTATCCAACAGCGAGATAAAGAGAATCCGTTCCCTGTCGCAGAAAAAGTACAGGGACGAATACGGGCTTTTCGTCGTTGAAGGCGAGAAACTGGTTGAAGAAGCGCTGAAGTCCGGTTTCAGGGTAGAGGCGGTCTATAGAAAGGATAGCATCGGAGAAGAGGCAATGGCCAGAATCAGCCAGTTCAGCACACCTTCTCCCGTCCTTGCGGTAGTCAGGAAACCGGAAGAGACTCAGGTCAGGATTCCGGATAGCGGACTCTTCCTTGCCCTTGACACTGTCAGGGATCCGGGAAATCTCGGAACGATAGTCCGGATAGCGGACTGGTTCGGAATTAATGCTATATTTGCAACCGGGGATACGGTTGACATATACAATCCTAAGGTTGTCCAGGCTACCATGGGCGCTGTTTTCAGGATAGATTTCCACTATTGCGACCTCCTGCAGACTGTTTCCGGATTCAGTGCAAAGGGAGGGAAAGTCTACGGGACCTTTCTCGACGGGGAGAATATTTACGGAAAGGAGTTGAAGACCGGTCAGAATTCTCCTGTACTGATGGTAATGGGGAATGAATCGGAAGGCATTTCCCCGGAAATTGAGGCTTGCGTACATGAAAGGTTGTATATACCGTCATATCCCCCGGACATCCCGGGTTCCGAATCCCTGAATGTTGCCGTCGCAACGGCGATTGCAGTTTCGGAATTCCGGAGAAGACTCTATTAATCCAATGATGCGGGCCGATAATGAACACGATTGAACCAGTAAGTCTGAAAGAACTCAAGCAGACGGATTACGCCTCTCTTATTAAACGGAGAATCAGGAAGATACTGATAATATGCAGTAACTACGATGCATTCATCCTTGAAGAGGACGGACAGATAGAAAGCCAGATATACCGCGAATATATCGATCTGAATATCAGCAACCCTCCGCGTTTCATCTGGGCCAAGACTTCAGCCGAGGCGGAAGACATACTCGGCAGGCATGATGACATTGACATGGTCATCAGCATGTACAATGCCAGGGACAAGGACATATTCCGGTTTGCGTCCCGGCTCAAGGAGAAGACATCCTCCATTCCCTTTGTGCTTCTGACCCATTTTTCAAGAGAGATATCCAGGAACATTTCCATGCAGGACACTTCCTGCGTGGACTATGTATTCAGTTGGCACGGGAATGCCGAACTGATAGTCGCTATCATAAAACTGCTGGAAGACCAGGCAAATGCGGATGACGACATACTCGGAGTGGGTGTGCAGGCGATCCTGCTTGTCGAGGATTCCGTACGGTATTATTCCACATATTTGCCTGAACTGTACAAGCTGGTCCTCAAGCAGAGTGTCGAATTCCTGAAGGATACCTTCAACGAACAGCACCGCAAGGTCCGCAAGCGTTCCCGTCCGAAAATCCTGCTTGCAACGAATTACGAGGATGCGATGCGGCTGTATGAAAGGTATAAGCACAATCTGCTCGGAGTCATTTCGGATGTCGGCTTCGTCCTGCATAAAGGTGATTCTCCCGATACGGAGAAACTGGATGCAGGGATTGACCTTGTCCGGACGATAAAGGCGGACGATCCCAACATGCCGGTTCTTTTGCAGTCTTCACAGGAAAGTGTCTATGACATTGCCAAAAGTCTCGGTGCAGGTTTTCTTCGGAAATATTCGAAGACCCTGATGCTCCAGTTGGCCGAATATATAGGTGATGAATTCGGCTTCGGCGACTTTGTCTTCCGGGATGCCGACAGGAACGAATACGGCAGGGCCTCAAACCTGAAGGACCTGGAAAACATCATCAATACCATACCGGACAATGTCCTGCTGTACAATACTTCCAGGGACAAATTCTCGAAATGGTTCTTCTCCAGAGGGCTGTTTACTCTTGCGCACAGTTTCAAGGCGGTCCAGGACAGCCATTTCGCCTCTGTCAGGGAACTCCGCAACTATATTTCCCAGCAGATATATGACTATCATGTCCTTACGGGAAGAGGAAACATCGCCCATTTCGACAAGGAAACCTACGAAAGTTATATCTGGTTTGCGAGGATGGGGGACGGCTCTCTGGGCGGCAAGGCCAGAGGACTGGGTTTTCTCAATTCCCTTATCATGAAGTACGGCCTTTCGAAAAAGTACGACAGGGTCAGGATATCCATCCCGAGGACCGTGGTTGTAGCGACCGAATACTTCGACCAGTTCATACTGGAGAATGACTTGCAGTATGTCATAGACTCCGATATCAGCGATGAGGAGATTCTTTCAGACTTTGTGGCATCCAGGCTTCCTTCAGCCCTGATTGATGAATTGAAGACATTCATAGCCACTGTCACTTCCCCGCTTGCCGTACGTTCAAGTTCCAAGTTGGAAGACAGCAATTACCAGCCGTTTGCCGGAGTATATTCCACCTATATGATTCCTCTGATGGAGAACAGGGGCCAGATGCAGAGAATGCTGGAAAAAGCCATCAAGAGTGTCTATGCATCTGTCTTCTTCGCCGGGAGCAGGGCATACCTCCAGACAACAGGCAATCTGTTGAGTGAAGAACAGATGGCCGTTGTCATCCAAAGTATTTGTGGAACCGGACACAACGGCTTCTACTATCCGATGCTTTCAGGAGTCGCCAGGTCGGTGAATTTCTATCCGATCGGAGGGGAAAGACCTGAAGACGGCATAGTCAATCTGGCTTTCGGTCTCGGCAAGACTGTGGTGGACGGGGGGAATACCCTGAGATTCTCGCCGAGATATCCGAGGAAGATCCTGCAGTTGTCGGATCCGAAACTTGCCTTGCGCGATACCCAGAAGACAATGTATGCCCTCGATCTGCGTCCGGGAGCCTTCAAGATATCCAAAAATGACGGGATAAACCTTGCCCTGAGGCCTGTATCAGAAGTTCTTGAAGAATATGATTATCCGGATATCGTCGCTTCCACATACCGGTTATCGGATCACAGGCTGGTACCAGGCGTAAGTGAAACGGGAACCAGGATCATTTCGTTCGATTCCATCCTGAAATACGGCAAGTTTCCTTTGCCGCAGATTCTCAGGGATGTGCTGGATATGTGCAGAAGGGAACTCATGAGTGATGTCGAAATTGAATTCGCTGCCGATATCATACCGGACAGCAATGGCTCGGAATGCGTATTGAAACTTCTGCAGGTCAGGCCGATAAGCGAGTTCTCCCCTGACGGTACGGAGTCGATGGACCGGGTCTGCTCCGGTATATCCGAATATATCGTAAGGTCAGACAAGGCATTGGGGTGCGGCAGGATAGACGGGATGAGACATATAGTCTATGTGCCTTCGGACAGTTTTGACAGTGCGAGGACCCGTGAAATTGCAGAAGAGATATCCGGTATCAATGCGCGCATGAGGGCCGAAGGTCAGACCTATCTTCTGATCGGCCCCGGAAGATGGGGATCATCTGATCCGTGGCTCGGCATACCGGTGCTGTGGAGCGATATTTCCGAATCAAGGATGATCGTGGAATGTGCAATTCCTGGATTCCGTATAGAACCGAGTCAAGGGACTCATTTTTTCCAGAACATAACTTCTCTCGGAATAGGATACCTCAATATAGATACCGTACTCAACCCTGATTCCCTTGATGAAAGGACCTTGTCATCACTTGAAACGGTGAGTCGGACAGAACATGTGACTGTCTACAGGACCCGGCATGACATAACGGCGTATATTGACAGAAATACCTCCAGGGCAGTGATCGGACTGTAGGGATTACAGCGTCCTGTCGGCAAGGGACAGGACGCTGTCCCATACCCTGATAAAATTTCCTCCGGCTATTTTCCCGATATCCCCGTCGCTGTACCCTCTTTCCCTGAGTTCGGTGAATATCCGGCTGAAGCAGGCGGCATTTTCCATACCTTCCGGAGTTACGGCTATTCCGTCAAAGTCGGAACCCAATCCTACATGGTCGATGCCGGCCACATTCACCGCATGGTCAATATGGTCCGCTATGCGTTTGTATGACGGACGAGGCAAGGCCGCAAGTTCATCCAGTACCGAGTACCAGGCCTGTCTTTTTCCCGGGTCCGAGGGGTCGGCAATGAATTCCGCTTCGATTCTGTCCCCCTTTTCCTCCAGTCCACTGGAATCCAGGATTCCGGCAAAGCCGTCGTCCAGGAATACCGGATAGAAATTAATCTGTATGACTCCCCCGTTAGCCGCTATCGCCCTGAGCATTTCATCCGTCATGTTCCTGCGGTGTGAAGCCAGTGCCCTGCAGCATGAGTGGGAGGCCACAACGGGAGCCCCGGAATGCCTGATTACATCGAAGAAGGACTCGTCCGATATATGAGAGACATCTATCATCATTCCTATCCTGTTCATCTCTTTCACCATTTCCCTGCCGAAAGGGCTGAGCCCGTGCCAGGTATCGCCTTGGGCGCATGAGTCGCATATCAGATTGTCCCTGGAGTGGCACAGGGTAACATATCTTATTCCCAAACGGAAAAACTCTCTCAACATGGACAGTGAATTCCCTATCGGAGACCCGTTTTCCATGCCGATACACACGGCGAATCTGCCGTTCTGCCTGCAGGAGAACGCATCGTCCGGACTGTATGCGAAGGCCGCTGCATCCCGGTTGGCTTCAACTGCGTCGTGCAGTTCCGCAAGCAGCCGCAAGGCATATCCTGCCGCTTCCTGTCCGGGTATGGAAGCAGGTGTGTACAGGGCAAAAAAAGCGGCATCCACTCCCCCTCCGGCCAATTTCGGAAAATCCACCTGGGAATGGCTGCCGTCAACTGACAGATCTCTCAGACGGAGGATCTGTGACGGGGTATCGCAATGGGAATCAAGAACAAACATACTAGCCTACTCTTGACTGTCAAGCACTATCTTCGAATTGCCTTCGGTAGACAAGGCTATGCTGTCCGCATTGCCGAACAGTTCCACGGAAGAAAAACTGTCTGCGTATGCAGTAAGCCTGTCCGTATCTATCTTCATTTCGGCTATTGTATTATGGGTACATTGCAGGTTCAGGGCACCTGCGGTTATGGTCATGTATGCCTGGGATCTGTTGTTGAGCAGGACGGATACCTTTTCCGCCTTCAGATTCATTTTCCTTACAGCAGCGGATTTTGAAAGGGTCAGGGTAAAACTGTCCGCCGTTACCAGTGAATCGCAGGCTATTACCGAATTGCCAGTGAGAGATACGGATTTGAGAGACGGAGAATATATCTCGACATCCGGCAGGGCCAGCACAGGATTCCTGGCCTTGAATTCCTTGCGGATATCAGCAGGCATGGCCTTTTCGTCAACGCTCAGATACAGGATGCCGTCCTTGACATATGCAAGGATATAATTTTCCGTCCTGACATCTGTCGTAATCCTTACCCTGCTCTCTTCAGAAGGTATAATGGAGATGTTGAAATGGTCACCAGCAACAACTTCAGTGAAAGCGGAATAGTTGTGCTCGATCGCTATCCGTTTCTGGGCAAGGCACACAGAGGCGGACAGCAGGACCAGTATTGCGGCCGTAATCGTCTTTTTCATTTTCCTTATTCTTCTTTCGTCAGTCTTTGTCTGACTGCCTCGAAAAGCACGACGGAAGCGGCAGCCGAAACATTGAGGGAGGATATATTCCCTTTCATCGGAATCGATGCCTTCACGTCTGCCAGATTCAGCATGGATTGTGAAATCCCTTTCCCTTCCGATCCCATGACAATGGCGACAGGTCCGGTCATGTCAGTATCGTATATGCGGACATCTGTCTTTTCCGTAGCGGCAATCAGGCAAAACCCCGACTGTCTCAAATAATATGCCGCATATTTGAGATTAGGGACCTTGCAGATATCAATGCGCATCAGTGCTCCGGCCGATGACTTTATTGCATCGGCATTGATGGCCGCCCCTCCCTTTGCCGGAACGATAATACCTGAACCTCCGGCACATTCAAGAGTCCTTGCGATTGCTCCCAGATTACGTACATCACTGACTCCGTCCAACATTATCAACAGAGGGTTTCTGCTGACTGCCAATGATTTGTCTACGAGTTCCTCAAGTGTTACATAATCTATGGAAGGGATACATGCTATTACTCCCTGATGCGCCCCCTTGACCGTGTGGTTCAGTTTTTCGGCCGGCACGAACTGGTATGCGATGCCGTTTTGCTGTATAAGATCCATCAGTTCCTTGAACAGAGGGCTTTCAAGCCCCTGCTTGAGCAGGATCCTGTCGATCCGTTTCCCTGACTTCAGGGCTTCAAGCACGGGATGTATCCCGTACAGGTACTGAATCTTTGCATTTTCTTCCATGGAAATTCTATTCATCAAGTGATTCTACAAGAGATGCCCATTCTTCCGTTTTGGCGTCAAGATCTCTCCTATACTCCAGATAAGACCTTGTAAGTTCCATTATATCATCCTTTTCACCTGGATTTGCCAGAATGGCCTCAAGTTCTTTCATCCTGCCTTCAAGATCGTTGATGCCCTTTTCAAGCCATGCAATCCTGTTCCTGACCTTGCGTTCTTCCTTTGATACGGATTTTTTTGCATGGTATTCCTCCTTGGCGGCTGTCTTCTTTTCCTCCGCTTCTCTGGAAGGCTTTGCCTCTTCCTTTATATGACGTTCCAGTTCATTGAGATTCTCGATTTTGCGGCTTTCAAGGAATTCCCCGATTCCGCCGAGATGTTCCTTTACACGTCCGTCCCGGAATTCATAAAGTTTGTCAACCAGACCGTCCAGGAAATCCCTGTCATGTGAAACCACTATAAGGGTTCCGTCATAAGCCTTCAAGGCCTGTTTCAGGATATCCTTTGACCTGATATCCATGTGGTTCGTAGGTTCGTCCAGTGCAAGAAGGTTATACGGCCTGAGCATCAGTTTTGCCATGGCAAGCCTTGCCCGCTCTCCTCCGCTCAGTACGGAAACCTTTTTGTCGATGTCCTCGCCCTTGAACAGGAATGCTGCCAGAATATCCCTGAGCCTGGTGCGGATATCCCCTACCGCTATCCTGTCCAGAGTCCCGAATACGGTATCTTCCTTGTCAAGGATATCTTCCTGGTTCTGGGCATAATACCCGATGTTTACATTATGCCCTGTCCTGGCTTCCCCTGACATCGGTTCCAGTTCGCCCATGATTACCCTCATAAGAGTGGTCTTTCCCTCGCCGTTACGTCCCACCAGGGCGACTTTCTCCCCTCTGCGGACCTCGATATCGGCATCGGAAAAGACAACCTTGCTCCCATAGCCTACCTTGAGGCCGGTCGCCTTGAACGCCACGTCCCCGGATCTGGGGGCAGGAGGGAATTTCACGCTAAGGACGGATTTGTCCTCTTCATCAACCTCTACCCGTTCCAGTTTTTCGAGAGCCTTTACCCTTGACTGTACCTGATTGGACTTGGTCGGCTTGTACCGGAACTTTTCTATGAACTCCTCCGTCTTCTCTATCATCCTCTGCTGGTTCTCGTAGGCCGCTTTCTGCTGCGCTATTCTTTCCTTGCGCAACTCCATGTACTTGCTGTACGGTACTTTATAGTCATGGATATGTCCCAGCATTATCTCGACAGTCCTGTTGGTCGTGTTGTCGAGGAATTTACGGTCATGGGATATCAGAACCATGGAGCCCCTGTATTCCTTCAGATAGTCTTCAAGCCATTCAATGGATTCTATATCAAGATGATTAGTCGGCTCGTCCAATAGCAGTACGTCAGGTCTGGACAGAAGGATTTTGGCCAGTTCGATACGCATGTTCCATCCCTGGCTGAATGTTTCAGTGGCCCTGCCGAGTTCCTCGTATTTGAAGCCGAGCCCCATCA
The DNA here is from genome assembly GCA_944325465.1 of uncultured Bacteroidales bacterium. Lineage (GTDB taxonomy): Bacteria > Bacteroidota > Bacteroidia > Bacteroidales > UBA932 > Cryptobacteroides. The sequence goes on along the minus strand of CALVAE010000048.1, from coordinate 8,400 downwards.
GGGTCTTTTCTGCCTGGACCTTGGGGGATTCGGACTGTCTCATCGAGAGGATATCGTTGATGTCGTTCATCCGGATGATAAGGTTCTGGTATTCACGTGATTCATAATCCGTCCTGACGGAAAGTTCCTCCGTGATTCTCGCAAGTTCCTCTTCCATCCCGAAAAGTTCGGAAAAGGCTGTCATGGCCTCGTCTATGACACTTTTCCCCTTATGATGCTCCATAATCTGGGGAAGATAGCCGATCTTTGTATTCGCGGTCATGGCTATCTTTCCTGAAGTCGGAGTCTGCAGGCCACAGATCAATTTCAGGATAGTAGACTTGCCGGCTCCGTTTTTGCCGACAAGCCCTATCTTGTCATTTTCGCTGATATGGAAATTGATGTCATCCAGAAGGGTGAAGCCTCCGTAGGCGACAGTCAATGAATTGATGGATATCACTTATCTTCGTTCTTTTTATCTGTTATCTGACGGTTCTCACCGCTCTTCCCCTCTTCGTCTCCTTCCTTGATTCCTTCCTTGAAGTTCCTGATGCCCTTACCCAGGCCTTTCATGAGTTCCGGAATCTTGGCACCTCCGAATATCAGAAGGATAACAAGTGCGATTATAAGGATTTCCCATCCGCCGAGACCGAAAACCAATGGCTGTATCATATTCTGTCTTTTTATTTGGTTATTGAATTATTCCTTAAATTGTTCCGAGGTCTGACCTGCATCAGTCCTCGAGATTCTCCCTGATTGTTTCCGCCAGTTTTTCCGGGCATCTGACTGGATGCCGCGTGTGCGAATCGATGAATCCAAGTGTTACCGACCCTTCCACAAGCAGTTCCTCCCTGGCATTGTATATCTCGCTTTTTACCACCAGTTTAGCCAGGGGTACCCTGTCTATTTTCGACACTATCCTTATAATGTCTCCCATAACAGCCGGTTTCCTGTATTTGCATTCGACCGAAACTATGGGAAGCATGACCCCGTCTTCCTCTATCTTCTCGATAGGAAGTCCGTACTTTGCCATCATATCCGACCTGCCACATTCGAAATATCTGATGTAGTTCGAATGGTGTACTATTCCCATCTGGTCCGTCTCATAATATCTTACCGCCAGTTCAAGTTCCGAGCGCATATAATTTGATTCTATTCTGTTTTAACCTTTATCCCAAAGCAGCGAGAGAAGCCTTTATGCTTTCTATCTTCGAGATTGCATCCGCTTCCTTCTTCCTCTCCGCAGCAACGACCTTTTCCGGGGCGCCGTTGACGAATTTCTCGTTTGAGAGTTTCCTGCGTACTATTGTCAGGAATTCTTCCTGATATTTGAGGTCGGCTTCAAGTTTTTCCTTTTCCTTTGCCGTATCGACCAGCCCTTCTGCCGGAACCGCCATTTTCACGGTCCGTACCATAAACGGTATTTCCGCACCTGAAACCTCCGTGCCTTCAGGATACTCTACCGAACCGATATTGGCAAGTCTGATGACAGCCGGAAGGACATCTTTCGGGAACTCTCCGTAAATACGCAGGCCAAGAGGCTCTTTCGGAGAAATATTCTTCTGCTGCCTTATTGCCCTGACCGCCACGACCGCTTCTTCAGCCATGGTGAAATCCGAGATTATTCCCTTGTCATATTTCCCGGCTACAGGCATCCTCTGGAGCATTATCGTCTCCTTCTCTCCGCGCGGAGCCAGATTGTGCCACAATTCCTCGGTTATGAACGGCATGAAAGGATGGATCATCTTCAGAAGAGAATCGAAGAAGCCGATTGTGGCATCGTAGGTTGCCTTGTCAATACCTGCTCCGTATGCCGGCTTGACCAGTTCAAGATACCAGGCGCAGAAATCATCCCAGAAGAGTTTGTATATGCCCATCAGTGCATCTGAAAGACGGAACTTGCTGTAATGGTCCTCCATGATTCCGAGAGCCTCGTCAAGCCTGTTCCTGAACCATCTTACGGCAGTGGCGGCCGCTTCCGGTTGGACGGCCTTCTCATCAGTTTTCCAGAGCGAAACCAGGCGGAAGGCATTCCATATCTTGTTGCAGAAATTCCTTCCCTGCTCCACCTGCGATTCATCGAACAGGATGTCATTGCCGGCAGACGTACACAGGAGCATCCCGAGGCGGACCCCGTCAGCCCCGTACTTGGCTATCAGGTCAAGCGGGTCTGGAGAATTGCCCAGGGTCTTGGACATCTTCCTTCCGAGTTTGTCCCGGACAATGCCGGTAAGATATACGTTACGGAATGGAATGTCCTTCATGAATTCATTTCCTGCCATGATCATCCTTGCTACCCAGAAGAACAGAATGTCCGGACCTGTGACCAGATCATTTGTAGGATAATAGTACGCCAGATCCCTGTTCGGCTGATGGTCAGGCTGTCCCGGCATTTCCGGATCGAATACCGATATAGGCCACAGCCATGAGGAAAACCAGGTATCAAGTACATCTTCGTCCTGTTTGAGGTCGGCGGCCGTAATCTGCGGATCCGTCTTTCTGGCCAGTTCAAGAGCCTCTTCAGCAGTCGGGGCGACAACGTATTTCCCGTCAGGAAGATAGTATGCGGGAATCTGCTGTCCCCACCACAACTGTCGGGAGATGCACCAGTCGTGAACATTCTCCATCCAGTGGCGGTATGTATTGCGGTATTTGTCCGGAATCAGCCTTACCTTGCCGCTCTCTACGGATTCAAGGGCGTCCTTGGCCAGAGCATCCATTTTCAGGAACCATTGCATCGACAGCCTCGGCTCGATGACGGCATTCGTCCTTTCAGAATAGCCCACAGGAGAAGTGTAGTCCTCCACCTTGACCAGATTGCCGGCATCGGCCAGCATCTTTTCTATCTTGTGCCTTGCCTCGAAGCGGTCTTCACCGACGAGTATGCGGGCTTTTTCGTTCAGCCTTCCGTGATCGTCTATGATGTCCAGTACCGGCAGATTGTGCCTGAGACCGATTTCATAGTCATTCACGTCATGTGCAGGAGTCACTTTCAGGCAGCCGGTACCGAAGTCCATTTCCACGTAACTGTCTTCAATGACAGGTATTTCCTTGTTGATCAATGGAATGAGGACCTTTTTCCCGCGCAGCCAATGGTAGCGTTCATCTGCCGGGTTGACGCAGATGGCGGCATCGGCCATGATCGTTTCAGGACGGGTCGTGGCGATGGTCAGGAAATCGGATGTCGGATTTCCGTTCCCGTCTGAGATGAAGTATCTGAGATGGTAGAACTTGCTGGTCGTGTCCCGATGGATAACCTCCTCGTCGCTCACTGCAGTCAGGCCTACCGGATCCCAGTTGACCATCCTCACTCCCCTGTAGATATAGCCTTTATTATAAAAATATACGAAAGTATTGATTACTGCCTTGCTCAGGTCTGGATCCATGGTGAATCTTGTCCGGTCCCAGTCGCAGGATGCCCCGAGTTTGCGTAACTGACTCAGGATTATCCCTCCGTGCTTTTCCTTCCATTCCCACGCATGACGCAGGAATTCCTCTCTGGTAATGTCTTCCTTGCTTATGCCCTGCTCCTTGAGTTTCGCAACCACCTTGCTCTCGGTTGCTATGGAAGCATGGTCCGTACCGGGTACCCAGCAGGCGTTCTTGCCGTCCATCCTCGCTTTCCGCACGAGCACATCGTTCAGCGTATTGTTGAGTACATGTCCCATGTGGAGGATTCCGGTCACGTTAGGAGGCGGAATCACTATGGTATAAGGTTCCCTTCCATCAGGTTCAGAATGGAAAAACTTGTTTTCCAGCCACCAGGCATACCACTTGTCTTCCGTCTCGGCCGGATTGTATTTTGCAGAAAGTTCCATAAGCCAATAAATTTCTTAATGCACAATAGCCCGCAAATATACGCAGAAACCGAGAGCAATGCAAGTTTACTTGCAAATTGCCGAGGTGCTGGCATTTATATGGAGCCGACGGTGTGTCATAACGGAAGCGGATCCTGTCGCCCTTACCACCGATATCAAAATTTACCCAGTCGGGAGCATTGATGCCGCGGTCATGAATGACCTGCATCGTGTCCCGGCCGGCCATCCAGTCATATAAACTTTTCAAGTTGCTGATATACAAGGTGTACCGGCAATCCCATGACCGTATAGAAGGAGCCTTCAATCGCGGAAATGCCTGTATAGCCGATCCATTCCTGGATGCCGTAGGCTCCGGCCTTGTCAAACGGTCTGTATTTCCCGACATAATAACGGATTTCATCTTCGGAAAGGTCCTTGAAATGTACGGTTGCCGTGTCCGAGAATGTCAGATCGCCGTTACTGTCGCGGATGGTGACAGCAGTGATGACTTCGTGACCCCTTCCTGAAAGAAGGCGCAGCATACGTCCTGCATCTTCCGCTTTTTCCGCATCATCCCTGCCTTTGGGCTTTCCGAGAACTTCATCATCGCACAGGACTATCGTATCGGCTGTAATCAGTATCTCTCCTTGTCCAAGAGGTCTGTGGAAGCCGAAGGATTTGCCTTTCGACATTAGTTCCGGTATCTGCCTATGCGGGACATCAATACTATAGTCTTCCTTGAAATTATTATCTGTATCTACTTCAAAATCAATGTCAAGTCCAGCAAGCAACTCCTTTCGTCTCGGGGAACCGCTTGCCAGTATTATTCTTTTGTCGTTACTATCCATCTTCATACTTGTAGTGCAGTTCCATCTCCACGCTTTCATAGATGACAGCCGGGAGGTTCGCGGTCAGAACCGCTGTTCGTAAAGAGAGATGTCAAGCTTCCATGTCCCCTGCAGTTTCATTACCTTCTCTATGGTATGGCGGGCCAGCCTTTTCCCTCCTGCAAATGGAGAAATGTAATCAGCGGCTTCAAGTGCTTCTTCAACCGCATCGGAAGGGCATACCCCGACTCCGCAAGCCTGCATCACAGGTATATCCGGAATATCATCTCCGAAATACATGACTTCGTCAGGAGACAAAGAATGTCTGAAACAGAAATCATTGAAATCCTTGATCTTATCCCTTGACCCCAGATAGACGTCTTCCGGAGCGACACCGCAAGTCAGGAACCTTTTCCTTATACTCTGCGCCCTTCCTCCGGTAATAATGGCAAGGTGATAACCGTGCATGGAGGCCATTCTGAAAGCGAAACCATCCTTGGAATCAAATGTCCGGAACAACTCCCCTGATGAATGTGCAAGAATGCCTCCGTCTGTAAGCACACCATCCACATCAAAAGCGAATGCCCTGATCTTCATCCATGCCTTTTCATCATATCCTTTCCCAGCAAGGGCCTGTGCTACGTTTTCAGTCACAATTGAATCTGTAATTCTGCCTGAATCCATATCCCGGACTATGATTTGGTTCCGTTACCGAATCCTCCCATGTGATAAGTGGCTTTAGGCTCTCCGAGATCAATCGGACCGTGCGCAGCCTCATATTTGCTTATATTGTCCTGAAGGGCAAGAAGCAGCCTTTTTGCATTGGCCGGCGTCATGACTATCCTGCTTACCACTTCCGGCTTGGGCATTCCGGGAAGGGCGGCTGCAAAATCCGTAATGACTTCGTTTTTTGAATGTGTTATGATTGCCAGGTTTGAATATGTCCCCTTGGCGATTTCCTGCTTGATGTCAAAACTCAGTCCTTTTCCGTTATTGTTATTATTCTCCATGGTATCTGAATATTTTAGCGGAAACAAAGATATAAATTATTTCAGACATAAAAACCTTTATACGATTACTTGCGTTTAAGAAGGCGATGCTATTTCTTTTTTCAGGAAACATGTCAGTATAATCAAATATTCTGAATATATTTGTCTAATGCGATCCGGATTTTCTGGATATGACATATCCTGTCCGGCAAAACACTGATACAATGAAAAAGATTATCCTGATATGCGTTTTATGCCTGTCCGGTATAGTATGCCCGGCCAGAAGTTCCCTTAAAGTATTCCAACTCAATCTATGGAATGCCACTACAAATGTCCCTGGAAGTGAAGCGGGAACTGTCGCGATACTGAAGGACATCGATGCGGATGTCGTACTTCTTTGTGAAGCCACGACAGGAAAGGATACGTCTCTCGTCAGAAGGATTGCCGACAGCCTTTCCGCCTGTGGACAGCACTATTACCTTTCAGGAGCCGGGCACCCCGTATGTATGCTGACAAAGGCGAAGCCTGAAAAGTCGGAGTGGACCTGCATTGTTCCTGGTAATGAGGAAAGGGCAATACTTAAGGTTACTCTGGATATTGACGCGATGCCCTTTGCCGTCTATTCCGCTCACCTTGACCACCGGAACTATCAATGTTATCTGCCAAGAGGATACAGCGGTTCTTCCTGGAAAAGGATCGATTGTCCGGTAACGGACGAAACTTCCATTCTTGAGGCCAACAGAAAGAGTTACAGGGATGAGAGTATCAAGGCATTCATCGAAGAATCGGCAGAAGACATTGCAGACGGGAGGACGGTAATACTAGGAGGAGATTTCAACGAACCGTCTCATCTTGACTGGGTAGAAAGCACTTCCGGACTGAGAGACCATAACGGAGCGACAGTAAGGTGGGACTGTTCCTCAATGCTGGAAGAAGCCGGATTTACCGATACCTACCGCGAAAAGCATCCTGACCCTGTTTCCTGGCCCGGCATAACATATCCGGCGGGAAACACCGATGCAAAAGAAGCGGGCTTGAACAGACTGACATGGGCACCTGAAGCAGACGAGAGGGACAGGATAGATTTCATCTACTACCACTCCCCCTTTTCATCATTCTCTGTCAGGTCCGCAACTATTGTCGGTCCTGCAGCGACCGTAATACGGGACATGATAGTCAAGGACAAGCGGCAGGACCAGGTGCTCGTGCCCGATGCAATATGGCCTAGCGACCACCGCGGCAATCTTGTCATATTCTCTTTCAAGGCCGGACTGCAATCAAAAAACAACCAGATATAAATACTATGAAAATCACAGGAATTTCAGCGATCAGCATCATTCTGCTTGCCATCAGCGCGTCATTTTCAGGCTGTAGCAACAGTTCTGACAACAAGACAGAAGTCTCCGTATCAGGGACAGTCATGGAAAACATTATGACCCGCAGAAGTATAAGGAAGTACAGACCGCAGCCAGTGGGACGCGACACAATGCAGATAATACTCAACTGCGGCATCAATGCACCGAACGGACAGAACAAGCAGTCGTGGGAAGTACGTGTCGTCGACAATCCGGAATATATCAACGGCATTACAGCCGCGTATCTCAAGGAAAATCCTGCCGCAGGTGAAGACCAGTCTTTCGTAAATATGTTCCGTAACGCCCCTACTGTCGTATTCATCGCCAACGATCCAGGTTATGATTTTTCGCAGGTCGACTGCGGCCTGCTGGCTGAAAACATGATCCTGTCTGCTTGGTCGATGGGAATAGGGTCGTGCTGTCTCGGAGGGGCTGCCAGATTCATGACCGGTAACCCGGCTGCTGCAGACTATTTAAAGAAACTTGATTTTTCCGAAGGATACAACCTGCTTCTCTGCATCGCTTTCGGCTATCCTGACGAAACTCCTGCAGCCAAACCGCGCGATGCATCCAAGGTCAGGTATATAGACTGACCCGGCGCAGTAAAATATTCATATTGCTTTTTGACGGCTAATTATATTTACAATTAAGTCGGCCGTGGAAGCAGGTACTGTCGTGCGAGAATATGCCAGACCGTTACAATGGTTTTTTCGCTCTGCGGAGGAATTGCATACCGCATCCAATGAGTTGTGAATTGTTTTCTGATAACCGGAATATAATTCTCCGTAAAAAATGATTATCCGCAAGATGTCCAACTATAGTCAGGTGGCTTTCAGGACTTTAGTATTTCCTCTTCGGTAAGTCCGGTCAGTTCGGATATCAGAGCCATTTCGAGACCTTTGGCCTTCATGGCTCGAGCGACTTCCATTTTCCCTCTTGCCTCACCCTCGGCAAGTCCTTCTGCCCTGCCTTTGGCTTCACCCTTTGCTTCACCTTCGGCAAGACCTTCTGCCTTGCCTTTTGCCTCGCCTTCCGCCAGTGCCTCGGCCCGGCATGTATTCAAGATATTCGTGTAATCACGTTCGGTCATCATATCGTGTTCGTATTTCAGTTTCTCTTCCGGTGTGAACCTCGATATCTCGCACGCCTCGAACAGCCTCTCGAATGCCTTGATCCGCAACTCCTCCGGCAACCTCTCCATCGTCCCGATATGCTTCAGGGAGTAGCACCACTTGTCCGCCATGCTCCCGCACTCCTCCAGCGGCTTGTCGAAGCGGTCCAACTCCACAAAGGTAAGAAAAATAGTCTCATCCACGACCTCTTGGCTGATTTTTTCCCGGAAGGTATATTCTGACACATACCTGTCACCCCAGACCGCACCGTCACTCCTGTCGAATTTCGGCACCCCGGTGTTCAGCAGCCCGATAAAATACACCGGTGCAATGTCGTATTC
>CALVAE010000047.1 GCA_944325465.1 uncultured Bacteroidales bacterium | reverse complement strand
TCAGACCTCCGCGGCCGACTGTCACACCGCTCAGGACAATTCCGTCCTCCACCAGTTCCCGGATGACTTCAAAGCAGTCGATGAAATAGTCAGGATCCATGATTTCCGGGCCGTTTTCGTTGCCTTTGCCCAGAATGCCGGCCAGCGCAGACCCTCCGAGCCTGTGCTGGCATGTGTCGAAAGGAATGTATATCAGTCTGCTGTTTCCGGCGGTGACAAGTTCCGGGCATTTCCTGGTATTCCAGAGCCATACCTTTTCTTTCGGTTCATACTCCGTGTCGTCAATGCTGTCCGCCATTCCTCTGCAGGGCAGCCAGTCCTTTACCCCGTTTATGCGGAATGCGGCGTTATGGCAGTCTTTCTCACGGCGGATTTCCAGACCGGTCAGCCGGACTCCGAGATCATAGATGTAACCCGATGCGGCATCTGTAGAGATGTAGAACGCCGCCATATTGCCGAGCAATGCCGGATCCCATTCCCAGCAGGCGGTAAGGTTCAGATTGTTGAGTCTGAAATGTCCTTCTTTCCAGATGGCATCCAGGATACTTTCCGCAATGGCAAGGCGGGTCGCCGATCTGGGATGGTCCGGACTTATGGCGGAAGTCCCTTTGCCGGAAAGGGTCTGCAGTATTTCCTTCAGGTATTCTTCCGCTTTTCCGCAATCGTATTTGAAATTCGCAGGTATCCGGTCTGATGTTTCGTCTATTATTGGTTCCAGGCTGCGGCCGGTGTCCTGGCTTTGCCAGTCCTTGAGAAATTCGTCCCAATATTGTGCGGGCATGCACTCTTTCAGCATATCGGCAGGAGTCGTATCCATGGAAACTCCGTCAATGATATACTCTGAAAACAATATGTCAGTCTTTTTCACCATTTACAGAAATCTCTGTGTAAAGATATAAAAAATCATTTTGAGAAGAACATGGAATCAAATTTATTATTTTTGCAGTTGCGCGGCCATTCGCTGCCGGCATGGGGTTATGCCGGATGAAAACAATCGGCTGTAATTGATAATAATTTGAAAATGAATAATCTGACTGATACGGAAAAATATTCGGATGAGGCTTACGGGAGGATGGTCAATGCCCTGTTCTGGCGTTTTCCCTCATTCCAGAAAGCCGGGGCCGAGGCATACAAGCCGGGAATCGGCAATATGATGTTCTTTGACCAGTTGTCCGGACATCCTCATGGACGGTATATGACGATACATGTTGCCGGGACGAACGGGAAGGGCTCGGTGGCAAGCATGCTGGCTTCGGTATGCGCTGCCTCAGGGTTGAGGACCGGACTGTACACGTCGCCTCACCTGCTGGATTTCCGTGAGAGGATGAGGATAGTGGAGCCGGGAAGCGCTTCAGGGAGCAGGGAAGGCGGAGTAAGATACATCTCAAGGGAAGAGGTGTGGAACTATGTGCAAGAATGGGAGGAGACTTTCGACCATCTTGACCTTTCCTTCTTTGAGATAACGACAATGATGGCGTTTGACTGGTTCGCGGCCATGGATGTGGACATTGCTGTGATAGAGACCGGCTTGGGGGGTAGGCTTGACAGCACGAATATCATCACTCCGGTCATGAGCGTAATCACCTGTATCGGACTGGACCATTGCGATATGCTTGGGAATACCCTGGGGGAGATCGCGTTCGAGAAAGCGGGTATCATCAAGCCGGAAGTACCTGTGGTGATAGGGGAGAGCAATCCGGAGACCGATCCGGTGTTTGAACGGAAGGTCCTGTATACCAATCTGTCCGTTCCTGATTTCAATGGAGACAGGAATAGGATCATGTCACTGCTGACCTTTGCCGACAAGGTGGAGCCTTCTTTGTGGAAGGACAGTGCGGGAATCCTGGAACGGATGGATCTTCAGGGGAAATATCAGGCAAGGAATCTCCGGACGGCCCTTGCGGCAGTGGATGTGCTGGCGGCCAAAGGCATCATTCCTGGCGGCATCACGGCGGCACAGGATGGGGAACGTGACGAAGTCCCGGCATTCAGGAGAGAAGTGGAGGAGGCGCTCGTGCATACTGCCGGTAGAACGGAGTTCCACGGCAGGTGGGAGAAACTGTCTGACACTCCCTGTGTAATATGTGACATAGGACATAATCCGCATGCATTGAAATATAATTTCTCCCAACTGGAGGAAATGATGGCGTCCGGAAGATTCAACAGGCTTACCGTAGTGTACGGAGCAATGGCCGACAAGGATGTGGATGGGGTCATGAGGCTGCTTCCCGAATGTGCGGAACCGGTGTTTGTCACCGCCCCGGGGAAGCGGGCCATGCCGGCGGAGGAGATAATGGAAAAGTATGTCGCTGCAGGAGGGGACCCTTCCAGGGCAGTCTGCTGCAGCGATATCCGTTCCGCCCTTGAGGCTGCCGGAGTGCTTTCCGCTGTCCGGCCGGATGCGGCACGTCATTTGGTATATGTCGGCGGCAGCACCTATGTCGTGGCGGAAGCCGTACCGTATTTTGTGCATTGACAGGTGCGGAAGGCTTCCGGCCGGTCCTGATGCGCCATTGATGTTTTATTTTTAACTATAAAGGTATGAAAGTTCCCGGGTTGTTCACTGCATTGTCAGTGCTATGCGTGGCGGCCGCAGCCGTCATTCTGTTGACATTGCCTTCGGAAAATACGGATGCAGCATCTATTGAAAGGAAAAACGATATGAAAACTGATGATAAAGGGCATGTGCTGGTCAGTCTATGGAAAGAATACGAGGCTGTCCGCTCGGCTGACCGGCCTCAGAAAGAGGCGGATGTCCTGGACCGGATAATGCAGCAGGCACTCGGTCGCGGATTGACATGGGATTACTATGATGCTGCCGTGAAATGGTATGCTTCCGTCACATCCCGTAACTGGAAACTGCAGGACAAGTCAAGGACAAGGATAATGGACGATGCATCGGAACTGTCTGATCCTGTCGTCGACTACGGTCTGATCCGGGCGGGACTTCTGGACGAGGCTGCCGATATTGAATGGTTCAGGACAAATGTCCTGGGCAGGTCGGCTGATCTGAAGAAGAATTGCAGCAGGGCATTTTACGGGAATGATGCGGCCCTTGTACCTTCATCCGGTTATGCGGCCTTCATTACTCCTCTTATATCCAATGACTATGAATATCTGCTGTGGTCGGTATTCAGATACAACAGCGGATGGAGGGACAGTGAGGTTGCGGATGCGGCAAGGAAGGAACTGGAAGATTACCTGCAAGGCAGTTACCCGGCCGGAGTGTTCCTGGAATATCTCTCTGTACTGGACAGTATCGGAGGAGAGGACCTCTGGAACTGTTTCCGTTACGGTAAGAATGAATGCGGAGACAGTCTGGAAGTCATGTTCGGCAGGAGACGGTCTGAACTGGAGGCTTTCGCCGCGGAATATGAGGGGAAGGCGGTTTCCCTGTATGCGGAGGCACAGATGCTGGCTGACAGGAAACAGTATCTGGATATGGGACTGTCCGGGGATTACGGGACTTTCCGCCCCGGTTCGTCGGACTACAAGACGTTACGGGAGGATTGCGGCAGGTTCGAGAAGTCGAGGACCTCATACAAGGGAGGGGAAAAGAAGGTTGCGGAATGCGTGACGTCAGTGTCGGATCTTATCAGGGACCTTGATGCGGAGTATGTCTGGCTTTATACCGATGAGTACACGGTCGGTGTCGTGTTCAGGAATGTCGGCAAGGCCGTGCTTGAATTGAGAAAAGGCGACAGGAATGGGGATGTCGCACACAGTACGGTGATATCGGATGACAAGGCCGGCTATTATCTTCCGGATACGGTGGAATACAGGCTGCCAGCAATCCCTGACGGAGACTATGTGCTGGTATGCCGTTACGGGAAGGAAGAGGCTGTCCTCCAGTATCCGGTAACGTCCCTGTCAATAGCCCAAAGGTCTGTCAGCGGTTCCGGGAGCGGAATATATCTTGCCTGGCAGAAAAGCGGCAGGCCGGTGGAGAAGGCCGATGTGGAAATCCTGTCAAAAGGGGATACCGCCCGTGTCGTGAAAGATTTCGTATTTGACGGATTCACGTCCGTGCAGGATATTCTTGATGAAGTTTCCTCCGGTCATGACGGCGCTCTTGTGATAAGGTGTTCTTTCCTGGATGACAAGGGCTTCTACCGCAGGTCCCCGGAACTGTTCCTGTCTGAAAACGTAGTCAGGCCTCATCCTGCAGCGGAGTCCGTCGGTCAGGAGGCCGGACGCAGTATGAATGCAAGGATATTCAAGGACAGGGCTGCCTTCAATCCCGGTGATTCGGTGCAGTTCAAGGTGGTCCTTTATTCATATTCGTCAGCCGATGGGTACGCGGTCGAACCGGGCCGGGACATCAGGGTATGGCTTGTGGATCCGGATGGGAAGACGATGTCTGAAATGACTTTGGACACAAACGCGTTCGGCTCTGCTGCAGGTGTGTTTGACCTTCCTGACGGATTGAAAGGCGGTACATATAACATATTCGTGAATGTATCCGGTTCTGACGGGGTCCTTGCGAGGTCGGCATTGACAGTGGATGAATTCGTGTTGCCGACATATACGATGGAGTTCGAAGAGAACAGGACCGTATGGTTTTCGGGGGATACTGTCGTTGTCCGTGGCAGGCTTTCAAGTTATTCCGGACATCCTGTATCATCCGCACGTATAGAATATGCCGTAGAATCCTACGCGACTGGAGTCAGTCCTGTCCATGGGGAGACTGTGGCAGGGGATGACGGAACTTTCGAGATCCGTTTCAAGGCAGGCAAGACTGACGGTGACAGGTCCTATTTCTGCTATCCTTCAGTCAAGGTTACGGATCTGACGGGAGAGACATACGAATGGACGGCAGGACCGGTGCATGTCAATCCTGAAATGAGTATCTACACTCACCTGGAGAACGAGGCGGAAGGGAATGTGGACATGCTTCCAGGAACAGTCAGGAACAATGATGTGGGGCTGATGTCCTGCGATACTGCCATAGTTAGGTTCAGCCTGACTTACAACATGCCTGAATGTCCGGTGGAATATGAAATCCTGCGTGACGGCAGGTCTGTGATGTCCGGGTCTGCGATGACCGGAGATGAGGAGGTAATGGATCTTTCCGGCCTGCCTTCCGGGCTGTACCTTCTCAAGTCAAAGGCAGTCTATACCCGTCCGGACGGGAAATCTCTGGAGGCGGAGGATGAAACATACCTGTTGAAAGTGTCGGATCAGGATACTGCGATGGATTATGGTGTGGAGTCGTTTTTCAGGAAGGCTGCTGACGGCAGGGTCTCCGCACTTGTGGGGGTAGGCGACGGAGACCAGTGGTATGTGGTTGAGGTCTATGATGCGGCCGGAGAGTTGCTGAAGTTGGAGATCATCAGAATGGATGGCCGTAACGGCAGCGAGGATTCGGTAAGGATGATAGGCTATGATTTCGACAATGCGTGGACTGATGCAGTGTCGATGAGAATCTTCGGATTCAAGAACGGGGAATCGAGGTCGGTGTCTTTCACATACGAAAGGAAGAAGCCGGAGGAGTGGAACCTTCCTCTGGAATTCACCCGTTTTGTGGACAGGTCCCTGCCGGGAACAGGTGCGGTCTTTTCGCTGAAGACTCTTCCCGGTGTCGAATGCGCTGTCTCGGTATATGACAAAAGTACTGATAATATAATGGATAATCTCTGGCGGAAAATCCCGTACAGGAAGTCAGGGCCGGTCTATGTCGGGATCATGAGTGTGAACGGAAGCATCGGACGGGATTATTATGATATGGTACCTTTCCAGTTGGCCGGGGGGACAAATTACTATGGGGCACATCCGATGATGAGGACAAAAGCGGCTGCAGTCGTGACGAATGATCTTGTCGTGGAAGAATCAGTTGCCTCCGATGCATTGGAATCCGCCGGTGCCGGGATGGATGTGACGGTCAGGGAACGTTTTGACAAGACTCTGGCGTTCCTGCCTTTCCTTCTGTCTGACAGCGACGGCAATGTGGAGTTCAAAGTCGATGTTACGGACAAACTGTCCACATACTATGTTTCAGTGTTTGCGCACGACTCAAGGATGAGGAATTCTGTCCTGCGCGAGGAGATGGTGGTTTCCCTGCCGGTGAAGTTATCCGTGGTAGAGCCACGTTTCCTGTACTGGGGAGACAGATATTGTCTGCGTGCCTCGGTGGCGAATTCATCCGGAGAGCGGCTGTCAGGAAAAATGACGCTGTATGTCTATGGCTCGCGGGATTATGACAATTCCGAGCCTCTTGAGGTCAGGTCTGAACCGTTGTCTGTCGGACCTGGTTCGGCTGCTGCTGCGGAATTTGTCACCGATATTCCTTCGGGAACAGATACTGTCGGTTTCAAGATAGTCTATACTGCTGAAAAGGATGGGGTTACCGTTTCGGATGCGATGTTTGTGGCTGTGCCTGTACTGGAACCTGTGCAGACATTGACCGAGGCCCACTCCGCCCTTCTCCTTCCGGGAATGGACCTGGATTCCCTGAAGCGTTCTCTCGAAGCGGCTTTTACCGGAGTGTCACCGTATGGGGCTGCATACAGGGAGGCTGGCCTGCTGGATATGCTGATGGAGTCGGTGCCGCAGAAGATAGAACCGCAGTCAAAGGATGTGCTGGCTCTGACCGAGGCTTTCTACATGAGAAGGATATCCGCGGCTGTCAGAAA
>CALVAE010000046.1 GCA_944325465.1 uncultured Bacteroidales bacterium | reverse complement strand
TCCTCTTTCAGCACTTGCATTTATAGTGAACAATGTCTGTTTTTAATTTTTTGCAAAGGTACAAGGCTTGAAATTGTCGGACAATACCTAATTATTGGGATTTAATAATACTCGGATAACAAGATATCTATAAGCTATGTAATGGTGCAAATTATTAATATGATTTCGTTTTAGACGGGAACTTTGCGGTATCAAATTACAAAGAGTATTGAATGTATAATTTGATAATCAGAAAGATATAGGATGTTATCCGGTTCAAGTGTGGAGCCGATTTCGTCTATCTATCAGAAGGTTGTGGTAAAACCCAAGCAAAAATAAACGATATCCAATACCCCACACTCGAATAGATATGAGGCACTAAGAGAGGCATGAAAACTTCTCGCCGCATAGTCTACGCAAGAATGAGTGCTGTCCGTTGTCCTTTTGCTTAAGAAAACTACCACATTTTCTGATAAGGACAGTGCGAAAACACTTCTATATGTACGCCGGATAGTCCGGCACAACAAAGGTAAGCATTTTCCTGAAACGGACAACACTCATTGAGGTATTGAATGACAAAGAAACTAATAAATTGGGTGAAAATCAAAGAGGTCGGGATTCGGATTCGCGGCAGACTGTCCTTATTACAGATTTGCCAGGAGGTTTTCAATGTCTTGCTTTGATTTTATCAGATGTGCTTCTCCAGATATGTAGATGCATCCGTGGATGTCCTCCGACCTTGTGTCCTGTATGTGGCTATGTGCTTTGAACAGTTCAGGAATTGGCACTCCCAAACCGTCTGCGATTGCCTTCAGTGTAGAGAACTGTGGATTGCCCTTCAGGGCGCGGGTGAGTGTTTCACGGGTAATCCCTATGCTGTCAGCGAAGTCCTTCATCAGGATTCCGCGCTCTGCAAGGATTTCCTTGACGCGGAGGTCTCCCTCGATGTTGCATTCGGTTTTCTGTCTTGCCATATCATTGCATTTTAAGTCAATCAAAGTTAGGTACTTCTTTTCAGAAATCCAATATAAGAGAATTAAAATGTATCTATTTTTAAAATAATTGAAAAATAAATCAATTTAGATTTGTATATAATTGATTTATATCGTATCTTTGTGATGGCAAAAGGAAACAAATAAGACAATATAAATCAACAGATGATGGAAAGGACAATCGAAATGACAACAAAGAACGGGATGCGTTATCTGTTCGTTGAGTGGACACTGTTCAGGATTCAGGTTGAAACATACGCATGGTACGATGACAAGTGGAACAGGATAGGAAGGAGTTTCGATTCCTTTGAGGCGGCTATAGAATGGGCGAGGGAATTAGATAGGCAGTACGATGCAAGGATGAATGCTCCAAAGGTGGCGGCAGCAATGCCGCAGAGCGCATACTATTCAATCACAGGCTATTATGGGGACTGAAAAAAGTTTAATGCAAATAAATATATTATCATGACATCAATCATCACAATGACGGGGCACGATGCCCATAGGGCGGCAGTCATAGCCCGCAGGACGGGAGATGCCTTCATCACGGGGCTTCTAACGGCATCTATCAGGACACTGAAGGTGGAACTTTCTCGGAGGATAGTCCGGATAACCTTCTTGAAGAAGAACGGCACAGTCACCACACGCTTTGGAACGACAATTCCGGCGATGGCAAGCAAACATATCAACGGGAGAGGGGTGGATTCGGATTCGCGCAATGTGGTCTGCTTTTGGGATGTTGAGGCAGAAGGAGAGAACAAATGGAGGTCATTCCGGTACGAGAGGCTGATTTCTTTCGAGTGAGACAGGTAATGGACAGGACTTGTATCATATATGGCAGGGTGTCGTCTGAAGGGGACAGGCAGAGCACGGACAGGCAGGTGTACAGTCTGTCCATGCTTGTCAAGACCAACCGCGACATCCTTGTCCATCCTCCGTTTACGGAGCATATAAGCGGAGCAAGGCGGAATTCGGAACGCACTGTGCTCATGGAATGCCTCAACTATGCGAAGGACAACAAAGTTGACATCATCTATTTCAGTTCACTTGACCGTATGGGCCGCGCCATTTGGGAAGTTATGGAGGCGGTAAAATTTTGTTTGGACAATCACATCAACTGTCTTTTTCAGAAGGAGCAGATGAGCCTTTATTTGGAGGATGGCAGCGAAAATCCGTTTCTTGCCATATTCATCAGTGTTATCAGCACATGTGCAGCCATAGAGAGGGACAGCATCCGGTTCAGGCTTAACGATGCGAGGTCAAAGAAGATTGCGGAGGCAAGGGCGGCAGGCAGGACATTGGCTGAAGTAGGTTTCGGACGACCGAAAGGAAGTGTAAAAACATTGGAGAAGAAACAGATGGAGTATCCCAAAGTCCTCAAATCGCTCCGGCTCGGGAAAAGCATAAGGGACACGGCAAAGATATGCGGTGTGAGTGTCAGCACGGTCAAGAGACTGAAGAAGGACTTCTCCCTGTGAGGGTCAGAATAGTCTTTGGTTATTCTGAACACAACGAAACAAGCCATGAAAAGTCACCGTAAGATTATTTCGGACCCATCTTTATTCTGACCCTAACGGTGATTTCCTCTTGACATTCCTGGACATGAAGAATATTTAAGTAAGAGAGATAAGACAGATAGGATATTTTGCATCTGGTGTTGCGTAGTGGCTATTAACAAATAGGGTAACATCTGTCGCAAATCACTATCTTTGTACAGGAAAAAGATGCGACATGAAAACGATATACAATATAGACAAAGTGCGTATTTGTCTGTTGCAACACGAGAATTGCTATGATTATTACATTTATAGTAGGTTCCAGCACTCCACGAACAAGGAGATTCATTTCGATGGCTTTTTCCTGACGGTAGAGGACAGTGACAGTGTAAACGACAAGGACATTACAGCTACATTATGGCTTGAAGATGAAGTTCCGGTTGAATTGGGTACATTCACTTTCAACAAATCAAAAAAGTATGGCAGCAAATGTTTCTTTACTTATGCCACCAAGTCTCTGTATATGGCAGACAATGTTTATATGGAGAAGAAAAGCAATTATTTTACCTATCCGTTCTTCACTTTTGACAAATTGGGCTTGATGTTTAACAATATCACATCGATTGAAATAGCCTGCGATACCGAATATAGCGTTATCAACAAGATTCAATATGCCGTAGGCAAGCCGGATGTTTTCGATATGGTTTTACTTCGTAAGAAAGTGAATAATCCCGAAGATGTTTTGGTCGGGTATTGGGAATATTATCAGCGCAGCCGTATCCGGAAAGCTCCCCGACCGTCACTGTATATTCACAGGCAGAGGTATGAAGCAGGGAACGGTTGTTCACTGAAAATATATGACAAAGCGAGGGAACTTGCGCAGTCCCGGTCGGACAAGGAAGTACTAACGAGGGCGTGGAATGGGATGGCAGACAGAATTCAGAGGATGGAGATAGCGGTCGAGAATAGGCAGTTCCGGAGGTTCTTCGAGAAAATGAATAATGATAATCATAATAAATGGCTTGTATATAGCGAACCAACCACTAAAGAGAAAAGACAGGATGAATATCGGGAGGGGATAGAGCATTTCTTTTTCGATTTAGGTATGAATGAAGGTCTCCGAGAGATAATGTTTAATTATTTTTCTGATATTCTCCTGCATTTCAAATTGAAGAATCACGCCAAGACACAAGTCTCCGTTTTAGATTTGGCAGTTAATAGCCTTGCTGATTTAAGGAAATTAGACGGTAATAAATGCAAACCACAGTGCAAACCAATGAAATAAAGAAATGAATAATAAAATGAATATCAACAAGAAATACAAAGTGCTTTTCGTGTGTCTGGGGAATATCTGCCGTTCGCCGGCGGCCCAGGGGATTTTCGAATCGGTGGTGGCCGCCCACGGGGCATCCGACCGCATTGAAGCCGATTCTGCCGGTATCTATTCCGGACATCAGGGTCAGTTGCCGGACAGGAGAATGCGGGCTGCCGCTTCCGCAAGGGGATATGACCTTACACACAGGGCAAGGCCTGTCTCCTCTCTGGATTTTCTTGATTTTGATCTCGTCATTGCGATGGATGACGAGAATTATGAGGACCTGATGCATCTCGCTCCTTCAGTGGAAGCCACACATAAGATAAAAAGGATGGCAAGTTACCTTACCACCCATAAGATTTCATATATACCTGACCCCTATTATATGGGTCAGGACGGTTTCGAACTTGTCCTTGACCTTCTCGAAGAGTCCTGTGCGAATCTCTACCGTTCTTTATAGCATTATGCTTTTGGCGACGGTATCCGCTGTAGCCTGTCCCATGATGCTGGAGACGATGGCCAGTCCGAATGCTACCGTGTGACCTGCACCGCGTCCCGTGATGATCCTGCCATCGGTCACCACTCCGTCTTTTGAGTATTTTACCCCCTTTTCTATCAAGGCCGGCTCGAATCCGTCATAGCAGGTCATTGCCTTGCCCTCTATGCCCGGCAGATGGCTCAGTACCACGCTCGGGGAGGCGCAGATTGCGGCAACGCTTCCTCCCTCCAGATAGTGCTTTACCATAAGGTCCATCAGCATTTTGTTGTCCGCCAGGTTGGTCGCTCCGGGGATTCCTCCGGGAAACACCATGAAGTCCTTGTCCGTAGTGCCTTCAAGTTGTACCGTGTCAAGGAATTCATTGAAATCCAACTCTGTCATGATATGGATCCTGTGGGCGCTCATGACTGAGTTGCTGTCATGGACGGACACTGTCTTCACGTCCACTCCGCCCCGGATGAGCATATCTACCGTAGTCAGGGCTTCGGTCTCTTCGAAGCCGTCTGCAAAGAAAACATAGACACCTTTCATAAGAATTTGCATTTAATCCATGCAAATATGCAAAACTTTTTCCGTATTTATCCGTTTCTGTATAATAACTATAAGCAATAATGTCTGTCTTGCTTAACATCCTCTTAACAGATTTGTCATAAATACATTTTTATCTTTCCATATTTTTGGCCCCGGTTTGAAAAATCAATCAAAGATCAATTATGCTTTCATATCGGTTCAAGATTATGGGGTTTATTTCAGAAGGTCTTCTGCTGCTGGCTTGTATCCTGGGCTGCAGCGATGCGAATGAAGCCGTCACCGGTCAGGAGCAGACCGGAGGCAATGGAGAAGAGGTTTATCAGGATATTGAAGTGGTGGATGGAAAGGTGCGTTTCTATCTGTATGAGGCCGAGGATGCGGCACGTCACGGGATGGCGGCCCCGAAGCGGGACTGGACTTCTTCAGATGTGAAGGTCAACGGGGTATCCTATCCGGTATCCGTTACCTCTGACGGCAGGTATTATGTGGATGTAACGGCATCCGGGACAGATGAGTACAATGCCGTTCTTGTCGGGGCCGGAGAGTCTTCCTGGTACGGGACTTCACAGTATTCGGACGTAAGGTTGCCTTATTCCCAGTTCCTGGAAAAGACTGGAGAGGGACTCGGGACATATCCGATGTACGGGTTCTATTCCAAGGAGACCGGCAACAGGATGATTTTCAGGGATGCATTCGCAGTGCTTGACATAGCCCTTACGGGTCAGGCTGCCATATCATCCGTGAAGGTATCCGCCAAAGACGGCAGGACGGTCGCCGGTACGGCTAATTTCTTCCCGTCTGACGGATATTTCACAATGACGGAAGGGGTGGATTTCGCCGTACTTAACTGTTCTGACGGCGGTGCTCCGGTGCAGTTGTCAGAAGACTCACCGGTACATTTCCGTATCATGATGGCTCCGGGGGAATATCCGGACGGCCTGGATATCACGGTGACGGATTCAGGACACAGGGCCGTGGTGTTCAGCCAGCCTGCAATCGGGCTGGAGGCTGGTGTCGCCACTACCGTATCATTCGGCTATTCTCCTGACAGCGATCTCATATTCTATGAGAGTTTTGACAGTTTCGTGTGGGGAGGAAACATTATGGACGGGACTGCCGGGTATGCACCTGATGACATGGCGGTGACTCCTGATGCGGCGCTTGACAGGGACGGATATGCCGATGCCCTTGTCAGGGTGGAGTACAATAATCCCGGGTCTGCCTTCATCCAGTCCAATGTCTGGGATGAGGTTTCCGGCAAGACTGTCGCCTCGTCCCATCAGGTTTCCGATTCCTATGTGGCAAGCAGGAATATAGGGGACTACACCTATATGTTCCGCTGTCAGGAGTATCAGGGTGTCCTTGCCTGCGGTACCGGGAATACGGGCAGGGGAATCTTCCAGACATGCGCACTTGAAGGCATTGAGGGGCTTTCTTCCGTGAAGGTGTCTTTCGATTTCTGCTATCAGGCCGGTTCGACCGATCTTCTGCTGTTCCAGGTGCTGAACGGAGGCTTTATAAAGTCGGTTTCTGTCGACGGGAAAGAGATGGACATGACTGATGGAGAGTATTCAGGCTTTTCCGGAGTCACTGGAAAGCATATCGTTTCCAAGGATCATGTGACGGTTCCGTCTTCGGATGCGGAGACCAAGAAATGGCACCGTGTAGAGGCTGTGATAGACAATGCCACTGACGGTACTATGCTCTACTGGGCAGGCAATGATGCTGCGTCCGGAGTCCATGGATTCTATCTTGACAATATAGAGGTCCGCTCTCTGGGGCTGATGGCCAAGGGGGATTCCAACCTGAGGGTCCTGTACTGGAACATCCAGAACGGAATGTGGTTTGACCAGGCAAACAACTATGACAATTTCATCGCCTGGGTGAAGAAGTATGACCCTGACATCTGCGTCTGGTGCGAATCCGCTTCTATCTACAAGGACAACACTTCTGTCGGGCAGGATGCTTCCCTGAGGTTCCTTCCGGACGGATGGTCTTCCCTTGCGGCACGATACGGCCATTCTTATGTAGCAATCGGAGGATGGAGGGACAATTATCCGCAGGTTATCACATCAAGGTATCCGATAGAGACCCTGCTGAAGATCACCGATACGGATGAGGCGGGGAAGCCGGTTACCCACGGCGCGGCCATACAGCAGGTGGATGTCAACGGAAGGAAGATAAATATCGTCACCCTGCATCTCTGGCCTCAGTCCTATGCATTCGGTGTTTCCGAATCCGAAAGGCCAGCAAGCACGCAGGCGCATGGAGGGGACCTGTACCGGGAGTTCGAGATGAAGTATATCTGCGCTGAAACAGTGAATTCTCCGGAATATTCCGACCGTCAGGACTGGCTGATGATGGGGGACTTCAATTCGCGTTCCCGCCTTGACAACTGGTACTACGGCTATCCGGATGACGATACAAGGCTGCTTGTACACAATCATATACTGGACAATACGGATCTGGTGGATGTCATTGCCGGACCTTATCCCGGCTATTTCCTGACTTCGACTTACGGAAACGCCCGCATCGACCTTATGTATGCATCACCGTCGATGTATTCCCGTATGGTGAATTCCTGGATAATCACGGACAAGTGGACTACAGTGAAGAGAAGTCCGTACGTCTCCAATTTCTATGAGCCGTCTGACCACAGGCCGGTCATCGCCGATTTCGATATGAAGTAGCGTCTGTACGGAGACTTTATCAACTGAACAACAAATATTCAAATCTGTATGAAATCTGAATTCAATTTGAGGACTTCCTTCCGGTTGCCCATATGGTGGATAGGCTGTCTTCTCCTTGGACTGGGCAGTCTCGCCTCGTGCGAGAAACCTGTCAATGCGGTAAGAAGCGAATCGATAACGGTATATACCGACCCTGCAGCGGCTGAACCTGCGGAAGAGGCTTTCGTAAGTGTCAGAGGCGGGATTGAAAGAATCTATGTAAATGCCAATGTGGACTTTACGGCCGTGTGGGAGGACGGGGATTCATCTCCGTGGGCGACCGTACTAGATGTTTCTGAAACGGATCCTGCCACCGGATACAGAGTGGTGACCCTGGAGGTCAAGAGAAGGACGGAGACAGGATGTTATTATACAAGACGTACCGGAATGCTGATTCTGGCAGCTACTGATCCTACCCTGAACTACAATTTCATCCTTCCGGTGCATCAGGGAGCAGTGGCGAGGGTAAGCAACGATTTCTCTTTCCTTCGCTACGGCAAGACCGATCCCCGGTTTGACGATGAGGAGGTTTCCATTGATGACTGGACCACGGCACAGCTCAACTACGGATTCACCTCTACAAAGGCTGAAGGGGAGGAAGTGACGCACTGTTACGGAAAGAACGGATATCTGAAGATAGGTGATGATGCTGGGCACGGCGCGGATCTCCTGTCTCCGTACACCAACACCCTGCGCGGCGATTCCCTGCTGATGGTCACATTCAGGGCGGCTGCCTATACCGACTTCTACACCGGAGCGAAGGATGACTGCCGTATAAGGGTTGAAGTCCTTGATGGCGGAGTCATATCGGATTATCTGGAGACCGGCCGGACATCGATCGACCTTGAGGCATCCTACTATGATTTTTCCGATGATGAATTTCCTGCGACCATGTGGGATGGAAGCGATTTCATAGTCTTTGTCGAAAGTACGGAACTCAATCCGGTGACGGCAAATACCAGGGTCAGGATTTCGTGTGGTTCGCTGACGCAGCAGTCGGACAGGAACAGCAGGATCTTCATTGACAATTTCTATATACGCACTTTGGCGGAGGAAGAGAAAGACCGGTATTTCTCTGAAAACGGAGGGAGCGGCAAGGACATTATTCTCGGTGTCCCTGTAGAGGAAGGACAGGAACAATAATTTACAATAACCTGAAATGAATAATTTTATGACAAGAACATTGGCCATAATAATGGCACAACTGGCTGTCCTGGCGTTTTTTGCGGTGAATCTGCCGCAGGCTGCCGCCCAGGAGCCGTCCAGGACGGTGACAGGTACTGTCATAGATACTGACGGGATACCGATGCCCGGGACTGCGGTGATTGTCTCCGGGGGCAGGAGCGGAGTGGTCACCGATACGGACGGGAAGTTCTCGATAAAGGTTAGACCGTCGGATACCCTGCAGTTCCAGTTCCTGGGATTCAGGACAATCACTATTCCGGTAGGAGCCAGAACGGTTTTCGACATCACTATGGAGCAGGAGGAAGCCACTTCTCTGGATGAAGTGGTGGTGATCGGTTACGGGCAGGTGGCAAAGAAGGATCTGACCGGGTCGGTCTCCACCGTGAAGATGTCGGATATAGAGGGTACACCGGTGCTTTCCGTCGACAATGCCCTTCAGGGCCGTGTCGCAGGGGCGGACTTCCTCTCCACTACCGGAGAGCCGGGAGCGACGACTTCCATCCGTATCCGGGGAACCCGTTCCATCAATGCTTCCAACGAACCTCTCATAGTGGTTGACGGAGTGATGGATGCGATACATGACCTGAACGACCTGAATATGGCGGATATCGCTTCGATTTCCATCCTGAAGGATGCTTCATCCACGGCCATCTACGGTTCTCGCGGAGCGAACGGAGTCATACTCATCACCACAAAGAAAGGTCTCGGGTCGGAAGGCAAGCCGAACATTACCTTCAAGGCTGATATGGGATTCTCCCAGTTGCCGCGCAGGCTCGACATAATGAATGCGTCGGAATTCGCCCAGTACAGGAACGACTATGCCTATTTCGGCTCGGATGCGAACCATCCCGATGTCGGCCCGGATACCCCGCTTTCCGGAGCGGTCTATCCTGATCCCCTTTCCCTCGGAGAAGGCACGGACTGGATTAAGGAGATAACGAGAACGGCGATGTATTCCAACTATGCCCTGTCCCTTTCCGGGTCTGAAAAGAAATCCACTTACTATGCGTCATTTTCATACAACGATACCCAGGGTATAATCCAGGACAGCGGACAGAAGCGCTTCACGGGCAGGATAAGCATTGACCGTCAGTTGTTCAAATGGATGCGCGTGGGCTACACCGGTTCCTATACCTGGAGGCACAACGACCAGAACAAGGCGACTATCGGAGGAACGAACTGGTGGAACGGGGCGCAGTACCTTTCTCCTCTCATCAAGCCCGGGGATTCATACAACCCGCTGTATTACAGCGGCCAGAGGATCAATACACCGAGGGTGATGATAGATATGAACACCTATTATCTTGAAAGGCATTCGCATAACCATGCCTTCACCCTCAAACTTGAGCCTGTGAAAAACTTCACCATCAACAGCACTCTGTCCTACTACCTTTACCAGCGTCATACCTACCGTTATTATCCCGGTACCCTGCCGGCCAAGAGTGAGAATGAGGGCGGAGAGGCATACCGGGCGGAATGGGATGAGAATTCCTTCTCCTGGGAGACGACAGCAGGATACC
>CALVAE010000045.1 GCA_944325465.1 uncultured Bacteroidales bacterium | reverse complement strand
GTGTATGCCTGGGAGAACAGGATATTCGGTGTTATCCCAGGGCGACGTCGAGAACCATCATAAGCGAGAATCCCAGGGCGAACATAATGGTTCCGATATTGGAGTGTTGCCCTCCTGACATTTCCGGGATCAGTTCCTCGACAACGACATATATCATCGCTCCAGCGGCAAAACTCAGCATATATGGGAGATATGGAGTGATGACGGAGGCCAGCGCCACGGTTATGAGAGCGCCGACCGGTTCCACGATACCGGACATGGTCCCGTACGCGAATGCCCTCTTGCGGCTTGTCCCTGTGCTCCTGAGAGGCATCGAGACTATGGCTCCTTCCGGGAAATTCTGGATGGCGATTCCGATTGCCAGTGCGAGCGCTCCCGTCATGGTGATGGAGGTGTTTCCGCTTATCCAACCGGCGTAAGTGACTCCTACCGCCATCCCTTCCGGGATATTGTGCAGGGTGATTGCAAGGACCAGTTTGGTGGTCCTTTTAAGTCCGCTTTTCGGCCCTTCCGCTTCCTTTCCGTGATTGTGCAGGTGGGGGATGATGTTGTCAAGCAGGAGCAGGAAAAGAAGCCCTCCCCAGAATCCTGCCACGGCGGGTACGAAAGCCCATCCTTCCATATCCCGGGACTGGTCCATTGCAGGGATAAGGAGACTCCAGATGGATGCGGCGACCATTACACCTGCCGCGAATCCGGAGAGCCCGCGTTCCATCGAAGGCCGTATCGGTCTTTTCATGAAGAGTACGCAGGCTGCCCCGAGGGTTGTCCCGAGGAGGGGGATCAACAGTATCCACCAGTCATCCAGAGTCATAAGGTAATGTAGGTTTAAAAAACAGATTCTTCACTTCGTTCAGAATGACAATGCAAGGTTCCGTTCAGAATGACAATACGGAAAGCCATTACAGGGTCTCCTGTTTCAGTTTTTCGATATAGGCGTCGATGCGGTGCAGTTCCTTCGGAATGTCGATCCCCTGCGGACAGTGTGGATTGCATTGGCCGCATCCGGTGCAGCGGTCGGCCTGCCTGAGTTTCGGTACGCTGCGGTCATATCCGACCAGATAGGCGCGGCGGGCCTTCCTGTATTCCGGTGATCCGGATGATGTCGGGATATTGTCTTCGTTGACACACTTGTTGTAATGAAGCAGGATGGCGGGAATGTCGATGCCGTAAGGGCAAGGCATACAGTATTTGCAGTCGTTGCATGGTACTGTCTTGAACTGCATCATCATGTGCCCTATATGGTGCAGGAACGCCAGTTCGTCCTCTGTCAGCGGCTTGAGAGGGGAGTATGTCGCCAGATTGTCCTGCAGATGTTCCATTCTCGTCATTCCGCTGAGGGCGGTCAGGACACCGGGATATGAGCCTACGAAACGGAAAGCCCATGAGGCCACGCTCATTTCCGGTTCCCGCTCCTTGAATTCCTTCATTATGTTTTCAGGTACCCGTGACAGCCTTCCTCCGAGCAGAGGCTCCATAATCACGACCGGAATATTCCTTTTCTCCAGTTCATAATACATGTAGTCCGCATTGGTGTTCTTGGACTTTATTTTCTCCGCATATTCCCAGTCCAGGTAGTTCATCTGGATCTGGACGAAATCCCAGTGATATCTGTCGTGGACGGACATAAGGTAGTCGAAGAATTCCTTGTGTCCGTGATAGGAGAACCCGAGATTGCGGATACGTCCTGCCGCCCTTTCTTCCATAAGGAAATCCATCATCCCGTTGTCGACATAACGTTTCCGGAAGTCCTTCATATTCGAGAGCGAATGCAGCAGGTAGTAGTCTATATAGTCGGTCTTCAGGAATTTCATGGAATCGTGGTACATCTGTTTAGATGCTTCCGCAGAGTGGGTGGATTCGTCGAAATTCGACAGTTTGGTGGCGATAAAGTATCTGTCCCTGGGGTAGCGGCTCAAGGCAAGCCCGGTAGCCTGTTCCGACAGTCCCTGGCTGTATGCGGGTGAGGTGTCGAAGTAGTTGACCCCGTGTCCGATGGCATAGTCCACCATCCGGTCCACTGTCTCCTGGTCGATTATGTCTCTTCCGTCCTCTGCCTTTCTGCCTTTGATGAACGGAAGCCTCATCATTCCGAATCCGAGCAAGGATACCTTGTCTCCGGTATTCGGATTGGTCCGGTATGTCATTTCTCCGGGTCCGGCAGTCCCCGTTTTATCATTTTTCCCGGACGGACCGGCGCAGGCGGACAGTCCGGAGACCGCTGCTCCCGATGCTGCCACTGTCTTGAGGAAATCCCTGCGGGATATGTATTCTTTTTCTTTTCCCATTTAAGTAAAAATTTGTACCGGAGTCATCCGGGAAGATAAGGCAAAAACATCAGATTTCACTGTGAATTTCATTCCCCTCGACATAGATCGCACTGAACGGTCGGGCAGGGCAGAGGTTCTCGCAGGCCCCGCAGCCGATGCATTTCTCCGTGTCGATGGCCGGAATCTTCAGTCCCGTGCCCTGCCCTTTGTCCGGTACCATTATTATGGCACCCGTCGGACAGTGTCTTGCGCAGTTTGAGCATTGCTCGCCGTCGGTTATGACAACACAGTTTTTCCTGATCCATACCGCATGTCCTATGCTTATGGATGATTTCTCGGCCACTGTGATGGGGGTGATGGCTCCGGCCGGACATACTTCCGAGCATTTCGTGCATTCAGGTCTGCAGTATCCTCTTTCGTATGACATTTCCGGCTGCATCAGTCTCATCAGTCCTCCGGATGGACGCAGGACATCGTTCGGGCAGACTGACACGCACAACTGGCAGGCGGTGCAGTGCCGGTAGAAATCCTTCAGGCCTGAAGCGCCGGGAGGGACTATCGCTGTCTTGCGCTCGGGAATTTTCTTGTCAATTATGACGGCAAGTCCTCCGTCCACTTTCTTCTCCTGGGCGTTTACGATTGTAGAGGTGGCGACCAGGGCAGTAGCAGACAGGAAATTCCTCCGGCCGTT
>CALVAE010000044.1 GCA_944325465.1 uncultured Bacteroidales bacterium | reverse complement strand
GCAGTTCCCCCCTGAATCCGGTTTCCTTCCTGATTTTTTCAGCCACTTCCCGGATACTCAATTCCTTGCCTGTGCCTACATTGATATGGCAGTTGCGGATCTCGGTGATGCCATCGGCGTTTTTCTCGGAAGGGTCGTATGTATCCTTGAAATCCACATTCAGCAGGACATGTACCGAAGCGTCAGCCATTTCTTCGCTCCACAGGAACTCTCTCATCGGCCTGCCCGTGCCCCAGAGGGTGACGGCCTCTCCGGTTATGCCATAGTGCTTCAGGACAGCGAGAATGTCGGACTCTGCAGAGGTTCCGTCAACGATGAATTTCCCTTCCTGGATCCGGTATCCTCTGTCAGAGAATGATTTTTCCCCTTCGGCAGCGCTTTTCCCGATTGCGCCGGCAGGAACGGTCACCGGACGCAATGCGATATCCTTCCGCACTGCATCCCGGTCGCCTTCGCTGATGCATTTCGCCAGATGTATCTTGCGTATCATTGCCGGCAGTACATGACTGTTCTCAAGATGGAAATTGTCGTTGGGACCGTACAGATTGGTAGGCATCACGGCGATATAGTTAGTCCCGTACTGGATGTTGAAACTCTCGCACATTTTCAGCCCTGCTATCTTGGCGATGGCGTACGGCTCGTTGGTGTATTCGAGAGGGGAGGTCAGCAGGCAGTCTTCAGTCATCGGCTGCGGCGCCTCGCGTGGATAGATGCAGGTGCTGCCGAGGAACAGGAGTCTCTGCACCCCGTGACGGAAACTCTCTCCGATGACATTCTGCTGTATCTGGAGATTCTGCCAGATGAAGTCTGCACGGTATTGCAGGTTGGCCATAATCCCTCCGACGTGTGCGGCAGCCAGAACGACGGCATCCGGCCTCTCCCGGTCGAAAAATTCCCTTACGGCAACTCCGTCCAGCAGGTCCAGTTCCTTGTGGCTGCGGCCAGTCAGATTGGTGTATCCTCTTTGCATGAGGTTGTTCCAGATGGCGGACCCCACAAGGCCGTGGTGCCCTGCTACATATATTTTTGCATCTTTATCAAGCATGTTTTGTGTAAATTTTTATCTTTTCCAGATCCTTCACTCCGCCTGCCGGCTTCGTTCCTTTTTGTCATTCTGAGCGTTAGCGAAGAATCTGATACAGTCATGTCCTTTCCCAGATCCTTCACTCCGCCTGCCGGCTCCGTTCAGGATGACAGGGTGGCTCCGTTCAGGATGGCAGTGGTGGCTTCGTTCAGGGGGACAGGGTCATTCCGGCTGCTGCGCCTTGAGGTAAAGTTTCCTGACAAAGGACGTGTCGTGACGGACCATTATCCTTACGAGTTCTTCAAAAGAGGTCTTGCGCGGATTCCATCCCAGTTCCGTCCTTGCCTTTGTCGGGTCTCCGAGAAGTTCCTGCACTTCCGCCGGACGGAAATATTTCGGATCCACTTCCACCAGGGTCCTGCCTGTCAGATTCTCCGGGCCCGAGACGCATATCCCTTTCTCCTCCACTCCGCTGCCTTCCCATCTGAGTCCGATTCCGGCCTCCCGGAATGCAAGTGTGCAGAATTCCCTTACGCTGTGCTGCTCCCCGGTCGCTATCACATAGTCCTCAGGCCTGTCGTTCTGCAGTATCAGCCACATGCATTCCACATAGTCCCGTGCATATCCCCAGTCCCTTTTCGCGCTGAGATTCCCCAGATACAACTTGTCCTGGTATCCGGCTGCGATCCGGCAGGCTGCCAGAGTGATCTTCCTCGTGACGAAAGTCTCTCCGCGGCGTTCGCTCTCGTGGTTGAAAAGAATGCCGTTGACAGCGAACATCCCGTAACTCTCCCGATAGTTCTTCGTAATCCAGAAACCGTACAGTTTGGCCACACCGTATGGAGAACGCGGGTAGAACGGTGTCGTCTCCTTCTGCGGAGTCTCCTGGACAAGTCCGAACAGTTCCGAAGTGGACGCCTGATAGATTCTGACCTTTTTCTCCATTCCGAGTATCCTGACGGCCTCCAATAACCGCAAAGTCCCCACGGCATCGGTCTCCGCCGTGTATTCCGGCACATCAAAACTCACCTTGACGTGGCTCTGCGCGGCAAGGTTGTATATCTCGTCCGGCTGGACGGCCTGTATTATCCTTATCAGCGAACTGCTGTCTGTCATATCCCCCCAATGCAGGTTGACAAGGCGCTTCCGTTTCATGTCCCGTACCCATTCGTCAAGATAGAGATGTTCTATCCTGCCTGTATTGAACGAGGAACTGCGCCGCAGTATCCCGTGTACTTCATATCCTTTGTCTATGAGGAATTCCGCCAGGAACGACCCGTCCTGTCCCGTGATTCCCGTAATCAGAGCCTTTTTCATATGCGGATGCAATAATCTTTAATATGTGAAATATTAGTTGATATCTTCCATTGACAAGCCGGCAAATATGACTGACCAGCCTTTGTGGCGGTCAAGGATTTTTGTTGACTTTTCTTTCAGAATGCGCAGGTCAATCCTGTCTGGATTCCGTTTGATCTCGCCTATTACAATTTTATGTTCGGCCTCATTGACAGCGACCAGGTCGATTTCATCTTTACCATCCTTGTCCCAATAACTGGAGACAATATTGTACAATCCCTTTTCTTTATATTGCTGACGGAAATACCGCTCAAGGACAAGGCCGGAATAAGTCTCATAATCGGCGAGAACTTTATTCCGGACATATTTCAGATTCTGGATTTCGATTGCACTCCTGTATTTATATATGAACCTGAACCAGAAATCAAGGAAATTATCTGAAATGCTGTATCTGACTTTTTTACTGTTCGGACCTGACAAATACGGACGTTTTTTCTCGATTATACCGAAATCCTTTTCCAGATTGTCAAGAAATCCTCCTGCTTCTATACCGGTATAGCTTTTGATTTCACCTCTGGTAGTATTTCCCGAAGCAAGGGCGGCCAATATGGAAAAATAATTGCCGTAGTCCCGTCCGAATTCATCAGACAGCATCTCCCGGGCTTCGTCAATGAAATATGATCCTAACTCAAACGTACAGTCTATCATATCATCTTTAGTGAATGCACCTTGTGACATCAGTTGCTCTACATATTTTGCAACACCTCCGGTAATCATGTACAGGCACAGAAGATCGTCTGGAGTGTATTCAGGGTTAAAATCACCGAGAATCTCTTTCAATGTTCCTGTTGAAAAAGGACGAATGCTGAATTTTGCGGTACATCGTCCGTAGAGCGGCTCATCCTTGTCATCGAAAATTTCCTTCATTTTTGAATATATTGAACCGCAAATCACCAGGTTGATGTGTGAATCGTCTTTATTGGAATCCCAGATATCCTGCATTTCGGAGAAAATAGCATTGTTGGCATATCTGAAATTCTGGAATTCATCCAGCACCAAGGTGAAATTCTTCCGTTTCGATATAGCCATTATGACAGAAAAAAGTCTTGCAAACGAAGAAAAATCTCCGAGATCTTCTCCAAGAGTCTCGCAGACGATCTCCCTGAGTTCATTGCAAAGCAGGTTTTCACTCTTTTTCCCCACAAAGAAATAGACAAAAGGGATTTCTGTAAATGCCTCCTTGATCAGTGTCGTCTTCCCTATGCGCCGTCTTCCTGTTATAACAGTCATTTGGGCATGTCCGGCGGAGTTTTTTTCAATCCGCTTTAAGGCACTGATTTCGGCAGTTCTGTCATAGAATTTCATGATCCGGCAATTGTAATGTCTGTTACTGTAATGGTTGTTACAATCAATGTGCAAATATTGGATAATTTTGCCAGATTCCCAAATAATACAGTAATCAAGATACTGCAGAATTACAATCTCTCGCTCCTGTCTTCTCCGTACCTGCCGTCCTTGGCTTCGATGATAACGCTCGGCTCGAATACTTCGACAGTATGCCAGACTCCGGCAGGGACCTGACATCCGTAACGCCCTTCGGCAGGGGAGAGCCTGATGCGGCCTGTCTCGCTGCCCGAGTCATCATAGAACACTTCATCCATCCGCCCGCAGATGCAGATTACGCTTTCGGACGAGGCCGGATGCCTGTGTATATCAACTTTCGTCCCTGGCAGAAGCGCATTGAGCATCCTCTGCGACCCGTCAGAGTCTGAATCGCGCAGGTCTACATTCGTCCTCAATCTCGGGTTGGCTTCAGCCTCCTTCAGAAGCCTTTCTATAAATTCCTGTGTGATTTCCATATTGCAATCATCTGAACCACCGTTCGTAACGCTTGTATCTTTCTTTCAGGTCCGGGCTATATGAAGAAACCTCCGTATATCCGTGTTTTTCGGACATGTCTTTCCTGATCTCTTCAAAGTCCCCGCATATTGACTCATCCACAAAACCTGTATCCATGAGTTTCCTGATGTCATCCAGAAGTTCAACGGCATGGATGTCAACCAGGTCGGAAATAAGGAATGCGGCAACTTCTCCGTCGCAACACTGTTTTTGAGGAAGTCTTTCAATATAGAAACCTATAAGGTTCCTGAACCATCGGATTATTTCTGCCCGCCGGGAAGGCTGTCTGTGGGCGATCATGGCCACTGCCGTCAGAACATACGAACGGGCTAAACCGTGCAGTCCCGGCTCGTGCAGGAAGGCATTGAAGATGTCCGGATCGTCCTGTCCGAGCAGATAAAGCGTAGGGATATAGATTTCCGGAGCCGCGTCACCGAAATTATAATCAAAGAACTCTTTGTCTTGCCTTAGGGTTTCCAGGATGATTGTCAGGCTGTCCTTGTCTCCGGTTTCCCCAAGCAGCATTATACAGTGAGCAGCCACTGAAGTCTCCTGAATCTCATCCTCATCCGATTCCAGTTCTGACAATGTCTTTCCGGTCTGGAACAGGAGTATCTGCCCGAGGTCTTTCCGCAATTCGTCATGGGGAATATCAAGAATCTTTTTCAGGATATTGTCCGGGAAACCACTATCATACCTTGAATCGGAAAACAATCCGTAAAGGTCAGTGTGGACGATATCCAGTTCCTTTGGAAATCGGGATAGATCAGGAATGTACGTGTATTCTTCAATATCAGGCTTGCTGGCTAATTTTTCCAGCATCCCGGCAAAATCAATGTCCGGCCAATCGTCCGGGTCATCCTCCGGATCCATCCCCGTGCTGTCGGTCCAGTCATCGTCCCTGCAGATAAAGGAGAAATCATCTCCGAGATGTTTCCTGAGTTTCGGCATGTAGAAGTCGAGTTGCGACCTGTTGTCTGCAACCAGCAAGTGTCTGCCGTTTTTTCCGTAGTCAAATTTCATAAGAGGTATGGCATCGGTATCCTCTTCAAGGATATATTGCGTAAGGGAAAATTCCTTACACGGGAGGATGCCGGCTTCTTCGGCGAATTCCAATGCCCCGTATATCAGGTTGTGGACTACGGCATAGTCAGTTTCTTCTATTTTGACATTACTGTAGTTGCGGAGGAGTTCTTCCAGGTCATATTCATTTATGCTGAATCTGTAGAACGAGTCCTTCACACCGAGGCAGAATGTGTCGATAAGATACGTCCCGACCGTGAACGTACCCTTTGGATGGCATCTGGTCACGATTGCCACCGTCTCGCCTGTCTCCTCCCAGTCAGGAATCATATAGCATTTTCCGACAGGCAGTGTTCTGACCCGTTGTCTGATATAGTCTGATTCATTGAATGCAGGTTTATAGGAATTCTTTTTTGCCATATAATCTGTGACGTACTGGTTCGGGCTTCATTTATAAAATCAAGTTCTAACTGCAAAATTAATGTTTTTTAGGGATTCCGTACCGCTGGTCACGGATTTTCTCCGGTTACGGAACGGAACATCCTGTCGATGCACCGCCGTTTCTGTTCCAGTCCGGGATGAACATACAGGTTGAGGGTCGTGCGGATGTCTGAATGCCCGAGAATGGAACTGACGACCTTGTAGTCGCATCCGCTTTCGATGCACATGGTGGCGAAACTGTGCCTGAGACTGTGGAACTTGATGTGAGGAATGCCGAGCCGTTCCAGCAT
>CALVAE010000043.1 GCA_944325465.1 uncultured Bacteroidales bacterium | reverse complement strand
GCAGGCAGCGGCTCTGCAGGCAGGACAGACAGAAGTGCTGCGGTACGCTGCATGAAGGTCATTCCTGGTCCTGTAATGCCGGGCGGCGAGGATATCGATCCTATCGAGAAGGAGGAATGGAAATGATTGTCATTCTGAGCGACAACATTGTCATTCTGAGCGAAGCGAAGAATCTGAAAACTGAAAAAATACAAAACTATGAAATATACACCATATATAACCATCCTGGCCATGCTGCTTGCGGCAGCCTGCGCCAAAGAGAATATCGTCGAGGATGGACAGCAGGGCCTTTCCGAAAATGCTGTGACCTTCTCCGCCTCGATGGCTTCCCGCCAGAGCGGTGA
The DNA here is from genome assembly GCA_944325465.1 of uncultured Bacteroidales bacterium. Lineage (GTDB taxonomy): Bacteria > Bacteroidota > Bacteroidia > Bacteroidales > UBA932 > Cryptobacteroides. The sequence goes on along the minus strand of CALVAE010000043.1, from coordinate 20,409 downwards.
GTCCGGACCTGACACCCGCACGGTCTACAGGGACGGGACTGATATCATCAATGTGGAATGGGCGGCAGGTGACAGGATAGGAATCTTCTGCATGTTCGGGGAGCAGGTCACTGCCGCCAATGTCGGCTACAGTACCGGGACGGCAGGCAAGACCGCCACATTCACCTGCTTCGATGATGAGGCCATAAACTGGGAGGACATGACATCTGTCCATGACTTCTTTGCCTACTATCCATATGCGGAGACAGCCGAGGGCGCGCAGGCGGACTTCCATGCAGTCCCTGTGTCCCTGCCTGCAGTCCAGACTTACGATGGGTCTGACCCGTTGGGGCATCTTTCCGACCACGGCTTCATCTATGCCGTGGCGGAAGACCAGACCAGAGAAAAGATCGGAAACGGAAGCGTACCTCTGAAGTTCTCCCACCTTTTCCCTGTGCTGGAGGTGCGTATCACCGCCGACAGGTTCGCTACTGTCGACAGGATTGTCTTCCGCAGCAAGAATGAGTCTTCCCTGATGTCATTCACGGGCGGAAGTGTGGATATAGAAACCGGGGCACTTGACCTTACGGCAGCCACAGGCAGCGCATCCATCAGTCTCGAAGGCAGTATGCCTGTGCTGATGGGGACGCCGGTGTCATTCCATCTGCTGGTGCCTCCGGGACATGGCGGAGAGGAATTCGTGATAGAGGCTGTCATAAATGACAAGACCGTGACCCTTGCTGAGCGGACTGCTCCGGCAGAGGGCTTTGCTGCCGGCAAGGCATATTACGTGAGCGCTTCGATGACGATAGATGAGTCCGATGCCGAGCCGGTGACCGACCTGAGCGCAAACGGCACGGCCAACACCTACTATGTCACCAAGGCAAATACCATCTACAGTTTCGATGCCACTGTCAAAGGCAACGGCGAGGAGCAGTATGCACTTGAAGAGACGACGATTGCTCCGCAGAGCCTGCTTGTGCTCTGGTACACCTGCCTGCAGACATCCGCTGAACCATGGGCACAGAACGAGCCTGTTGTCATATCGACCCTTACTCTTGTTGATGGCAAGGCATACTTCAGGACCCCTGAGACTTTTGTACCGGGCAATGTGGTGATAGTCGCCCTTGACAAGGTGCTCGGTTATGACGATGTGCAGGCCGATCCGACAACCCGTGTCATCTCCAATGCCGAGATTCTCTGGAGCTGGAACCTTGTCGTGGCCGAAGGTTATGACCCAATGGCAGCGGAAAACCAGTTTGCCAAGGGAGGCTATGTCTTCATGACCCGCGAGCTCGGTGCCCTTATCGACCCTGAAGATGCGGTGGTTGATGGCAATACGAATATGATTGCATTGGCCGGAACGGCCGGTAATACCTACCAGTGGGGCAGAAAAGATCCGTTCCCGGGAATCCCTGACTATAGGAGCAGCAGTATCAATGGTTTCTCAGGTCTCTGGTTCACCCCTGTGTACACACCGATACCGGCCCTTGACAGAGGCACGTTCGGCAATAGCGGGAAGCAGGCATACAATCAGATTCTCGGAAATACCGTCGAGACCGTCACTCTTGATGCAAGGAGTGTATCATACTCCTCTACAGCAGAGTATGTGGATGCGTTGACCAAAAATCCTCATCTGTGGTACCACAAGGAAGGTCTGTTCCCTGGAACGGAAGGCGCCAATGTATGGGGAAATCCTCAACGGGCTGACATCTTGGGTGTCAAGACCATCTACGACCCTTGTCCTCCAGGCTACAAGGTAATGAGCGAGGCCGCATGGATGACTCTGACAGAAAATCTGGCTCCCGCGACTCTTTCAGTGCCGGATCCGGGCAGAGGAATCCTGCTTGACGAGACCCTGTATTTCCCTATCAAGGGATGGGAGGCTTTCCGTAACAAGGATGCATCGCCAAGTGGAAGTACCTCACTCGGAAGCGGTGGCGGGTCATCAGGACTCTGGTCCGACGGCTCGAATGGTGGTCACATGTGTTTCTTCGCTGCCACAAGCAAGACTGATATCAAGACTTACTGTGAAGACAGAGCCGGAACCAATGCATTCAAAGGCTGCGGTGTCCGCTGCATAAGGGAATCCTACAGCGGAGTGGAAGCCGGTACTGAAGGCGATGATGACCTAATCAATCTCGGCAAGGAGGAATGGAACTAGACTGTCATTCCGGACGAAGCGAAGAATCTGAATAAATGAATAAAACTATTGTAATATGAAATATATACCATATATAACCGTTCTGACCATCCTGCTGTCGGCCGGATGTGCCAAACAGGAAACGATGGTGGAACAGCATCCTGCGATTCCGGAAAATGCGGTAAACTTTTCCGGAACCATGCGGGGCGAATGGCAGCCGGCTGCCCCTGATACCAGGACATCATACGAGGACAAGGGAACTTCCGTTTCCGTCAACTGGCTTGAGGGAGACCGGGTCGGTATCTTCTGTAATGTGGATGGGGAGCAGACAGCGGCCAACTTCGGATATGCGACCGCGCAGGCAGGAGCCACCACAGCATTTACGGCCCTTTCGTCAGATATGGTGATCTGGGCAGATGAGACCACTCCTCATGACTTCTATGCCTATTATCCATATACGGAGACTGCAGACGGAACAACGGCTGATTTCAAGGCTGTCCCTGTGACGCTCCCCGCCATTCAGGAATATGATGAAACCGCACCTATGGCCCATCTCGCAGAAAACGGCTTCATATATGGCTCTGCCACGGGGCAGGTCTGGGAAACGGTAGGCAATGGTTCTGTCCCTCTTGAATTCAGGCATCTGTTCCCTCTCATAGAGGTTCGTCTTACCGCCGACAGGTCCGCTATGGTGGATGCCATTACCTTCCGTTGTGAAAATACCGGGGAGAAAGTGTCCCTTGGCGAAGGTGCCACAGTGGATCTGGCGACAGGGACAATCAGCTCAGAGAATGCCGAGGGAACTCCACAGACCTCCCTCCAGGGCGGACTGAGCGCATTTATGAATAAACCTGTCTCTGCCTACATGCTCCTTTCTCCGGGACATGCGGGACAGAAATTCTGCGTGGATGTCACGATAGGGAAATCGGAATACAAGGCAGTCAAGGAACTTACCGTTCCTGAAGGCGGTCTTCAGGGAGGTACCACATATATTGTCAATGTGGATCTTACGGTGAATGAGTCCGATGCCGAGCCGGTGATCGACCTGAGCGCAAACGGCACGGCCAACACTTACTATGTGACCAAGGCAAATACCATCTACAGTTTCGATGCCACTGTCAAAGGCAACGGCGAGCGACAGTATGCACTTGAAGAGACTACTATTGCTCCGCAGAGCCTGCTAGTGCTCTGGTACACCTGCCTGCAGACATCCGCTGAACCATGGGCACAGAACGAGCCTGTTGTCATATCGACCCTTACTCTTGTTGATGGCAAGGCATACTTCAAGACTCCTGAGACTTTCGTTCCAGGCAATGTGGTGATAGTCGCTCTTGACAAAGAACTTGGTTATGACGATGTGCAGGCCGATCCGACAACCCGTGTCATCTCCAATGCCGAAATCCTCTGGAGCTGGAACCTTGTCGTGGCAGAAGGGTATGACCCAATGGTTGCGGAAAACCAGTTTGCCAAGGGAGGATATAAATTCATGACCCGCGACCTCGGAGCACTCATCGACCCTGAAGATGCGGATATTGATGGCAGGACGAACATGATTGCAATGGCCGGTACGGCCGGCAACAGTTATCAGTGGGGCCGCAAGGATCCGTTCCCGGCAATCCCGGACTATATGGCCAACAACATACCGGCATATTCGAAACTCTGGTTTACTCCGGCATATACTCCGATAGCCGCTCTCAACCGCGGTACAGTGGCTGCAAACGGCAAGCCTGCAGTCAATCAGATTCTGGGAAATACCGTTGAGAGTATTTCTCTTAACATTATATCCAACACATACGGTTCGACTGCTGAATTCGTACAGGAGCAGACAAGGAATCCTCATCTCTGGCTTTACAGGAATGGATCGATTCCAGGAAATGACGGGGCTTCGCTGTGGGGAAATACCGGCAATGACAATGTTGGAGTCAAGACAATTTATGATCCTTGTCCTCCGGGATACAAGGTGATGACATTGACGGCATGGAACGCCTTGACTGACAATATGACTGCTACGGATGCAGTTGTCGCTCAAAGCGGCAAGGGAGTATCTTTAGGAACACAGTATTTCCCGATTTACGGAAACCAGAATTACCGTAACGAAAAAGGCGAGCCGAGCGGTGACAACAGATGCGGAGGCGGATCCGGAGCCATTGCGGGATTCTGGTCTGATGAAGGAGGCCGGATATGTATCTTCAATGCCAAACAGAAGCAACCGGGACAGGCGGTGTCTGCGGAAATCTTTTCCGGCAATCGTTTCGGCGGCACAAGTGTCCGCTGTATCAGGATGAATCCGGGTACGACAGTCCCTGAAGGCCAACTCGACAACTTCGACAAAAAGGACTGGTAACTGTCATTCTGAGCGACTCACTGTCATTCTGAGCGAATCATTGTCATTCTGAGCGAAGCGAAGAATCTGGTAAATTGAATAAAACATAATGTCAAACAAAATGAAATACAGACAATATCTTACTGCGCTTGCCGTCCTACTTGCGACAGCATGTGCCAAAGAGGAAATAACGGAGGAACCGAAGCCCGATCTGCCGGAGGACGCAGTCATGTTCTCCGGCTCCGTGGAGCATCTGGCCGGCACCCGTACCTCGTATGTGGATACAGAGCAATCCATAATCGTGTCATGGGCTGAAGGAGACAGGATAGGGATTTTCGAAGAGGTGGACGGCTCGGCTACCGCAGCCAACTATGGCTATCAGAACAGTGTCGAGGGGAAGACCGCTTCATTCTCTGCCATCGATACGGACAATGTCATCAGAAAGACCGAGGGTTCGCATACATTCTATGCCTACTATCCGTATGCGGCTGGTAATGAAGTGGATGTCGATGCGGTACCTGTGACCCTCCCTGCCGAGCAGACGTTCTCGCCGGCCCTTCCGCAGGGACAGTTCTCTGCCCTGGACTTCATGTATGCCAGGACAGAGGGTGTGACATTCTCAGGAAACGAACAGGAAGACCAGACGGTCCCACTGGATTTCTCGCATCTTTTCACAGTACTGGAAGTGGGGATTTCGACCACATTGCCTGCCTTTGTGGATAAATTGATATTCAGTTGCGATGAGACATCCGAGGCCGTTTCTCTCGGAACAGGGTCGACTGTCAGTCTCAGAACCGGAGAAATTTCAGCGGCCGATCCGACCAATACGGTTACTCTGACCGGACGTCAGGGCACGATGCCGGGTAGCCTGGCCGTATGGCAGATGTTCATCACCCCAGGGCATGAGGGCAGGACATTCACCGTCAAGGCTGTCATAAATGACAATGAATATACTGTCGTTGAAGCCAAGGCAGCTCCTGAGGGAGGTTTCCTTGCCGGAGACACCTACCGTCTGACAAAAGACAATCTGGAAGTCAATCCTGCCGATGCCATATCGACCGACCTCAGCGTCAACGGTACGGCAAACACATACATCGTTTCCGAGGCTGGCACGGCATATACGTTCAATGCAAAGGTCATGGGTAACGGTATACCGCGCTCATTCACATGGACAGAGAGCGACGGTACGGAGATAACCCGTGCATATTCCGATCTCAATATCGAGCCTGAAGATGTGAGGGTGGTGTGGTACAACACACCTAAGACAGCCGAAGGCTATGTCAACGAGTGCCCGATCATTCTTGAGAGCGTGTCATACAACAAGGCTACAGGTCTGGTGACCTTCTTTACTCCCCAGCAGTTTGTGACAGGGAATGTCCTGCTTGCCGCATACGATGCTGCGGGGACGATTCTCTGGAGTTGGAACATCTGGGCCGCAGGAGAGGGCTACAGTGCCGAAGCGGCTGCAAGGAATGTAGGCAGGTATGTGATGATGGACCGTAACCTTGGTGCAACCGCCGGTCCCGAGGTGATGAACAGCACCGACGTCCGTGAAGCAGCCGGGGCTGTCGGACATTACTATCAGTGGGGCCGCAAGGACCCGTTCCCTGCCATGGCCGAGTATGGTGCGACATCCACGACCGGAGTCATCGCGACTTCCGGAGGTAGTACGGGAAGTTGGGGACTGCCGTCACATACTCCGATAGCCGAACTCAGGAGCGCAAATCAGACACTTGATTTTACCGACCTGATTTTCGGCACTGATGCCGTAGCCAACTGTCATCAGTTGAAGACAGTCATAGGCGACAGTTTTACCACGGAACAGAGTCTGCCGGAGTCCATCAAGTATCCTTACAAATGGATGTCCTATGAAGGCAGTGACGCAAGATGGAACGAATATGTCTGGTCGGCGCCGTATAATATGCTCTCAACGACAGAAGAGCGGTTCTCATGGCGATATCTCTGGGGCAATCCTGACCCTGATGCATCGGTAGAGCAGACGGACAATGTCAAGACCATCTATGACCCGTGTCCTCCGGGCTGGAAAGTCATGCCGCGTCTTGCCTGGGATTTTATTGACAATGGTCTCGAGACATTGTCCAACGGATACTACAGTCCGGTGTATGATCTTTATTTTCCTTTCACAGGACAACGTCAGGCCGGTTTCGGCGGAAGTCTGATACAGGCCCCGGACATGCAGTATCTCCATACATGCAATGTGGGCGGGACCGCCCAGTGGGAGGTGATCAGGAACATGCTTACCAATAATCTCACCTATACCGCCGCAGGACACAATGTCCGTTGTGTCAAGGAGGACATGGTCGTTGCTGACCTGCCTCACAGAGGCCCGCTCTGTGTGCTCATCGGTGATTCGATAACAAGGACATGGAATTCGTATGACGGAGGTTTCTTCTCTTCCAATAATCTTCTTGCGAAGGGAGCCGACGGCCAGACGAGCCAGCAGATTCTCGACAGGTTCTACAGCGATGTCATTACCAGCACCCCTCCTGTAGTCCACATCATGTGCGGAATCAACGACATCGCCAACAATGACGGTGCGAACCGCACCAATGAAGGCATTTTCGCGAATATCAAAACTATGGCCGAAACGGCCGTGTCATACGGTATCAAGGTGATGATCGGTTCGACCCCTCCTGCCAATTATATATGGTGGGTGGAGAATGCCGAGCAGTGGAACGAGGAGCATCCTGACACTGCACAGCGGGTCATCGACCTGAATGAAGACCTCAAGGCATACTGCGAGGAGAACGGGTTCATCTATGTCGACTATTGGACTGCGCTTGCGGATACGGATGAGGATAACCTCAACGGTCTCAAGGAAGAATACCAGGTGGATGCGGTGCATCCCAATACGGAATGCTTCCGGACGGTGATGGGACCGATTTTCCTGGATGCCCTTGAAACGGCTCTTCATATCCCTGGTTCGACTACACCTGGCGGCCAGCTCGATGATTTCGAAAGGGAGGATATTACACTTAACTGATCATTGCCATGAAATATACATCATATATTACAATACTGGCTGTCCTGCTTGCGGCAGCCTGTACAAAGGACAATCTGACGGAGCCTGCCTCACAGCCTGCTCCGGAGAATGCCGTCAGTTTCTCAGGGCAGATGAAGTCTGCCGGTGCGGATTCTGCCGCGCCGGGTACCCGTACCACGTACGACGACAACGGGACTGCAATCACCGTGGAATGGGCCGAGGGCGACGAGATAGGAATCTTTGCCAGGACCGGGGATGAACTTATCGCTTCCAACTTCGGCTACAGGACCAATTCCGCAGGCAAGGAGACCACATTCGGTTTCATGATCTATGACGATGCCGTCTGCTGGGCGGATGAGACAACGGAGCATGATTTCTATGCCTATTATCCTTATTCCAGGACAACCGCAGGTGATGTGGCGGACTATACGGCAGTTCCTGTGACCCTTCCGGCAGAGCAGACGTATGATCCGGCTGACCCTCAAGGGCAGTTTGCGGCACTGGACTTCATGTATGCGGCCGCGACAGGGCAGACTCAGACGGCTGTCGGAGAGGGGAGCGTGCCTCTGCAGTTTTCCCATCTCTTTTCCATACTTGAGGTGAAAGTGACTACCGACAGGTTCGCCACCATTGATGGGATAGTCCTCCGCTGCAAGGATGCCAATGAGGTCCTGTCATACGGAGAGGGGACTACGGTTGATCTCTCGACAGGTGCCATAACTCCGGCAGGGACAGGCAACAGTGCTGAAATCCGAGTTGCAGGTACGCAGAGCACGAAGAGCAATTCCTACGCCACCTGGCAGATGATGATCTCTTCCGGACATGCCGGCAAGGAGTTCGAGATATTTGCTGTAATCAAGGGCAATGAGCGGCTTGCGGCTTCCTTTACCGTACCTGCCGCCGGACTTGCCTCCGGAAAAACCTACAGTGTGACTGTAGACGGCATGGAGATATCGGATGAGGATGCGGAGACGATAACAGACCTCAGTGCGGACGGTACCGCCAACTGCTACTATGTCACCAGACCTAACACCCTCTACCGGTTCAACGCATCCGTTAAAGGCAATGGAAAGGCCTTGTCGATTGATGGTCTTTCATACAGCGAGGCAGATCTCGGGATTGCTCCTGAATCCGCGCTGGTACTCTGGTACAATTGTCTCCAGACATCATATTCACCATGGCAGCAGCATGAACCGATTGTCGTGTCTTCATTGGGCCTTGAAGAGGACGGTTATGTCTATTTCAGGACTCCAGAGACATTTGTTCCCGGTAATGTAGTTGTGATTGCCCTTGATAAGAAACTCGGGTATGAAGATGTGGAAGCCAGCGGTTCGATGGAGACAGTATGGCAGATAAGCAATGCGAATGTGCTCTGGAGCTGGAACCTTGTCGTGACAGACTACGACCCGAATGATTCTGCCAACCAGATCACACATGGAGGCTATACGATAATGGACCGGAATCTCGGAGCCGTAGTACATTGGGAGAATACGTCAAGGAAGCCGATGGATATGTCCGAATCCATAGACCTGGCGTGGACCACCGGTAATTGCTATCAGTGGGGCCGCAAGGATCCGTTCCCGGGAACTCCGGATTATATGAGCAACAATGCGACCTATATGTCCAATCTGTGGTTTTCCCCTGCGTTCACACCTGTCAAGGCTCTTGACCGGGGCTTGTTTACTCCTGATGATTATATTGCGGGCAGAACCGCAGACCACCAGATATTCGGAGTGAAGACAGAGACTGTATGTCTCGATATCCGTAATGCAGATTATACCACCGGTCAGATATTCGGCCTTCAAACAGCGAACCCGCATCTGTGGATATACAGAAACAATAACGGTGATGCAACCAACAAAATGTTGAATGATTCCGAAGGACTTGCCGCATGGGGCAATCCGTCACAGGATCCGGTGGGGCAGAAGACAATCTATGACCCGTGTCCTCCTGGCTGGAAAGTGATGACCAAGGCGGCATGGATGGGCATTACGGACAACCTGACGGCTGCTCCTGAATTCCGTGCGGACCAGACGGGAAGAGGCGTTTTCCTCTACGGAAAGTTCTTCCCGCTTGCAGGGAATGCGACCTTATGGCACAATTCCAATGCGGCACCTGAAGGAAATGTGCGAGGAGGCGGCCATGCCCTCTACTTTATCGATGGTCCGGATGCAGGTAAGACTTCTGCACATGTGGTCGGATTCGGTACTTCATCCAATTTCTTCGATGCCGATGGCGATAAGACAATCACCCAGGTTGCAAACGACACCAACAGCGACAGAGGTGCTGCCGTCCGCTGTATGAAAATACCTGAAGGACAGGCAATTCCGGGAGGAGACATCGATGACTTCGAAGGCGTTGACTGGTAACTGTAATTCAGAACGAATCACAGTCATTCAGAACGAGTCACAGTCATTCAGAACGAGTCACTGTCATTCTGAGCGAAGCGAAGAATCTGAAAGAATTAAAATGAATCAAACACTACACGACATGAAATATACACCGTATATAACCATCCTGGCCATGCTGCTGGCAACCGCATGTGCCAAAGAAGAGATTACAGGCGGGCAACAGCCGGTGCTGCCCGAAAATGCGGTCCGGTTCTCCGGATTGCTGGGACAGGAAGGGCAGACTGATGCCGCCCCCGGTACCCGCACCTCATACGAGGATGCAGGCAATTCCATCAAGGTCCTGTGGTCGGCCACAGACGGGATAGGTATCTTCTGCGAGGCTGAAGATGCACTGACGGCCTCCAACTATGGCTACCGTAATGCTGTTGCAGGGGCTACCGCCTCATTCTCTGCCATCGATGCGGACAGGCTGATTACATGGAGCAGTGACGCAACACACAATTTCTATGCGTACTATCCGTATTCAGAGGGAGATGTCGTTCCGGAGTCCGTTCCTGTGACACTGCCGGCCGGTCAGTCTTGCGATGCCGCAGATCCTGATGCTGGATTTGCTGCCCTGGACTTCATGTATGCCGTATCCGAGGATGTCACGAGTCCTTCCGGAGGCAGGCTTGATGAGCCGGTTTCCCTGAAGTTCACACATCTTTTTGCAGTGGTGGATGTAAAGATCACGGCATCTCTGGCAGCGACTGTGGATGAACTTGTATTCACCTGTTCGGATGAGGCTGCGGTGCTGGCTTTCGGGGAGGGCTCTTCTGTCAATGTCAGGACCGGTGCTCTTTCTGTCATGAATCCATCCAATTCCATTACCCTTACGGGCAGCCGTAATGTGATGCCGGGCAGTCCGACCTCTTTCCGTTTTCTTGTCAACCCGGGACATGCGGACAAGGAGTTCACGATAACGGCGAAGATCAACGGCAAGGACTATCCTGTCGCTACAAAGACCGCCCCTGCTGCAGGACTTGAGGCAGGCAAGGTGTACCACATCACTCCGGAGCAACTCACAATCGCTCCTGAGGATGCCCTCACTGTGAATTTGAGTGCGAACGGAACCGCAAACACCTATATCGTCTCCTATCCTGCGACAACATACACCTTCGATGCGACTGTCAAGGGCAACGGTATCGAGCGCTCGTTCACCTGGTCGGAGACTGATGACATACAGATAACCCGTGGCTATACTTCAGCAGACCTTGAAATCGCTCCGGTTTCTGTCGGGCTTGTATGGTACAACACCCCTAAGACTGCCGACGGATATGTGAATGTGAGTCCGGTTGTCATCGAAAGCGTCGGTTATGATGCGGAGACTGGCATGGCAACCTTTACGACACCTGCAGAATTCGTGACCGGAAATGTCCTGCTGGCCGCGTATGATGCCGAGGGTACTGTCCTCTGGAGTTGGAACATCTGGGCTGCCGGGGTCGGCTATGATGCCGATGCCGCTTCCAAGGCTGTAGCCAACGGTTATGTAATGATGGACCGCAACCTCGGTGCCGCAGCCGGTGCGGAAGTCAGGGGAACTGCGGATGAAACGTGGGCGATAGGCAACTACTACCAGTGGGGACGTAAGGATCCGTTCCCTGCAGCAGCGGAATACGTTGCAGTATCGGGTGTTACCGGAGGAGACAGAAGTTGGGGACTGCCGACACATACTCCTGTCGAGGAATACCGCCAGCCTGCAGAAAACCAGACTCTGGACTTTTCGGATCTGATTTTCGGAACAGCCCATGCCTTAAACGGACTTGTGTTGTCATCTGTCCTGGGCGATTCGTTTACAGTAGATGCGGCTGTGGAGGAGGCAGTCAAATATCCTTATCGATGGATGTTCTGGTCAGGGACAGATAGCGGTAATGACAATTATAACTGGACACGGAGCAATCTGTCCGGAACAGAGAATGCCAAGGTCTGGAAATATCTGTGGGGTAATCCGGCCACTGATCCTCAGGGCGAGACGAGTGACAATGTCAAGACAATCTATGATCCGTGTCCTCCGGGCTGGAAAGTGATGCCTCGGGCTGCGTGGAGTTTTACTGATCTCAATGACATCTCCGGCTGGCACGGCTATTACAGTTCGTCAATGGATATCTATGTCCCTGACAGTGGCCAGAGACAGGCAGGATTCGGAGGCAGCCTGATCGGTTCTGTCGATAACGGGACGGCTTTCATTTCAACGGCAAATGTCGCGGATAATTACCCATACAGGACAGAGGGAGGATCGACGATCTCATACAATTCCTACGTGGGTGCAGGATACCAGGTCCGTTGCGTGAAAGAATAGAAAAACCTTGTTATATTTGCATTTATTTAAATTTCTATAATATAATGGACAAAGGCAGACGAAGTTTTTTGAAAAAGGCCGGTGCTGGCGTGGCTCTTTTCACGATATTGCCGAGAAATGTTCTCGGGGCGATGAACGGTGACAAACGGTATGTTGCACCGAGTGACCAGTTGACAAAAGGTATAATCGGTACAGGGGGAATCGGTAAATCGGGTTATCATTTTTCGAGTGATGAGCGGTGCCGTCTTGTAGCGGTATGCGATGTCGATTCGGACCATCTCAAGAGTGCGGTCGAACTGGGAAAGCAAAAGTTCGGCGAGACCCTTCAGACCTATCATGACTACAGGGATCTGATCCATGATCCGAACGTGGATATCGTCCACATTGCAACTCCTCCTCACTGGCACGGGCTCATGGCACTGGAGGCGGCCAGGGCAGGAAAGGATATTTTCTGCGAAAAGCCTATGACCAGGACCATCGGGGAAGGAAAACTTGTGCGTGACGCGGTAAGACGCAACGGCAGGATTTTCCGGCTTAACACCTGGTTCCGTTTCAAGGACACTTTCTACGGTTTGGGAACCACCGTGGAGCCTCTGAAGAAACTGGTGGACAGCGGGCTGCTCGGGTGGCCTCTGACAGTGCGCATTTCAGGTGCGACCGGATTCACGTGGAAATTCTTCTGGACAGGCAGGGAAAACCTTGTCCCTCAATCGGTACCTTCAACCCTTGACTATGACATGTGGCTCGGTCCGGCTCCGTACAAGCCTTACAATCCTCACCGCGTACATCAGACGTTCCGTGGTTACTGGGACTATGACGGAGGCGGTCTTGCCGATATGGGACAGCATTATATCGACCCTGTACAGTATATTCTCGGAAAGGATGACGATTTCCCTGTAAAGGTCGAGGTCGATGCCCCTCAGCAGCATCCGGATGCCGTCGGTATCTGGCGCAGCATCACATATACATACGAGGACGGCTGCAAGATCATTCTTGAAGGCGAAGGTTTCGAGAGCCAGGGAAAGGTACCGTATATCGAGGGCCCGAAAGGCAAGGTGTACAAAGGATTCGAATGTACCATCCCTAATGTGATGGAACTGATTTCGGAAATGCCTGATCCGGAGCCGCAGAATACCGATTTCATTGACTGTGTCAGGACCCGCAAGCATTTTGCCCTCAATGAGGACAACGGCTATCACAGTTCCACAATAGTCAATATGGGAGTCTGTGCTCTGAGACTCGGCCGAACCCTCAAGTTCGATCCCGTATCACAACTGTTTATCGGGGACGAGGAAGCCAACAGACTGATCGATCAGCCGATGCGCGGCACATGGGGACTATAGCGATTCTGTCATTCTGAACCGTTTCAGGATTGTCATTCTGAACTGTCTCAGGATTGTCATTCTGAACGAAGTGAAGAATCTGGTGTAAAACGAATAAAAATTATATACAATGAAAAAGACACTTTTTATAATATTCTCCGTCCTGCTTTGCGCCTTCATGTCCGCGGCGTTGCCGGCAACGGCCCAGGATGCGCGGCAGCGGAGTGTGCCGACCATAGTTCAGGACGCCCTGGCCCTGCTCCCGGCCGCGACTGCAGAAGATCTTGCCGAGCCGGTTCATGACCTTGCCGCCTCGGCTCCGGAATCCATTGACATACTTGCCGGAATGCTTGTGGCGGAGAACGGTTCTCTCAACAGCAAGGTCGAATATGCCCTGAACGGGGTCGTAAACTATGTGGGAACCGGTGACGGAGCCGGATATGCTGATAAGGTGTGTGAAGGTCTTGCCGGTGCAATCGACAATTGCAGTAATCCAGCAGGAAAATCTTTCCTTCTTTCCCGCCTTGCCCTTGTGGCCGGGACTGATGAGATACCAGTGTTCGTGAAATATGCATCCGAGCCGGAATACGCATCCGTGGCAGTCGGTGCGCTGATCAATATCGATGGCAGCGACAATGAAATCATGAATCTGTTTTCTGCAGGTACCGTTTCCCGTCCTTTGCTTGCCTACGCTGCGGCGGAGAAGGGCCTGGAGTCCGCAGAACCGTATCTGCTGGAATGGATAGAGGCTCTTGCAGGGGACGGTAATGAGGATTCAGATGCAACCAGTCCCAACGATACGCCGGACTTGAGGACATACTGTCATGCCCTCGCCCTTTGCGGGTCCGCTGCGTCAATGAAGGTCCTGGAGCGGAATTCCCTGGAAGATTACATGGTTCTGCTCGGTCGTCTGGCTGTTTCTGACGGCAAGGCTGCTGTCGCGGGAGCGAAAAAATACCTGAAGAACCAGGATGTCAACATAAGATGCTCCGCCCTTTCCGCTATGGTGACTGCGCAGGGTGCAGATGCGGAAAAACTTCTGCTGCCCGCCATTAAGGATCAGGACAGGGAATACAGAATGACAGCCCTGGATTATGCGGCGTCATATTCTGAAGATGCAGGTTTTTGCACGAAGATAGCAGGAATGTTCCCTAAACTTGATGACGGGGCGAAATCGGATGTCATCAACTGGGCCGGTGCATATAAGGTAACCGCCCTTAAGGATATCGTCCTGTCATGTATTCCTTCCGAATCGGATGAACTGACTCTGGCTGCCATTGCGGCGGCAGGGACAATCGGCGGTCAGGATGCGGAGCAGGTCCTTGTTTCTCAACTGGGAGCGGAGGAACTTCATGCGCAGGCGGCATTCAGGGCCTTGCTTTCTTTCAATGGTGACATAGAATCCGGAATATCGGAGGCTCTTGACGGAAACGTTCTGTCCAGGATATATGCAATGAGAATAGCATCCATGCGCAGGATGTCCGGACTCTCCGACAAGATCTTCTCTTTGACGGAAGCATCCGACGAAGCGGTCAGGTCCGCTGCCTATAATGCTCTGGCAGGAGTAGTTACGGAGGCTGACCTTGACAGGGTCAATTCCCTACTTCGCAAATCTTCGGATCAGACATCCGCCGGTATGCTTCAGAAAGCCTTCTGTTCCGCACTTGAGGGCATTGCTCCGCAGGACCGCTATGATACGGTGGCCAGACTGTCGGAAGGCTCTGACAATCCAACCCTTTATTATCCTGTAATAGCATATACGGGCACTCCGGAAGCGGTATCCATGCTTGACAAGGCTTATTCGGCACATCCGGAGCAGGCTTTCGCGGCACTTCTTACCGTGGATAATCTTTCCGCTGCCGATGTACTGTACAGGATTGCCTTTCAGGATGCTTCGAAGAAGGATGCCGCCCTGTCCCGTTTCATAAATCTGATATCGGCATCAGGGACTGATGCCCTGCACAAGGTTGAAAGACTGGATGCGGCTCTTGCCCTGTCACCGTCGCCAAAAGTCATGGGCAATGCTCTGAATGTACTGTCCGGAATTCCGGTAAGGGCGGCCTTTGAACTTGCAGCCTCATTCCTGGACAACAGGGAGACCGCCTATGCGGCTGCCGGTGCTGTCAAGACAATAGTGTCAAAGACAGAAGAAGAACTGGACTACTATGCCACGAAGTCCGCTCTTGAAAAGGCAAGGGATGTCTATGCTTCTACGCCAGGTGCTGACAACGGATATGCTGTAGACGAAATCAACAAGATGCTGGCCGGTCTCCAGCCTCCGGCAGCGAAATTCGTCCTTCCGGAAGAGGAGGCCGAGGCCGGTTATGAAGTGCTGTTCGACGGTACGGACATGTCCAATTGGACAGGCAACCTGAAAAATTATTCCCTGATAAACGGGACAATTTATGTTACTGCGAATTATGGAAGCGGAGGGAATCTGTACACCAAAAAGGAGTACAGGGATTTTGTCCTTCGTTTCGAGTTCTGTTTCGAGAGGCCTGGAGTGAACAACGGTGTAGGTATAAGGACTCCAAAGGATGTGGATGCGGCGTATTGGGGAATGTGCGAATGCCAGATACTGGATCATGACGATCCGATATACAAGGATCTTAACATCTATCAGGTCCACGGTTCCGCATACGGCATAGTTCCGGCGAAACGTATTGTCCATAAGCCTCTCGGCACGTGGAACCAGGAGGAAATCAAGGTCGTGGGAGACCATATCACCGTGACCCTTAACGGAGAGGTGATTCTCGATACGGATCTCCGCAAGGCCTGCAAGGGGCATAATGTTGCGCCGGACGGAAGCGATTACAATCCTTATACGGTGGACCACAGGAATCATCCGGGAATGTTCAACGAGAAAGGATATATCAGTTTCTGCGGCCATGGTCCCGGAATCAGATTCCGTAATATCAGGGTCCTGGATCTGTCGGAATAAAGTTGTCGGAAAACCTTTTTGAATATTCAAATATATCTTTAAATTTGCAGGATATTTTGCAACACATTAACATTTAAAGGTATAAATTATGGCTTACAAAATTTCTGAAGACTGCGTAGCATGCGGTACTTGTATCAATGAATGCCCTCAGGGGGCGATTTCAGAGGGAGATATCTATAAGATCGATCCGTCTCTTTGCGTTGACTGCGGTACTTGTGCGGATGTATGCCCTATGGGCGCAATCGCTCCTGAAGCATAATCCTTACGCAGCACAAAAATCAAGGCCGGCTCAAAATCACTTGAGCCGGCCTCTTTCGATTCTGTACAGGTCTGTGGCAGGTATTATTCCTGCTTCTCCGGACCCATGACGATTTCAATGAAGTTTCCCTGTTCCAGGATGCTTTGGAGCACAGCCTTGATATTCTCTGCATTGATTTCGTTTACGGCTGCTTCATACAGGGCATCATAGTCTTCATCGTAATTGTACCAGTTCTGTATGTTGCTCATCCAGTAGGTATTGCTTATACGTGCTTCAGGAATTTTCTTCTTGAAGTTCTCGATGGTCATAGCAATCTGTTCCTCTGTCGGTCCTTCGTACGCAAGATCCTTCAGACCCTTGACGGCAAGTTCGCGCAGATTGTCCGACTGCTGCGGATTGGTGTTGAAGTAGACCTGGATGAGGGCCCTGTTTTCAGGAATCCTCTGCATACCCATGCTTGCGGATGCTCCGTATGTTCCCCCTTCCTCTTCCCTCAGGGTAGTAGTGTACACCATGTCAAGAATGTAGGATGCGGCATCCAGCATGACGGTATTCCTGACACTGTACGGGATATATCCGGTCCATACCTGCAGTACGGTATTCATAGGCGTCTCCATATCAGCGGTGAATACATCCTCTATCCTGCCTTTGGAGATTCTCGGGATGTTGTCCACCCATTCGGATGCTTTCTTTCCCTTAGGCAGGGAACCGATATATTTTTCAACCATCGGTTTCAGGGTTTCCATGTCGACATTACCCACGATATATACCTTTGCTCCTGCAGCGTCCTTGAAGAACTGTTCCCTGTAGACCCTCTCTATGGTTTCCAGAGATGCCTTTTCAACGATTTCTTCCGAGATGGTTATGTTTCTCGGATTGTCTCCATACAGGACGTCATTCATCCTGTTCTGGAATATGAAGTTCGGCTGGGTTTCCAGATTAGGAAGCAGGGCCTTGATCTGTTCGATGCCTATCATATACTCGTCGAGATCAAATCTCGGATCGGTAAACTGCAGATACAGAAGCTGGAAGGCCGTTTCGAGGTCCTTGGGAGAACCGGTGGCGATAATGCCGTGTCTGATATTGCCGTATGATGTCGTCACACTGGCTGACTTGCCGGCAAGCATCTTTGACAGGGTTGTGCCTGGGAATTTGGAAAGTCCGCTGTTCCTGTTGAAGAGGGTGATGATATTGTCTTCAAATGACGGCAGATCCTCTGTCGCCACCAGACTCAGTCCTCCGTCCTTGACCAGTTGGATGATTACCTGGTCCTTCTCGAAGTCCGTAGGCAATACGACTACCTTTACTCCGTTCTTCAGTGTCCATTCTGTCGCACCGTAGATTGTGGACGTTTCCTTTTTTACCTTGGCACCTTTCAGAGCCCCGGCATCGAGAAGAGGTTCGTTGATGCTCTCCTCCTTGTTGGCTTCTATCTCTGATGCTTCCACTTCCGCCATGGCATTGAGGAAGTCCGCTTCGGTAGGCTGCACGAGACCCTCTTTCTCCGGAGCCTTATATACTATTACGAGGTTCGTGTCGGGAGCCATCTGGGCTGCGACGCTGTTAAGCAGTTCTGAATTGATCTGTTCGCAGAAGGTCTTGGCATACTCGTATGCGGTCTTCGGTTCCATGTAGGCCTCGTTATCGAAGAAGTTGGCCGTATATTCATCTATGAAATCCGCATTGTTCCTGGAGTCCGCACCGTCTGCCAGCATTTCGAAAGCCCTTATGATATTGTCCTTGGCGCGGGAGACTTCCCCTTCGGTAAAACCGTATGTCTTCATTTTCCTGACTTCTTTCAGGAATGCCTTGAAAGCCGGAATCGCTTCACCGTCCTTGCATGCTATCGAGCCCATCGTGGCCTGGCAGGTCTCACAAAGATTGCCTGTGCCGAGGCTGGCTCCCATGAACGGAGCGTCAGGCCTGGAGGTGATGTCATTGAATCTCTCGCTCATTATTATCGATATGTAGGTATCGATCAGGTCGAGGAACATTCCTGCATCCGTACTGTTGAGTTCTTCCGGTCTGGACGGACTTTTCCAGAGCATTTCCACTGATGTGGAAGTCGCTTCAGGGTCGGTGATGATTCCTATGAGCGGTTCCCTGTTGTCAGGAATGACAGGCATGACCTTCGGTTTCGGATTCTCTGCTGCAGGGATGCTGCCGAACAGTTCCTTTATCTTCCCTTCCACATAGTCGGTATCGATGTCCCCGACAACTATGACAGCCTGAAGATCGGGCCTGTACCACGTATGGTAGAAATTCACGAGGCTTTCCGGCTTGAATGTTTCAAGGTTTTCCTGGCTTCCTATCAGGGTGCAGGTAGCATACTTCGAGTCACCGAAATAGTAAGGCAGGGATTTTTCCCTCATTCTCCATGAGGCGTTGTTCCTTGATCTCTTCTCCTCTATGATGACCCCTCTTTCCTTGTCGATTTCAGCGGGATCGCAGGTGACATAGTGGGAATAGTCGCGGATTATCATCAGACAGGAGTCCACGATGCTTGTCCTTGATACCGGGATGTTGTTAAGCATGTAGGTAGTCTGCTCCACGCCCGTGGCGGCGTTGATATTCCGGCCGAACTCGGCGCCTATGCTCTGGAGATAGTCCAGAATCTGCTTGTCCGGGAAATTCTTTGTTCCGTTGAAGCACATGTGCTCAAGGAAGTGGGCCAGTCCGTCCTGGTCCGGCGTTTCCTGGATTGCTCCGACGTTGGTGGCAAGATAGAATTCCGCCCTGCCTTCCGGTTTGGCATTGTGCCTGATATAATAGGTAAGACCGTTTTCCAGCCGGCCTTTCCGGACCGCCGGGTCATTGGGCAGCTGCTGTATCTGCGGCGCCTGCGCAAATGTCAGGATTACCGCAAAGAGGGCAGCGAAAAAAGTAAAGATACGTTTCATAATAATATTAATAAACCAATATAATCTTCAACTTGCAGCCGCGCATCCGTTGCTGCGTAGCCGGCACCGGAATCCCATAAAAACCGGGCCAAATCATACAAAGGTAGAAATTATTTATAACTTTGTAAAGACATGATAAGCGGACTATGGAAGATTTCAGGTTGAAAGTATTCGGAACGGTATATGCGGCAGGTGGTTTTACCAGGGCTGCCGAGATTCTCGGCATTACCCAGCCGGCCGTAAGCCAGAACATATCAGAACTTGAAAAAAGTCTTGGAATGACCCTGTTTGCAAGGTCCGGAGGCAAGGTCCTGCCGACACCTCAGGGAGAAATCTTCTACAGATATGCCAGCCGGATAGCCGGAGCCTTCGGAGCGGTGGAGGCTGTTTTCCAGGCCGGACTTCCCGAAGGTGCGGCTTACCGCATCTATCCCGTCCCGGTGGTCAGAGACTATCTGATGGGGGATCTGATCCGGACTTTGTCGCTCCTGTATCCCGGACGGACCTTTGAAGTCACTGATACGGCGGAGGGCGCAGATATCAGCATAATATCCGCGCCCTCACGTCAGGCAGGCTGCCTGGTCTTCAGGTTTGATGTCCTTCCTGCGGACCATCCTCTGTCAAGGGTCCTGACGGCCTTGCTGGATGATCTGCTCGGTTGACCGTTTTATCTGTTTCTCTGGGCTTCGAGCCAGCGCTCCAGTGAGGAGTAGAATTCTTCACGGGCGTAACCGAATCCGTCCTTGCCCTTCCCTACGTATCTTTCAGACGAGAAACCCCAACCGTGTCCTCCGTACGGGAAGATGTGCATTTCTACGGGAACCTTGCAGGCAATCAATGACCGGTAAA